>NZ_QHJQ01000003.1:300000-465457 GCF_003185655.1 Coraliomargarita sinensis | reverse complement strand
CGATTCTCCAAAAACAACGCCGTCACCGAAGGCTTCCACAGAAAAATGAAACTTATACAAAGACGCGCATACGGCTTCAAAAACTTTGATAACTACCGACTCAGAGTCATCGCCCAGTGCGGTTAAAGATGAACCACGAAAATAGAAAGGAAATGCTCCGGTCCCCAAACTTTGGTGTAGACCCTAAAATGGAGCCACCTGTCGGGATCGAACCGACGACCTGATGATTACAAAGGGACCGACAGCCCTAATGATTAAAGGTCGAATAGCTTTTGGAGACCGCTTTTCGCCCGCTTTTTGTTTTTTTTGCGTTTTCCGCGACGGGCTTCTTTGCGTTTCCTAGCACTAGCGATACCGCCTTTTCGGCCGAGTGCAACCGCGCAACGGGATTTGCCTTTTTTCTTCGCTGGTCGACGGCGAGCTGTCTTCTTTTTCGCTGGCATTAATCGATCCTTTGTTTCGTGGGAGTTGCCATTTCGGAAAGGATGGCGTCGATCAGATCGCGGCCAGCTTTCAAACGGCCCGCGTTTTGCGAAATATGCTTGTCTAACTCACTTTCGAGCTTCCGGCCAAGTTCTCTATCGGGAAGGGATGCGAACACGTCTTTAATCGAATCCACGGACGCGCTAAGGGTTTTCGCTCCCCGGTCGAGATCCTTGATCTTTCGCCTATCCCGCCAGATTTTCCCTATTCCGGCCAGACCTAGCAGGGCCACCCCAAACGGCTGCCCACCGGGGACGGTCGACGCGAGTCCACCGGCCGCGCTCAAGATTTGTTCAAGCATGGAAGGGCTTTGCCCTGGTTGAATTGCGACCGACTCAGGGAGCGGGCCGGGTGCGAATTCTTCAAGCTCGGATCGGAGATAAGTTCCAGCCTCGATCACTTGATTTTGGGCGTACGTGCCGGGCTCCATCTCGTTTTGACGTTTCAAGCCGGTAGGCGTGGCAACGTGTGATTCGCTAAGCGTTACTTTCGCGTCTGGTGTTTCGACTGCAGTTTGTAGATTGGAACAGCCCGAGAAGCAAACGAAGGCGGCTAACAGTGGTAAGAGGATGACTTTTTTCATTACGGTTTTATTTTTTGGGTTTTCGGATTTTGATCCAGGTCGAGGTGAGCATATAAATGCCCGTTGCTACACCGGCGAAGATGGCGGCAGCGGTTTCGGCATTAGCCAGGACAAAGCTGGAGGCGGTGCCGATGGTTCCGAAGGTGATGCGAATAGCGTCATTGTTGGGCATAGATCAGCTGCGACGTTTTCCAGGCTTAAGACGAAATAGACCGGCGTTGGTAAAGTCGTCGGGCGCGACGTGGCAGGCCGGATCGAACTCGGTGCCGGATGCGTCGGTCACGGGCTTTGCTTCGTTGCGGGTGAATCGGATGCGGGTTGCTGGTTTCATGGTGTTATTTTTTGACGGGAACTTTTGGCGTAGCCTTGTAGGCCACGACGGCGGAAACGGTGACGATGGCGAGGCCTGCGACGATCCAGAGCGCGGTGCGGTTTATCCCGGAAAAGGGATTGATGCGCTCGGCCTGGTTGCCTGCTTCGGAAAAGAAGACGCTGACGGCATCGCCTAGTTTGAAAGTTTCGAGATCGCGAAATGGTGTCGCTTCGACTTCGCGGGCCACGTCAATTTGCTCGGGCGAGAAAATTTGCGGGTTGGCCGAGATGTATTTGGCCAAGGCATTGTTGTAGGCCTCTTTTTTGTATAAATCCCAACTTGAGGACGGGCCGAAGTGGCCTTTCCAGTTTGCCTCAAATTCGGCGATGTAAGATTTCTGTTTGGCGGTATAACCCATAGCTGAATTAGTTAATTAGTGATCGGCCCCAAGTTTGGCGGAATACAAGTTCTAGTGTGTGGTCGGAGTCTTTGGTTTGAGGCGTGTCGAACCGTAAAGCCCAACGTCTCTTGAGCGGGTTGCCTTGCCCAATCCCTACCTCTTTCCAGGTGTTGTTTGCCTGAGTCGTCGCAAGTGTGATTCTATAGATTTTTTCGCGTGAACCTGCGACATAAGTGTCCGGAGTCATACCGAACGGTGAACCGGAAATTGTAATTTGGTTTTCCGACGGAGCGGAAGGCAACGCATCGTCAGAGGTACTGAGATAAATCGATTTTACTTGGTGCGGCTCAAAGATTTCTGACCCATCGCCGACTGCAAAGATCCCGCCTGATGAGAAACCTCGAAAAGCTCCGTTGAGTCCGCAAAGAATAGTTGTTCCTGCTGTGTCCCAACCGCCCGAGCCAACGCTTGCAACTGCAGTTTGTGAGACCGGGGAGAGCGTCACTTGTAGTCTTACTGTGACTTTGTATTGTTGCCCTGCGGAAATAGAATCCCCGCCGCCTGGAATAAGTGCACGACCTAGTAAATTATTACCCGCTGCACCGGTGTGACTCCAGCCAATTTCGCGGTATGTTCTGGCGCTGCCTTCTACGCCAAAAATAAAGGTTCGCTTGTGTTCAATGGTTGTCCCGTCCCAAGTGCTCGCATTGTCGCCGGTGTCGGTACTGAGAGTTGAAGTCCTGTTGACTTCATTCTGGTGCCCACTCTCGTTTACGTACCAAACAGTAAATTCACTTGCGGTGTCGTCAGTTGCACCGGCCACCGAAACAACTGTTTCCGAAGTGTATGCTGTAATATAAACCTCCTGACCTGAGTCGAGTTTCAGTAATCGTCCAACATCTCCAGCTTCAAAGAAATTGGCGGAGGCTGTAGCCGTTTCTGAAGAAATACTGACGGTTACAGATCCAGAGTCTCTCTTCGTAGGTGTCGTGCCAGTGCCTAGGACGCAATTTGAGAAACTAGTCCACCAACTACGCTCCGCTATCCCGTCTAGTCCGGAATCAAGCAAGAGGTTTGGTTTTGGTACGTTTCGCTTTACCGTAATCCCGGTATTTGCGTCCAGGATTTCAGTTTCAAAAATAACTTTTGCAGTGCTATGGAGTAACATAATTCGATTCAATTAAGCCAGAGTCCATGCTGGCCGGTTCAAGTGGAGCAGCGGTTGAGTTGAAAATAACTTGCGTGTATTCTGCGAAAGTAAGCCTGCTTTCAAGTGCTGCGGCTTCCGGATCCGGTTCGTCACCCGTGATAACAGTTTGATTATAATTTGCCCCAAAGAGAGCAGAGGAAAGTTGAGCGAGTTCATCATTCCCGGCACCTTCAAGAATCGTTGAAACGTAGGAAGCTTGAGAAAGGCCCGAATCCATTGTTGCAGCTTCCAGGTCTGGTGCCTGTCCGTTGACCGTAATCTGCTCATAAGCAGCGCCGGACAAACTCGACCCCAGTATCGCGGGGTTGTTGTAAGTCCGAAGCGGTGGAGCGGTAACCAGGTAAAGGTTAGGGACTGGCTTTGATTGTATGTTGCCAACTTCGAACACATTTAAGAAGCGGTTGTGATTAAGTTGCCTTCTACATAAACGATTTCTCCGATGTTCACGGAAACAGCTTCTCCGGTGTCGTTATGGATCGAGAAGGTATCCGAAATGGGGAGCGTGACAGAGGTATTCGGGAAGATCGTCAGGAAGGTGTTATTGTCGGCATCTTCTAGGCGTAGCTTTTCGTTTGGATCAAGATTTGTAATGAGGACCGACTTGCGGGAAATAACGCCGCCTCCGAGCTGTGCGGGGAGGTCGATAGAGCTATTGGCCGGGACTTCCTGCGCGCCCCCGGGCCATTCAGAAAAGCCGCGAGCCTTGGTAACCGCTTCGACCATTTCGAAGCGACGGTCGATGTATCTACCCCAACCGGCCCAGACGCGGACGGAGACAGGGGAGCTGCCTTGGTTGCGAAACTCCAGGCGTTGGAAAGTTTGTTCTTGGGGGAATTCTTCGCCGGTGGATTTGCGGTAGGTTTTAAAGCTGTTTTCGTCGGTCCGGATTTCGACTTCGCCAGTGCAGTCGATCAGGTAAAAGGCGGTCGCCTCAACGTCGAGTTGTTGCGTACCTGGAACGCTCTCGTTCTTGGCTGGAATTTCGAGAACGCGCTCGATGGCGGTCCGTGAATTTTTAAGCTCTTGCATAGTTAGGCACTTTTAAGACGTGAAAAGACGATTGCTCCGGCGATGATTCCGAGGCCGATCAAAACATTTTTTTGCTGCTTTTCGGAAATGGCGCTTGGTGCATCCTGGCTCTTATTCGCGAGCACGGTGTTTGCATTCTGCGAGGCTTGATTTGCTGCATCTTGAGATGTGCGAGCGAAGTCGAATGCATCGTTGAGCGTCCCGGCTAAAGTATCGTTGGTCTCTCCAATTTCAGAAAGAGCACGATAGTTCACTTCATCGGCAAAGTTGAATGCGCCTTCGGTGACTTCGGCATTTGCATTCAAGCTGTCCAAGTTGAGCCTTTCGGCTAAATTTATTGAGCGTTCAGCAGTATCCCGCACTGCTTCAACGGATCGATAGTTTGCCTCGTCTGCCAGATCGAAGGCGCCTTCGGAAACGAAACGATTTGCATCGAGCGCGTCTTGAACCGTAGCGCGGCCAAGATCAAAAGCATCTTCTCCCAGGGCAAAAGCACCTTCGGCAACTTGACGGGCGTTTTCAGCGTCGGCGCTTTCGATGTTGAAGGTATTTTCGTTCCCTGCCTCAAAGTCTCCACCAACACCAAAGAGATTATTCTGAGCGGCGTTACCACCGGCTAGCAAAGCTTCATCCCGAAGAGCGGTCGAGCTGTCGCTAGCATTGATTCCAGTATCTTCAACGACTGCGGAATTGTCTTTTGTTACTGTGCTAGGACCGCTCATTTTATTTTTTTGCTTCGGTAGTTTTTCATATCTCCGAGTCCCCCGACCGCGTCGGTCGACTTGGTAGCTCCCTGGGACTTCGTAATAGGAAGGTCCAAGGCTTCTAGCTTCTGTGGCGCTAAGTCTCGGCATGTCATTTTTTCGAATAGAGGTAAACTGAGAGGACTACCCCGCCGACCATCATTAAAGCCGTGCCGGGTTCGATTAAGGTCTTACGCGCACCCCCGAAATTGAAACCTTCCTGGCGAAGCATTGAAGTGCGGTTCTTATTACCAAGAATAGATATCGCCTCGCCCCGGGCTCCCGAAGCTCCGTCCGTGACGTTGAGGCCGGACCCTTCCAGCAATGCAGAGTTGTCTTTCTGCGTATTGGTTTGATTCGTTTCCGAATCTGAACTGCCTCCAAATAATCCCATTTTATCGTTTTGTGATGCCGTAGATGACAACGGCGGTGATGATCCCGGCGCTGATTATGAGCGCGGTTTTTTGATCAAGGGTTCCCCTGTCCACGCCTCCGAAATTTGTATCGCCAACTGCGAACGGACCGCCCGAACTGGCAACGGCGGGACCGCCTCCAAAACCGAGACCGGATGCTGCGCTGGAAAAAGGAAACACGGCTTATTTCCTCCGGCTTGCGGTAATGGTTATAGCGGCGATCACTCCGACTGCGGCAATACCTCCGACGATGTAGAGCGGGACACGGTTATCGACGATGAACTGAGGGACGACACCGGCGCGGGCCTGGCTGGCTGCGATTTCCGGATTCTTATTCGATCCGGCTGTCTCGATCTTTCGTTTCTCCAAGTCGTATTGACCGTAGAGGCCGACGATATCTAGCGCGGTTTCACCGGCCTTTGATAAAAAGCCGTCGTCTCCGAGGAATCCCCCGGACTCGTTTTGAGGCTTGCCGGTCGGTTGTGAGAGATCGAGGCCGGGATAAGTGTAGCTTGTTAAATCCATTTTTTGAAGGCTGGTTAAGTTTGCCGGTTAGAAAAAAGCCCGCCCCCCTGGAGCGGTGAGGCGGGCTCAAAACAACCTAAACAAACAATTTTTAAGCGTAACCCCGGGCGATGCGCTCCAGGACGATGCTCGCGTTGTTGGCAGCTGAGAACTTCGGTTTGAGGTTCATTTCACGCTGCACCTTGAGCGGGCTGGTGAATTGTTGCTCGTAGTCGAAGATCACCGAGAAGCCGAAGGGGCTGTCGATGCCGTAGTCGGCGTGGAGCGCGTCGTTCTCGGCCTTGCTGGCTTCGAAGACGGTTTCGCCATCGGCGGAAACTTCACAGTCGCTCACGGTCCCGGTGCTCGGGGTGATGTGCAAGCGCTGGATCGGCAACTCGACCGGCAAGTTGACGATGTCGAACTCGCCTTGTGGGGCGTTGTAAGTCAGCGAGTGCTGCTTCACAATATTCAGGAATGGTTTACCGTTCGCGAGGTTGCGGGAGAAGTCGAACGTGGCCTGTGTGGTGACTTGCGGGTTCGTGGTTCCGCTCTTGAGCTTAATCTCGATGACGAAGCTGTTTTGACCGAACATGTCCCAAGCGGTGGCCTCTTCGCCGATGACCGTTGCACGGGTAGGATCGGAAAAGAAGATGGGGATGTGGTCGGTGACAGCGACGCCGCCGAAATTGGCTTGTGCGAGCTTCACGAATTCGGCGGGCGTGAGGTCACGAATGACGACGCCGTTCACGATGAGCTTCACATAATCGATCACGTCGGCGGGATCGGTGGAGGGCGTGGCGTTTCCAGCGACGGTCTCCGTGACGGATGCAAATAGTTTCAGGCCGTGGTAACGGCGGTTGAGTGGCATGCGTAGCGAGGCGACGCCTCCAGCAGCTACGCCGCTGATGCCGTTGATGTAATTAACACGTCTCATATCGAGTGGGTTCCTTGGGTTGAGGTTTTCCGAGGCTTAGAGCTTCGGCAGTTCCTTAACGACGGGAACTTGATCGAGGCGGCGATTGAGCATGTAGCCCAGGAGGATGCCAACGGATACGGTGGCGACTTTAGCTTTTGTGATTTTCATAGCGGTGTGGATGTGTGTGAATTAAAGGTCAACGCCGAGCTTGCCGCGTAGATACCAAGCGGCGACGGCGACAGTGCCCCCGACGATGAAAACTTTAGCTGCGGTTTCGGCGTTCATTGAAAGCCCCCTTATCCACGATTCGGAACCGATCCGAAACAGTTTTGCTGTATTTGCAGGATTTGCGGTATTTGCGGTTCAAATACAAAAACGGGCACTAAAAAGCCCCCGGCCGTCATGGCTCGGGGGCTTCTGTGAATGTCTGTGCTCGATCTATGCGAACACTTTATCAATGAAGCGTTTAACCGGACCTTTTCGAATCTTTTTCAAAAGCTCTTCGCGCTCTTTCCCGTCAACTCGACGCATTTTGTTCAGGTCTGGCCCGCCGTATTCGTAGCCGTCCTTGTCTCGACGGATTTTAGTATGCCGTTTCGCCTTCATAATACTTCCTGTGTTTCCTCACCTTATTTGCTCCGAAAATACGGACTCTTTCCCGCATTGTAAAGCGAACTGTGATAATCTCCCCGTTTGCCATCCTGCCTACCGCATAAAACCTGTCTTCCGTAGTCGAATGCTTCTCGTCGTGAAAGAACATGACCCGCTCATCGTCAAAGACGCTGACAGCCTCCCGAAAATCAATTCCGTGCTTTTTCCGGTTGAGCGTGTTCTTGGGCTCATGCCATTCGTAATCTCCGTAGATTGTGTTCATCACTATATCAAATGAATGGAAGCGAACCTCCCGTTGCGCACAATCCTCATTCTTCGGATGCGCGAACAGGGCTGTTCGCTAAAAGAATTTAAAGAGTTGCTTCCATTTCTTCGATTCTCATCGCCCAAACATTAAGCATTTCGAGAAGGTTTTCTTTCGCTTCTTCTTCGGTCTTTCCTCGGCCTTCGATTTCGGTTGGCGTCGAGTTCGCTACGACACGGCCTTCTTTTTCAACTTCTCCGCTTGAAAAAGAAAGACGGCAAGTCGCCGCTTCGTATGTGAGGCCCTTTGTTATTGTGATTTCAGTTCTCATATCTCCAACTTCCTAAGCCTGGCCGGTTCATGCCTGCGTTTGTGGTAGAATAGATGAGGCGGCAGATCGGAGGCCTTCAGCAGTTCCTTATCGTTAAAGATCAGTGCCCAGTCTTTGGCGTCGTCGGGATTCACGTTGAAAAGGAACAGTTCCGAGAGTTGGTCCCTCATGGTCCGGTTCACCATTACGCCACGTTGCCCCATTAAGTGCGTGATATGGCCCCAGTGGCGCGCTCCGGTCGTCAGCCATTCAATTTTCTTCGATGGATGCAGGCCGATGTTCTGTCCCGCTTCGTCGATAAAGATCGCGCAACTTTTCGAGCGCTTTGCGATTTGCACAAGCTCCTCGATGTTGTCGGTGAAGATGTCGGCATGCCAGGCCGGGTCTTTGAATTCGTCGCAGACGAGGACCGGCACCCCCTTCGATTTGAAGGCTCGGGCTCTGGCCTGACCTAGCACTGACTTCCCGGAGAGCGATTGTCCGAAGATTCCGGCGTGTTTGAGTGTCGGCATTATTGCGCCTCCTTTCGTTGGTCGACTTGCGCGGGTGCTTTCGCGGTTCGGAAGTCGATCACCTTCTTTATCACCTTGGCTTTTAGCTTCCCGAGCTTTTCGCGGGTCTTTGGCTTATCGGCTCGGCTTGCGAAGATTACGGCGTGGGCGGCCCCGAGCTCCATCCACCAGGGCGTTTCGACGATGCCCTTTTCTTCGAAGGCTCGGCTCCAGGCCATGACCAGGCCCCGGCGCTCTTCATCGAGAAATTTCCACTCCTCGGAGAATACCATTACGGCAATCATTTCTTCCATCGCGACGAGTTGCGCGGCAGCGGCTTCGGCTTCCGCTTTATGGCTTCCGCTTTGCGAACTTTGCGAGGGTTGCGGAAGTCCGATCAGACCGCCATTAGAGAACTGTTGGCTTTGCGGTTCCGCTTCCGGTGCGGGTTCGCGGGTTTCGGGCTCTTTCGCGGGTTCTGGTTCCGGTTTGGGTTTCGAGTCTCCGAATAAGAGGCTTTTCGCCTTATTGAAGAAACTTTCTTCGCGTTCCGGGGCTTCGTCTTCGTAACTTCCGAAACCTTCCGCTTTCAGATGCAGTCCCGCTTTTTTATGTATCCGGCCCCAAGGTCGAAGATAGCCTTTATCGGATGCTCTCGGGAGGCCGTTGCTATGTTGATGCTTCTCTGGATCGAAGTATCGGCCCGATTGGTCACGGATGCCGCGCTCGGTCTTTTCGAGGCCTTCCGGTAGGCGGACATTTTGTCCGGTTTCATTCCCGGCGCGGGGTGTTTCGCTTTCGCGTTGCGGCTGCGCTTCCCGGTGTTGCGGGACATGATCGCGAACAACGTGCTCGGAGGGTTCCGGCAATTCGCCATCGACTAAGCTTTCGGGTCTCACCAGTTCGAGGGATCGGTCACCGCTCCCGGCATCCCCATCAGGCTGCATTTGCGGCTGTTTAGCCTGCGCCAAGTCATTTTGTGAGTTTTGGGCAGGAGGTTGGTCCATAGCCGGTCCTTTTGGCTCCGGCTCCGGCGCGGGATTTTCGGGAGATTGTTTATCTGCTTCATTCATCGGATGCCTTCTGTCGTTATTTTGTCTTTGTAGTAGGGGATGCCCTCCCGCTGGATGCGCTCAAAGTCTTCTTGGCTGACCAGTGGACCACTCCGGCCCACGCGGGTTATGCGGATTCCGGATTCGCGGACGGCTTTTTCAAGCGTGCGCGGATCGACCGGGATTTCACCGAGTAGGTCAAAGAGTCGTTTTCGAGGCATGGCGGGAGGGCGGTTGAATTAATCGCGCTTGTTGTTCAGTAGCGTAAAGTTCTCGACGCGAAGTTTGAGCTGGCTGCGCTTTTGGCCGCTCTCTTTATCTTCCCATTTGTCCTGTCGCATTTCGCCGGACAGTAGGACCGAATCTCCTTTCCGAAGGTACTTCGCGAGGATTTCGGCTGCTTTGCCGAAAGAGGTAAACGGGATGAAGTCGACGTCTTCGACCTTTCGGCCTTCCTTGTCTTTATAGACTCGGTTCACGGCCAGCGATCCATCGAGGACGGGAGTCGCTTTATCGCCGATTTTACGGAGTTCAGGGTCGGCCGTCAGGTTGCCGACGAAGGTGCATTGATTATAACTGCTCATGTTTTGTTTGATTTTGGTGTTTTGGTTCACGCGCCGAAGTATTCGACGGCGTTAAATTCGGGACTTCCAGGTGGAGCGGGATCGCAACTCTCCCCGGGAAGTGGACGGCAGGAACCAACTAGCTCGCTTTTTTGGCTTCGGTTGACGGCTCCGGGGGGTTCCGCTTCGACTTTTAGAGTGGTTTGGTTCGATGAAACCGCCGTTGGCGGCCCTACGGGAACTTCGCTCTGCTCGTTTTTCCCTCGATTGGGGGCTGAGAAGCAGGGAGCGCTGGAAATTACGGGTGGGGTGTGGGCAGAACGTTTAAAAGCCGCTCGATTTTCGACGAAATCGAAGCCCAAATCGGCCTTTGCCGGTGTCTGCGTGAACGCCGGTGCTCCGTTTAGAAACTCCTCTATAGTGCAGCCGTATATTAGCGGAAAGGCCTCTACAGCGGCCTCATAGGTGTCTTGCGTTTGCTGCAAAATCGCCAGCACGTCTTTTTTCGTTTCGAGCTTCGGCCAGTCGACGCGGCCACGAATGAGGAAAACCGGCTCGCTGATGGGCGAGTGATAGGGGATCGGGTCGAGCTTGGCGACCAGAACGCACTGGTCACCGTGGTAAGGTGGCTTCCAGGGCTTCTCTAAATCCTTTTTCACCACTTCGACGTGGTGCGACGGCCTTTCGACGAAGCGGGTTTTCTGTGTCTTCGCGTCCCACTCGGATTTGATGCGTATGCCGTCGCGCTCGATGCGGGCCTTGCGCTTCTTCGCGGTACCGTAGAAGGATACGAGCCGGCGCTTATAGGTCCACTTGAGGAAGCGGAGGAAATCGATGTCCCTCACGTCGTCGAGTTCGTCGCATTTGAGGACATACTTGCAGGCCTCCCGGGGATCGTAGATGAAACCGGCGTCGAGCTTCGGGGTATGGAAATGGTTCTGTGCTTTCTGGATCACCGCGGTAAAGGCATGCTCGGGATTGATCCATCCGAGCTTTTGCGGCCGCGTCAGCGCCTGATGCCTGGGGATCGGGCGGAAGGTGGAAGCCTTGCTCACACCATCGGACCACATGAGGAAGTTTGCCCAGGGGCCATAATAGCCGTCTTTCTCCATGATGATATGGGAGTGCGGGTGCCAGGTCTGGCGGTCCTCTTCGTCGCGAACAGGTATGCGGTTACCCTGCTCATCGCGGATATACGGGCGCTCGAAACGCTCCTTTTCGGGGTTCCACTCTTTTTTCGAGGCCTTGAGGACGGGGCTTCCGGCTTCCGCGCTCCGGAAGATTGCGCGCATGCCCCATTGATCCGCGAATTCGGATTCGTTCCAGTTCGTGACCTTTGCGGCCTGCCCGCTCCAACGCTTCGGCAGGTGCATAGCGTGGCAGCGGGGGCCATCATGGATGACCCACATGCGGTATCGCTTGCCGCTCTCGATGCCGTCCTGCATGTGGAGCGCAAGAGACTTGAAAATCTTCCGGCGTTTCTGACGCTGGACGTAAGGATTCGCGTTCGACCTCCAAAACTTCGGCACTTCTTTTTCGATCCGCGAATTCGCGCCAACGAAATAAACGTCGTCGCCGTCGTGGTAGCCTTTGCGGCGAAGCCGTTGCAGGCGCTCGGCTACTCGGTGCCCCATCATTTCGAGCTGACTTTCGCCCTTGTCGCGGCGTGCGTATTCCTCCGGGGGGATGATCCGGCCGGTTTCGTCAAGGCCGTCGAAATAACATTGCTCGCGAAGCTGCTTCTCTTCGTCGATTTGATCCTGAAAGGGTAAAACCTCTGGGTGTTCCGGCGTATGTCTGGCGTCGATACTCCTGAGAGCTCTATATTTCTCATTAGCATCTTGCGCGTCGCGAAGCTTATATTCGCGCTCGCGCTTCGACTTTAAGTGCACCCGCTTTTCTGGGGCACTCAACGAAGAGAATGGAATTCGGCATGAATCCTTATCCATCACTTATATAAACGCCTTTCCAGTTCCTCTAGGATCTCTTTTGCCGCTTTATATTCGTGCTCGATATGATCCTTAACGCTTCGACCCTGATTGTGCTCGGCGATAAATCGTATATGCCGAAGTCTTTCCACCATCGCGGAAACTTTTCCGTGCAACTGGAAGTCGTTCATAGAGCCATCTCCACTTGTTCCGCCTGTTCCGCTTCGGCGAGCTTACGGCAGTAGTTGAAATCGTCGCGAATAAAGAGGGGGTCTCGGGCATCCATCGGAAAGCCCGCGCGGTCGAAGGCCTCTGCGAAGTCGTGCGAGCTGTCGCCCTTCATTACGAATTCGCCGATCTGCGAGCAGGTACCGATTTCATAGACGGTGAAGCTGCGCTTTGGGCAGCTCGGGATCCGCACATTCTTTTTTCGTGCCATGCCGAACTTGCCGAAACACTTGCGCGCAAACTGGCCCGCAAGTGCTTCATCGCGTATGGGTCGAGTCGGGGCTCTCATGCTCCCGCCTCCATCATTTCGAGTTCTTCGTTGAGCAGGTCGACTTCCTCGCCCGCGTTGTTCAGCTCGTGCTCCAGCCAGAAGAAATTCACTTCCGGATGAGCCTCTTTGAGCTTGTTGAGTTCGCTCCATACTTCGGAAGTCATAGAAGCCCCCTTTCTTTTAGGTAAATTCTACGGTGGGCCTTTGCCCGTCTCGGACCTCCGAAAGCTTTCGGGCAGCGTTTGAAGTGTAACGCTTGCCAGTTCTTGCTTTGCGACCGGCTAACCCCTCTGGATGGGCCAGTCGGAAAAAATGGGAATCCTAGCCAGTTCATGAGCAAGCCTCCTTTGCATCTTTCTCCAGGCGGTAGCCGTGGAGGGCATTGCTGAGATTGCGGAAAAGCGCTTCCCCGGTCGGCACACCGTTTTGCCAGGCGTTCAGCAGGTTTCCGGCTGCATGCTCCATGGCGTCGGCGGCTTTAAGAAGATCACTCTTCGCCCTGGTTGCAGGGGCCGGAATCGAACCGGCGTCGGCGGGGTTATGAGCCCCACTTGGCGAACCAGCAGCCTCCCTACTGTGTAAAACGAGAACGTCGCCGA
Source organism: Coraliomargarita sinensis (assembly GCF_003185655.1). Lineage (NCBI taxonomy): Bacteria > Pseudomonadati > Verrucomicrobiota > Opitutia > Puniceicoccales > Coraliomargaritaceae > Coraliomargarita > Coraliomargarita sinensis. The sequence continues at coordinate 452,541 of NZ_QHJQ01000003.1, read as the reverse complement.
TGCGGCAAACGCGCCAGCCCTGGCTTCCGTATTCGGCAGTGAGTAGTCGAATAAGTTGCTCCGATACGTTCAGGCGAGTGACGTGGCCCGCAGGCACATCGACGACGGTAAATTCTTTGTGGCCGCTCATAGTGAGGCCTCCTTTACAGATTGACGGCCTACGCGCTCTCCTTTGCCTTTGCTCTGATGAGTAAGTTTGAACAGCGGAAGAAAGGAAAGCGCGCGGCCAAAAGTGCTTTTAATAATCGAGTGGATTGGGAGCAGTTTCCTGATCCGCTCCGTTCCTTTGCCGAGGAACTCATGACAGAAAACCCGGAGACCTTTTGGGGCGTATCTGAGGATGGCTGTCGTCTTTTCGCATTTAATGAGGATGAAGCGAATGGAACCGTCCTCATTAATGAGGTTCGCATTCCGAACTACAGCGGCCCGCTTTTGGAAAGCTGGATAGCCGAAGTTAGCGAGCTCTGATCGGTTCCAGCGTTCGATTATCGAGCGAGAACGTGTGAATCTTTCCCCGCTCATGCCCGCACCTCCGATTGATCGTCAACCGGGGGGACGATGCCGTTCTCGTGGAGGCGTCGCCATTCGGCGCGGGTGATACGGAAGTCGAGGATTTGGCGGAATCCTTTGCGGATCCTCGTCCGGGTGGGGACGCCCTGGATTTCTCCACGGCGGAATGCCTTGATGATGGGGCGGTTGTACGGCTTCCCATCGGGGCGGTTTTCCGGTTCGCACTCGGGGAAAAACTCCCGGCGAACGTCGGCCATTTTGATCACTTTTGCCATGTCTGGTCTCCTTTCATTTGGTTTTATCTTGCGTATAGTGCGTTGCCTGCTTTTAAGGACAACATACTGGATACCAATACACCTAAACCCTGACTGGCAAGTCTGAAAACTGGAATGCAATACGTTACAGCATGTTCCAGTTCTATAACCGCTTGAACTGCAATGCACTACGTTATTGCACAAAACTGAAAAAAGTTTTCATTTGAGTGCATGACGGGAACTACAAATCTAACTATGCGCATCGCTCGGGACGAAAAAGCGCGTCTCGATGAGATGTCGAACTACACGGGCATCCCCGTTTCAACGATGGCGAAGATGGCGACGATGGCCGCCCTGGAATACTACGAGCGCAACGGCTCGATCAGTGTCCCGCTCACCATCGTCCCAAAGGACTCCTACCACCAGAAAGAGCAAGACTTCATCTCCGGAAAAGGTCACGATACCCCCACCGCTGACGAACGACCGGGGAAGACAAGCAAGGCAATCTAGCCGAGATTATCCCTTTTCCGATTCAATGAGTCGGCTCAATCAAACCCTAAATCACACAATCATTATGGAAAAGATATTCATACAAATCGGCACGACCTTCATCAATCCCGAGCATATCGCTTACGCCACAAGCACAGACATCGAAGAGAAAAACGATGCCGAATTGGTTTTGCACATGTCGGGGATGCCTAAAGCAGTTCGACTCACTGGAAGTCACGCGCAAGCGATTTACGGCGAACTCAACGCTATGACGCAGATCGAGTTGACCCCGAAGGATTAAAAAAACCTCAAAAAAGGTGTGCAAAACGGAATTGACAGGTAGGGCTTGTTTCATCCGTAATCCCGCCGTTTATGTTGCATTGCATAGCTTAAGTGCTTTATATAGCAACGGAGCATTTACAAAAATTAACCCAGTAACAAATACCCATGAAACTTGCAGAACTAAAGGATATCGTAGCTGAAATCAGAGACGAAGACGTCCCGGTATGCTCAGACATAAAAGCGCCTATGCCTGTGAACGGCATGACGGATGAGCTACATGCTGCAATCCGTGATCAAGACGGATTTAAAGCCCACCTTAAAGACCTTAAGGAAGGTGCTCTTTAAACTCTCTTCTCAATAATGAATATTACTGATGAAGAACTTAGACAAATCGAAGAAATTACCGACCTGCTGGAGGTCGCGTTTCGTTCAAATGAAGTGAGTTTTGATAAGCCTGAGTGGCGTAAGGCTGTAAAAGATTCAATTGCTCATCACGAAGGGCATTTGCAGAGTTTTGGTGTCACCCAAGCAACGGTTGATCCTTATAAGATACTCACTTGGGTCGGTTACTTTTTCGGGGAATCCGACAACTCCCAACGTCCTCGGATTGTCGAGGCGATGTTAGATACATTAAACTATTGCTTGGGTAAAGAAACCCCTCCAGGTGGGCTTGATTCGACGACGAAAAATTATCTCCATGCCTATGTCTTGAATGAGATGAATGATCAGTCGGATCACGGCATAGGCAAAAACGGTGTCTTTATGTCTTTCAATTGTGCTAGTCAGATGAAGCGCATGGCTAATAGAAGACTTCAAAAAGGATGGGGCGGCTCTTCCTCTGGTTGGGGTGGATCGCGTTAAGTTCCAAATTCTCTTATCGACCTATGGTTTATCCAGCCTCATAGATTGCTCTCATGAGCGCCAATTCCCAACCAGTAATAGATGCTATACAAGGCGCTGTCGGGCTATATTCCCTGCAGGAGGCCGCGTATTATGCTCGAATACCTGAAAATACTTTAAGGTATTGGTTTCTAGGGCGTGGTGATTATCAGCCCGTTCGCACTCCTTCTGTGGACAGAGAAGGTATTCCTTATTTATCCTTTCAGGACTTTATTGAGTCTCTAGCTATCCGCTTTCTTCGGGTTGAGAAGAAGGTTCAAATGAAAGAGATAAGGGACTCGATCCTAAGGGCTCAAGATGAGCATGGTATTGAATATCCCTTTTCGGACCGTAGACACAAACTCGCAATAGATAAAGTGGATCGTTCCCTTCATATTTATATTAACCGGGAGGGTGATCCCTTTAAACTGGCTGGATCAAACATCGGACAGCGCGGGATCCAAAAAATATTAGAGCCCTACATGAATGATCTTCTTTTCGATGATGAAGATTTCCTTGCAAGGCAATATCGCGCTTACACCAGTGGCGGCAGGAATGTCATAATGAACCCCAGGTTCCTTTTTGGTCAGCCAAAAGTTGAAAACTCTCCGTATTCTGCGCGGGCTTTGTGGGAATCTTATATCGCGGAAGGTGGTATCGACTACGTTTGCGACTATTACGACGTGTCGCGATCAGTAGTGGAGTTGTCTTGTGAATACTGTCAGCATGTCGGAATCGCAGCCTAAAACCCCTCTCTGGTTGTTCTTCGATGAGTGCATGAGCCCCAGGGTTGAGGAGCGTCTAAGAGAATTCTATCAGCATGATTATGCTCCAAAATGTACCAGCTCGGAATATGACTTTCGAACACTTCATCTTACTGATTTTACACGAGCTGGTGAGGATGATCCGGAATGGCTTCAAAAACTAGGCGATGAGCCAGACTGGGTCGTTGTGTCAGTCGATTACGGGAGGGATCGAAAAAAGCCGCGCTTGCCGCTCTTGTGTGAAGAATTAGGTCGTACCTACGTCCTTCTTTCGCCAGATCTTCGGCCTTACCTGCGCCAGAAGCAGTCTTTGGTTGAGGTTTGGAGGATGCTTAAACTTGTTCCTTTTCTCCCGAAAGGGTCTAGGGTGAAGCTGAGGCCTAGGAATATCAAAGGAGATGTGAAGGTATTCCAACTAGTAGTATACAGTCCTGGGAAAAGGGATAACTGGGAGCTTATTCATCAATGGTGTTCCAGGAACGAAATTCCCTTGGCCCCGATCCAATAAAAAGCCCCCCGGCTACGCAACAACCGGAGGGCTAAGAAAGGATCAGATATGGCTGTCTGACAAGGTAGAGCCAAGCATTTGGCCCCAACCTTGTCAAATCGAACAGCAGGCACCCGGAAGGGGAGTAAAGGCCCCGAGCTGCCGAGCTTCGGCCTCCGTCATGAGCTGGAAGTAGTTTGAATAGATCACGGCCGGGGAGTTGCCCGCTTCGCGGGAAGTCCTGTTTTCATCACCGGTGGCGGCCAGTCGGCAGGAAATCCAGGTGTGCCGTTCCAGATCGGTCCCGGTCTTTTCGATCCCGGCCGTTTTCTTCGCGCGTTCGTAGAGACGGCGGAAATTCGGGGGCGAAAAATCTGAAAATTTATTCGGATAGGCGTCCCACCAGGCGCGGAACTGCGGCGACATAGGCACGATACGCACGGAACGCCGTCCGCGAATCTTTCCGACTGACACGCGAATTCCGTCCGGAAGCATGTTTTCCGGCTTAAGGTGGTCGACTTCTTCCGGCCGGAGCCCGGCCAGCAAAAGCAGGCAGAGGCGGCGCACGATCCGGCCCTGATCGTAGTGCAGTTTTTTCCCGGTTCGATACTGGCTCCGCATGTTGGCCGCGACGTGGAGAAGCCGGTTCGCTTCTTCGACGGTGTAGACGGTCGGGTTTCCTCGGTCCAGCTTCGGCGGCTCGATCCCGTCGACGGGATTTTCGGCGATCCACTTCCGGCGCATGGCAAAATTCCCCAGGCTGGAAAGGGCCACGCGGTAACCGGCCACGGTCGACGGCTTCCAGTCTCCGGACGCGAGGAAGGCCTCTACGTTCTCCGCAGTGAAGTCGGCAAGGGAAGTTGCCCCGATGTACTCCTGATAGAGTTTGAGGCGCTTCTGAGTGCTTTTAATCGTCTTTGGTCGCCGGTTGGCCCGTTCGAGGCTTTCGACGAGCTGGAAAACGGCATCGTCCCACCGGATCGAGTCATGCACCGATCGGTGCCGATTGGCGTAGTCCTGGGCAACTTCGATCAGCGAGACCTTGAACGGCTGGAGGATATTCGTCGCGGCCCGCCATTCGGCCCGGGCGTTCGCGTCGAAGTAGACGCCTTCGGCACCTTCAACTAGAATCTTCTTTTCCAGCTCATCCAGCTTCTCCTTCGCGGCCTGTTCGGTCTTGAAGTAGTAGCGATCCCGTTTTCCCTGATGCCTCCAGGACACCATCCACGGGTGAGACTTCTTTCCCGAAGGATAGATTTTCGGCATTCCAATCCGTCGCCCACTTTTCGCCCGCTTTGCCATGTTTAAGACTCGTATCTGTCTTAAACTGCGTATGCCAATAGCAGGCAACAAAAAAACCCGCTAGGCCTTTATTCAAGGGCCATAGCGGGTGATAAAATGGAGCCACCTGTCGGGATCGAACCGACGACCTGATGATTACAAATCAACTGCTCTACCAGCTGAGCTAAGGTGGCATGTCCTACTGGATCGGGGACTCGAACCCCGAACCAATTGATTAAGAGTCAACTGCTCTACCAATTGAGCTAATCCAGCAGGTGAGCCATCACAAGTGACGACGAAGGGCGGGATATTGTGATCGAGTCCCGCTCTGTCAAGCTAGGGATGGCAGATTTTTTCCGCCTTCGCCCTGGTGGGTCTACGGCGTGACAGGGGGAGTGGGTGGACGTTTGTTTTTCGGCGCTATGGGCATGGTTTTTCAGGGGTATCGGCTGCTGGAGGCGGGGGAGTAATAAATGGCGAGCCGGAGTGTGGACATTTCTGTCCACTTTCTTTGGGCGAAGAACTGTGATCAGGACAGGAATGTTCTGACTCCGGTTCGCTTGGCCACTAAGCGAAAACGGATGAACCGGTAACTGCTGAACCCTGTGGGATTTAGTCCAAGGGTGGCGGCGGGCCTTCTTTGCCTTCGCGCTTTTTGCCGTGGTGTCTGGGCGGCATGAAGCCTGCTTCTTCCATGGCTTTGGCCCGCTGCTCCGGGCTCATATTGCGGAGCTTTTGCCGCCATTCTCGGCGTTCTTCGGGCTTCATCTCCATCCAGCGCTGGCGCATGGCTTCGCGCTTTTCTTTAGGGATCGCTTCGAAGCGCTCGCGCAGAGCTTTTCGCCTTTCGGGCGTCATGTCCTGTAATTTACCCAGACGTTTCCGCATATTGGCGCGCTCCTCCGGACTCATCGCTTCGATCCGCTCAACGGTCTGGCGGAGCTTCGTCAGTTCGGTGTCGTCCATCTTCAGCAGATGCATGAGCATGCGGGATTCGCGCTCTTTGGCGCGTTCCTCGTGGTGCTCGGCAAAACCTGCCTGTGGTAAGCTTGTCAGACTCAGGCCGAGGATCAGAATTTGAAATGTTTTCAATGTCTTCATGGCTTATATGGAGTAGAGGGTTTCGAGAGTAATTAGGAGGTCATCGCCACGGCTGAGTTCCTCGGCTTCGATTCGGGCGAAGCCGGCGAGCCCTTCCTGCAGGAGGAGAATCTCCTGGATTTCGTAGCTGTTAAGGTCTTCGTCAGATGAAATGGGGCTGTCCGCGACTTGGGCGGGTGCTTCGGTGCCGTCCGGCGTGAACTGTTTGTAGAGAATAAACGCCAGGGCAACGGCGGCAGCCATCGGCAGGGCGAAGCGAATTAATGAGGCAAGCCCGCCGGACTTTTTGAGCTCAGCGCGCGCATCAAGTTTGGCCAGGGTGCGGTCGGCAAAGTCATCCGGCGCTTTGGCTGGACGGCTGGCGAGCAAGTCGTCGATCTTTCGGTCTAGTGGGTCCATTTTAGGTATGAAGGTGGGAAGGTATGAAGGTGGAAAGGTATGAAGGTGGGAAGGTGGTTGATCCGCCTTCGCTCTAGATGAATTGGAGGCTACGGCGTGACGGGGTGGTGGGTGGTTGAGTGGTGGTTGGGATGAGCTGGAAACGGGTGAACCGCTGCGCCTGAAATCAGGTCAGGCAAAATCCTTGAGTTCCTGGCGTAGTTGCGTGCGGGCGCGGTGGATCCAGGTTTTGACGGCGCTGAGGCTGGCGTCGAGGGCCTGGGCGATTTCCTCGTAGCTGAGGCCTTGCTGCTGAAGCATGAGGATGGCGTGACGGTGGTTGTCGGGCAGGGTGCCCAGGGCGCGGTGAAACGCTTCTTCGATTTCGCGGGTTTGGTCGCTTTCTTCAGCTTGCTGCTGCATGGCGGAATCGGTGGGGTCGATATATTCCAGCGGGCGGCGGGCCTTTCTGCGAAAGCTGTCGATCATGCGGCGGCGGGCGAGGGTGAAGAGGAAGGCGTTGAAGGTACCGCGAGCCTGGTAGCGCGGGGCCACCCGATAGAGTTCGATCAAGGTATCCTGGGCGAGGTCTTCGGCGTCGGCCCGGTTGCCGGTGGAACGGTAGAAGAAGTTGATCAGGCGGTTCTGCCAGCGTTCGACAAGATCGGTAAAAGCCTCCCGGTCGCCCTCCGCGATCAAGCGCATGTCCCGGCTGTCGATGTCTTCGTCCTGCGCAGTTTTCACTTCCGGCATGCTTCGGGGGGTCGCTTTTTTGTAGGTGGGCTGGTTCGGCGTCCAAACGCCGGGTACGCAGTAACTGTTGATTATGGCCATTAGTAAGATGGAGATCGTTCTTTGGCAAAGAAAGTTGCAGATAATATAGTGGGGGTGTTTTGCCTCTCCTTCTGTTAAAGTATCCAGGCATGATTCGGTTGCTTTGATGCCGGTGTGATCTGGACGATTCGTCTGGCAAATTTCCTTGGTCGAGCGGCTCGTACGCGGTTCCCCGATTTTCTTCGGGAAAATACGAACCGACACTTGCGACTGGCCCCCAACTTGCTCACATTAATTTGTGAATAAGATGTGCACAATTACTATATCTAGTGCTAATACCTGAAAATTTTACAATATCTTGTGTTCGTTTTATTGACAGTGGAATTTTTCGCCTTCAGATTTTGGCCAGAATTTACGACTAATTTACCCTATAAGAGGCCCTAAATAACTCCTTTCCAACAACTTTCAGACGCTGCGTGAGCTGTCTCCAAATGCCGGTTCCCGCAGCCGAAAAATCTACTTTTAATTACAACACTCAACCCGCTCCTACTAAATATGGAAAAATCCTACACTATCGGTGATAAAACCTTCGTCCTCGACCAGACCAAAGCAGAAGAAGCTTTTCGCGCGAAAAAGGTCATTAACGGTAAAGATACGATGTTCTTTAACATCCTGCCGCTCAAGTACCAGTGGGCCTATGATCTTTACAAGACGATGAAGAACAATCACTGGGAGCCGGAGGATATCCCCATGCAGAAGGATGTGGAGCTCTGGCGCAGCAGTGACCTTGACGACGTCGAGCGCTGGATCATTAAGATGGCGATCGGTTACTTTTCGGCCGCCGAAGGGATCGTGGGGGACAATATCCAGCACGTGACCCGCGAGCTCGTAACCGCTCCGGAGCTCAAGCTCGTGCTCGGCCGCCACGCCCACGAGGAAAACATCCACGCCGACTCCCTGGTTTACATGATCAGCTCGCTGGGCATCAACCCGCACGAGTGTGAGGCGATGTTCGAAGATATTCCGACTATCGAGAAGAAGACCGAGTTTGTGGTGTCCAACTCCCGCGCCCTGCGTCGCGACATGGATCTGGAAACCACGGCCGATAAGCAGGCTTTTGCCAAGAACCTCTTCCTCTTCGGCCAATGCATGGAAGGCACGCAGTTCTACGGCCTCTTCGGGATGGTGCTCTCCCTTTACCGTCAGAACAAGTTCCCCGGCATCGGTCAAATGTTCCGCTACACCCTGCGCGACGAATCCAACCACATCGAAGTCTTCCGCAACCTTCTGATGGATCTGATCGAGGAGAACGAGGATGTTTGGACACCGGAATTCCGCGAAGAGCTGCGCGAAATGATGCGCGAAGCCATCGATCTCGAGAAGGAATTCATCCGCGACTGCCTGCCGGTCAACGCGGTGGGTCTCAGCGCCGACGAATTCTGCCAGTACATCGATTATATCGCGGATCGTCGCTTGGACGGTGTCGGCCTCAAGCCGCTCAGCGACGGTGTGGAGAACCCCTTCCCCTGGCTGGCCGAGATGATGGATATCAAGAAGGAGCAAAACTTCTTCGAAGGCCGCGTCACCGAATACCAAAAAGCCTCGGCCCTCGGTTCGGTCGACGACGACGAACTTTGATCGGGATACGAGATATGAGATCCGGGATACGCGATACGAGAGTCACGATCTTATATTTTTATCCTGTGTCCGGCCGTCAGACTGAAACAATTTAACGATTACCTACAACACCGCGGCGTGCGCTTTGCGCACGCTTCGTTGCCCTGAAAAAACCGTCCCCTAACAACCAGCAACTTCCAACGAACAACCACTCCATGATCCAAAAAATCTCCTTCGAAGAAGACCTCGAGCTCAAGCGCTTCGCCGCCACGCCCAAAGAAAAGAAGCCCCGTTTCGAGTGGGGCACCGTCCTCGGTGAAAATCGCCTCCATCGTCCGGAAATCAAGATCGAAGCCGACGGCTCCGAGCGCGATTTCGACCTCGCCGAGATTGCCGACACCATCGGCAACGCTTTGACCGACCTGCTGCTCTCTCGTCAGGAAGAGGAGATTTTTACGGAAGTGAACCGCAAGTTCGTCGCCAGCGTGGCTGAGAACGTGGGTGAAGTGCTGGCCAAGCAAATCGAGCAGGGCAGGGCGCTCAAGCTCTCCGCGCACGACGTGCACCTTCTGATCGAAAAGGCCCTGATTGAGAACGACGCGCACGATGTGGCCCGTAGCCTCATGTTCAGCCGCATCAAGTCGGCCAAGGATGACGAGCGGAAGCCTGTCTCCATCCGCCTGATCCGCCGCAACGGCCAAGTCGTGCCCTGGAGCGAATCGAAGATCGAGATCGCCGTGCGCAAGGCCTTCCTCGCGCTCCACCTGGATTCCGACCCGGCCGTGGACATTGCCCGCGCCGTGACCGACCGTCTCAACGCCGACGGCCAGGCCTTCATCAATATCGAGGATGTGCAGGACGCCGTGCAGGAAGAGATGATGCGTCAGGGGCACTTCAAGGTGGCCGAATCCTATATCCTTTACCGCGCCCACCGCTCCCGTATCCGCGAGGAAGAGGGTGTGCCCGCTGCCGACGAGTCGCAGCAGGAGTCCATGATCGTGGTGACCGAAGAGAACGGTGACACCAACTTCTGGGACGGTATCGACCTCAAGCGCCGCATCGACTTTGCCGCCATCGGCCTCGATCTCAGCCTTGATGCCGAGGCAATCGAGAAGGAACTCCGCCGCTCCCTCTATCCGGAGATGAAGCGTGCGGACCTGAAGAAGACCATCATTCTCAATGCGAAGACCCTGATCGAGCGCGACGCCGACTTCGCCCGCTTTGCCGGCCGCATCCTCTTGACTTACATCTACGAGGAAGTCCTCGACTGGGAGATTGTCCGCGACGGCGTGGAGAAGCTGAAGGAAGCGCACCGCCGGGGCCTCAAGCCTTATCTGAAGCGCGCGATCGAAATCGAGCGCGTCAATCCCAAGCTGCTCGACTACGATCTCGACCGGATCTCCGAGGCCCTCGATCCCTCCGCCGACCTCGACTTCGACTACCTCGGCGTGCAGACCATGTACGACCGCTATCTCATCGTCGACAAGACGAAGAAGAAGCACCGCCGCCTGGAAGTGCCGCAGTATTTCTGGATCCGCGTCTCCATGGGGCTCTTCCATCACGAGAAGTCCGACCGCGAGGGCTACGCCATCAGCCTTTACAACCTTTACAAGAGTCGCCGCTTCTGCTCCTCCACGCCGACGCTCTTCAACTCCGGCACGCTCCACTCGCAGCTCTCGTCCTGCTACCTCTACAAGGTGGACGACAGCATCGAGTCGATCATGCACCGCGGCATCGCCGACAACGCCTTCCTCTCTAAGTGGGCTGGCGGCCTCGGTGGTTCCTGGACTGCCGTGCGCGGCACCGGCGGCTTCATCAAGGGCACCAACGGTGAGTCGCAGGGCGTCATTCCCTTCCTCAAGCTGCACAACGACCAGCTTGTCGCGGTCAACCAGGGCGGCAAGCGCCGCGGCTCCGGCTGTGCTTACCTCGAGACCTGGCACAACGACATCGACGATTTCCTCGAGCTGCGGAAGAACACCGGCGACGACCGCCGCCGCACGCACGACATGAATACGGCCAACTGGATTCCCGACCTGTTCATGAAGCGTATGGAAGCCCGCGAGGACTGGACGCTCTTCCACTCCAACGAGACGCCCGACCTCCACGAGCTCTACGGCAAGGCTTTCGAAGATCGCTACTGCGAATACGAAGCCATGGCCGAGCGCGGCGAGATCTTCGGCCAGAAGCGTCCGGCTATCGACCTCTGGAAGGGCATGCTCCGGATGATCTTCGAGACCGGCCACCCCTGGATCACTTTCAAGGATCCCTGCAATCTCCGCAGCCCGCAGGACCACTGTGGCGTCATCCACAGCTCGAATCTCTGCACCGAGATCACGCTCAACACCAGCCACGAAGAGACCGCCGTCTGTAACCTCGGCTCCGTCGTGCTCGACTCCCACCTCGACGAGGATGGCAACCTCGACCACAAGAAGCTCCGCGAGACCATCAGCATTGCCGTCCGCGCGCTGGATAATGTAATCGATATCAACTTCTATCCCACAGAGGCGGCGAGGACGGCCAACTCGCGCCACCGCCCGATCGGGCTCGGTATTATGGGGCTGCAAAACGCGCTCTATAAGAAGAACATCGCCTTCGCCTCCCAGGCGGCGGTCGACTTCAACGACGAGTTCATGGAAGCCATTGCCTACTACGCGTACGAGGCCTCCTCTGATCTCGCCGCCGAGCAGGGCACCTACAGCACTTACAAAGGTTCCAAGTGGGACCGAGGCCTCCTGCCACAGGACACCCTCGACTATCTTGAGGACGAGCGCGGCGTGAAGGTCGACGTGCCCCGCGCCGGCAAGATGGACTGGAAGCCGCTCCGCGAGAAGATCGCGAAAAACGGCATGCGCAACTCCAACGTGCTCGCCATCGCGCCCACCGCAACGATCTCGAACATCATGGGCACCACCCCCTGCATCGAGCCGACCTACAAGAATCTCTTCGTGAAGAGCAACCTCTCCGGCGACTTCGTGGTCCTCAACGGCGAGCTGGTGCGTGACCTCAAGTTACGCGGCCTCTGGACCGACGAGATGCGCGACCAGCTCAAGTACTTCGACGGCGAACTCGAATCCATCCCGGAAGTGCCCGAAGACATCCGCGAGAAGTACAAGACCGCCTTCAGCATCGAATACCAATACTTCGTCGATGCCGCCGCCCGGCGCCAGAAGTGGATCGACCAGTCCCAGTCGGTCAACCTCTTCCTCGCCTCGCCCGACATCAAGACGCTCTCCCACATGTATCGCGATGCCTGGCGCAAGGGCCTCAAGACGACCTACTACCTCCGCACCCTCGGAGCCTCCAACATCGAGAAGGCCACCACCAGCGTGAAGAAGGAAGTTCGCGGCCGGGCCGGTGTCGCTACCAACGATGCTGCACCGAAAAAGGAATATACTGAGGCGGAGAAGAAAGCCTGCTCCCTCGAAGCCATGATGAACGGCGAAGAGTGTGAAGCTTGTCAGTAAGATTTAAATTGCAAAAGGCTCGCTCGAACGAGCGGGCCTTTTTGTATAAATTGCCTAATCTTTATATTTTGCGTTTGAACCTTCTGGGCCCTCGCGCTGGCCACGAGGGTACACCGGTTTTGATTCGTACGCGCACGCTGGCGCTACGTTGATCTGGACGAATGCCCATTTTCCGTGGCGTGCCCGGTGGTCGAGCGCTGTTGCGGCATCGCGCGTCGCACCCAACACTTGGGCGGGGGCGTCCGCGAGCGGACACGCCACATAGTCCATCGGGTCGAACCTTCTTTAAGAGCGTATAATTTGCTTATTGAGCCCTTTGGGAGGGTAGAACGAAAAAAGGCGGAAGAATCACTCCCGCCTTTTGATAAATTATATGTTGATGCGCTTAAGGACGACGACGGATCAATCCAAGCCCGGCAACCGCCACCAAGAGCATACCTACTGTGCTGGGCTCCGGAACGGATGTTACTATAATTCCGAAACCTCTACTTCCGCTAAAGGAGTAGTCAATTGAACTGTATCCGTCTTCATTCGTGAAATCTGCGCGGGCCAAATACCATTCTTCATTGTTGGCTTGGTCACCATTGTGCAGGCTTGCGATATCAATGTCAGACTCAGTTGAAGAACCGATCATGCTAGCTGTGAGTGAGGGTGTATTCCGATAATCTCCGTAAATGAAGTAAACGCTGCCAGTTGTCAGGCCGCTCTCGCGTTATGAATGGATCCGAAGCATGGCGCGTCAAAGCGGTCCAGCCAGCATGCAGTTTTAAATCTTACGGTATCTCAGTTCAACGACGCGCAAGCGACGCAGACCCGAATCATTCGATTAATCTCCGTAAATAATTTTCTGCAATTCTTCCTTGGTCAGGCGAGGTGGCATCTCAGAGGTAATATCTTCTGGGTAGAACCGCACGGCAAGTAGTGCCAGGTAGTCCATGTCTCGAAGCAGTTGGTCCAGGGGCGCAACAGAAACGTATTCCTCCGCACCATATATTGCGGCAATGACTGTCAAATCCCCGATCTGCGATGCCATGTTCATATTTGTGCCGCGGGTGCGTAACTTATCAGATGAAAAAATATCCCAGAAGTTGTTGTTCACCTCTGCTTGCTGGGAGGTAAAACTTGGATTAACCCGAAAGACGCTCTGCCAATCATCGTCCTTTTTCCGAATAACATACTCTGCGTGAATGGTTTTGGCGTATTCCTTTAGCCCACCTGAGTGAACGGTATGCAGGCCATTGCCGGGTTGCCATACGCTGATACCCACGACCTCCTCTTTCTCGATAAGAATCACGCCGACACAGAAACTCTTCATTCCTTCAGGCTTTTGAAATGAGTTTCTGAGCGTGTGGACGCCCAATAGCTCGCGAAGAATCATGTCATCTCCTTCGTGCCTTTCATAGTTATCGTTATAGGCAACTTTCTCTTCACAGCCCGTCAATAAAAGGAGTAGTGGAAGGAGAATGCGGATAGAGGCCGAGCTGGCTGAGGGGGGTAACCATTTCATTGCTTCAGAATCGTGCCAGCTTGTGAGTGTCATTTCAAATCATTTAACGTTAGGGATGGTTTGGAGGGGGGTAGGTCGAAAATTATCGTCTAAGGGGGGGGAGCTGGAAGCTCCCGCTACTATGGTGTCGGGTTAATGTGATGGGCCTGCTACGCGCAGCTCGGGAGAGCTGCGTTCCCGGGAACGCAAAACTCCGGTTTTGCGAGGGACGATAAAAGGGACGAACGCAATTTTTAGCTGCGAGTCAGTTCAGATGTTCCAGGTCGTCCAGGTTCCGGTGTCGCCCGGCGGCGATCTTTGCTTTTCGCAAGCTTTGGACACTGAGCAATCGGGTGGGCGCCCCATCGACCATGATGGATTCGCTACTTTGGTAGGCTTCATCAAACTCAAGACCGGCAACTTTAGTTAGCAGGTCAATGGCAACGGGCGGTCTGCCAAAGGTGAAGACGTCCTGTTTTTTGGTCGAAAGGAAATCGCTGAGGCTGATAGCATCGAGCGGCAGCCAAAGTTGGCAAAGGCGTTCTGCAGTCGTTGATAATTGGCTTCGGTCGGATTGACCCAAATGTCGATGTCGCCGGTGGTTCATGATAGCCGTGAAGGATCACGGCATAGCCGCCTACCAAAATGGCTTCAACTTCGCACTGGTTTAAGGATTTTAGGAAATCGACGAAGTCCTCGTTGAGCAGATTGGCTTCAATCTCTCTCATTTCCGGAGGCGTTTGGAGAAAGCGGTTTTATCCATTTTGGGCCAGTCTTTGCCGAGGAAGCCATAGTTCACCTGCATGAGATATTTGAAACTTTTGGATCGTTCCTCAGCTGACATCGCCTTGTAAGTCGCTTGATGCTCCGCAGCCGCTTCGGCGAAGCTTTGTTTCTTGAAGCTGGTTCGATCCAATCGCACGTTATCAGTTTCATTCTCGGGATGGGTCTGTCAAATCATGCTTTTGGGGGAGGATTCAAAGGGACAGGCTAATAATTAGTTTCTGAGTTAGTGGCAGCACACGCGCAGTTCGGGAGAGCTGCGTTCCCGGGAACGCAAAACTCCGGTTTTGCGAGTTTGTTTTCCATGGGCCGGAAAAACGGGGGCTTGCATCAAACAAACCTGAACCCATCGTCGAGCCTTTCTTTCGGCAGCTCAGGTTGCCGAAGCATTCGGGCCATCACCGTCCTGGCGACGGCGGTGGCAGATCTGAATGTCATTTCCAACCAAGAGAACCCGTCTCCATGTTTCACCGTCGATTCTTCGCCGCCCTAGCCACATCTTTTCTGTTCGTCTGCTCACTGGGAGCCGGCGATCTGCGTTTCAATCAGTACTACAGCGACGGCATGGTGCTCCAGCGGGACAAGCCCCAGGTGGTGCATGGTTTGGCGGATGCGGGCGCGTCTGTCACGGTCCGTTTTAACGGCCAGAAAGTGTCGGGCAAAGCGGACGACAACGGGGTCTGGTCCGTCAGCCTCGAGCCGATGCCGGCCAGCGACGAGGGGCAGACGCTGACGCTTGCCAGTGGCGGCGGTGAGGTGGCGATCAAGGATGTCCTAATTGGCGACGTGTTTCTGGTCGCCCGGCAGACAGCTCTTGAGGACGACATGAACCAGAAAGCGGCTGCCGCTTACGCGCCCTCGGCCAAGCTGCGTGCGATCCGGATCCAAACCGTGCCGGCCGCGGAGCCACAAGCCGACCTGCCCAATGGTGCCACCACTGGTTGGAACGTGGTGGCCGCGGAATCCGCCTCAGCGATGAGCGTTGTCGGGTTTGAGTTGGCGCAAGGGCTCGCGGGGCAAGTCGATGTGCCGATCGGCGTGGTCGACCTAAATATGGGCGATTATTTCCCCATCAGCTGGCTCAGCCGCGAAGCGCTGCTGGAGACCTCAAAGTATTTCAGTAACAGTTATGTCGACCAGATGATGAAACGCTTTGACGAGCTTCACGAGCTGGCCCAGCAGGGTGAACCGATGCCCAAAAAAGAGCCGGTCCGGACGGATCCCCTGAATTATCCGATTTGTCCGGCCGTCGGTTACAACGGTGTGCTGCATCCGCTGCGCGGCGTGGCATTCAAGGGGGTAGTGCTGCAACTGGGCAATAATTACCCCTATTCGAAATATACGAAACTGGAGCGCGAGGGACGAAATCTCGACCGCGAGGCCCTCAATAACGCTTATGTCCAGACCTATGACATCCGTAAAGTTGGCTTCCGCATGGATCCCGAGACGACTCCCCGCATTCCCGCGGTCTGGCGTTCGACATTCGGTGACCCCGACCTGCCGATCGGTTTGGTCATGACGCCGGGCTCCGATTTGACCACGCTGGCACGGCGTGCCCGTGAGATGCGTGAGCTGCAGCGTCAGATCGCCGAAGACAACGAAGCCGTGGACGTGATCATGCCGGGCATGGCGGCGACGCCCATGAGTGCCCAGCCCCGCGACCAGAAGCTCGTCGCCCAACGCAGCCTGAAGTGGGCCCTGGCTCAGGTCTACGCCCGTGAAGAAGTGATGGCGACCGGGCCGGTTTTTGATCGTGTGGAAACCTTTCTCAACACCGCTACGGTTCACTTCAAGCTCGGCACGGCCGAGGGGCTGCGCGCGACCGATGAAGTGCTCGAAGGCTTTGAGGTTGCCGGCGTGTCTGGCGATTATACCCCGGCGACAGCCCGCATCAGCGGTAAGGTCGTCGAAATTGAGAGCGACACGGTGCAACGGGTCGCGCGGGTGCGGTTCAATTGGAAGGAAAACCCCGAGGTTGAGTTGGTGAACGCTGCCGGTCTCCCTGCCTTGCCCTTCCGTTCGGCAGACGAGCTTTACGCCTGGTTCCACCGCCACGCTGAAGACGACCTGCCAATTGAATACGAGACGCCGGCCAACGAGTGGACGGGCGGCGATGTCACCCTGGTCAACGGCCAGACCAAGACTTTCGGCTACTCCAACTTTGCCGGATGGCTCGGCCCGGTCGGTGTCCGGGTGGGACCGTTTGGCCCGAACATGGCGGTTCGCGACGTGCTGGTCGACTCGCCCGCGGAGGGCAAGCTCAAGGTCGGCGACGTCATTTACAGCGCCAACGGCCACATGCTGGGAAGCGAGGCCGAGCGCGTCATGTCCGCGGCGATCACCGAAAGTGAGACGATGCAGCGCGACGGCAAGCTCACCCTCGGCCTGCGCCGCGGCGACGAGAATATGGAGGTCGAGGTAACTCTTGAGGTGATGGGGTCCTACAGCCCCACCGCTCCCTTCAACTGCCCCAAGACCGATAAGATCGTCGCTGAAATCGAACAGTGGCTGGTCCGGCGGGGTGGGACCGGTAATAACTTTCTCAGCAGCGATACCCTTTTCCTGCTGGGTGCGGGCAACCCCGAGCACCAGGGGCTGGTCCGACGCTACATCTACAGCGATCTGATCGGCAACCAACCTGGCGACAACAACTGGTATCTCGGGTACGACACCATGCTCATGGCTGAGTATTACCTCGCGACCGGTGACCGGAACGTGCTGCCCGCGATCAAACGCTACACCGATAAGATCGAGTCCAACCAGATCCGTCCCGAGGACGCCAAGGGCCTGACCGGCCGCATCGGTGGCTGGTATGGCAAGGGCCGGGATTTTCGGATGTATCCCGCGATGCCCCCTGCGGCCGCCGCCTGTATGCTGGGGCTGCACCTCGCGCGCGAGGCGGGGGTCGATGTCGATGAAGACGCCTATCAAAAGGGTCTGGAATATTTCCGCAAAAAGGGTGCGCCCGTCGGACAGGTCATTTACGGCAATGCCTGGCGGGACAAGCCGGAGCCTTTCGACCCCAATGAGATCCTCAACGGTACCGTGGGCTCGGACAACGGAAAGATCTCGGTGGCCGGCGTGCTCTTCGATCTGGCCGGGGAGGCAAGCGCCGCTCACATCTGCTCGTTGGCCAGTACCTATTCCTACAACCACACCTATCCCGGGCACGGCGGCAACTTCTGGAATAACTTCTGGACCCCCTTGGGGGCCAATGTCCACAGCACCAAGGCCTTCCTGCATTTCATGGACGGCCATCGCTGGTATCGTGAGCTCAATCGCATGTACGACGGCAGCCTGATCATTAATGAAAATGACCGGGTCGGTGCGGGCCACGGGCTCGCGCTGGTCGTTCCCGGTAAACGTCTGCGAATCATTGGTGCCGGCAGGTCGCCGTTTTCGGTCGATGCCCCGGACTTTCTCAAGCCGGCTGTCGAGGCTTACCAGGAGCGCGATTACGCCCGAAGTGAATCGCTTGCACGGGCCCTACTGGAGGACGGCACCGCCGCCAAGGCGGATAGGCCGATCGTGGAGAAACTCGTGCAGGAAGCCCGCTCAATCCAGCAGAGTATCGAAGCCGACCTTGCGCGACTGGAACGTCTCGTGGAAGCGGGGCGTTTTCATGAGGCGCAGCTCGACCTGCCGCAACTCCGAGGCGTGCTCCCCGAGGGAAGTGACCGGCTCACACGGGTTGAGAAAGGCTTGAAAGGTGAAGCCCGCGCCAATGACCAGCAGCTATACGAGACATCGCAGGCAGCCCTCGTGGCCGCCACCAGCAAACGCGTCCCACTCGAGGCCAACGAAAACCTCCAATGGAGGCCCCTGACGACCGAACTTGATGTCGAGAAGGGAAAAAAGAAAGGCATGTACGCCATGGGCAAAGTGCCGGCCGAGCAGGCCAGTGAATGGCGATTGAAAGTGATCGAACACATGTCGCAGGCCCCCGAGGGTTGGGCAAAGCCGGACTTTGACGCTTCCTCCTGGGATTCAACTCCTCTGCCGATTTCCTGGTATCTGAATCATACCGCGTTGCTGCGGACGACCTTCAATGTAGAGGACAAGGCGCAAATCGAAGCGCTGCGTTTCCGTGCCTGGCTCTTCCGCCAGCAGGCGATTGAGGTCTATTTGAACGGCAATCTGGTGGCCAAGGTCAACCAGCTCAAGAAGAAGACGGGCAATGTCAGCGCCATCCTCAACGCCGGGGCGGTGAACCATCTCAGGAACGGCGAAAACATACTTGCGATCAAAACCCGGCAAAACTGGCGCTGGGGCATGCTTTTCATGCGGGTCTACAATGACGGCTTCGGCTTCATGCTCGATGCCGGAGAAGCCGGGGAGTAATATTCTTTTCAGAAAGGTTTTGATTCGGTAGGGCGTCAGCGTCCTTGCTGCGCACAGAACTTGCAAGGGGGTACGAATGTTCGTGCGGACCGGAGCCCCGTCTTCGCTCTGAGAGCTACGCCGTGGCGCAGCGGTCCTGCGCTACCCCAATTAAATCCGATCATACCTTTGTAGATTTCGTATAAGCGCCTTTTCAGGAATCGGGATGGCCGTTCGCTTCGTAGAAAGGTTCCAGAGTTTCCAGGTGCTTGCGGATGATCCCTCCGATTTGGTCCGCCGGTAAGCGATCGCGGTGCAACTCAAAGATCGCGACCAGCAGGGCCAGTTCGATATCCAGGGGCTTGACGCTGGCCGTCTTCATTTCCTGAAGAATTTCGAGGGCCTGGCTTTCGGCTTTTTTGTAATCGTTGAAATTGGCATCTAGCGGATTCGTCATCATTCCAGAAAGCTCGGTCCGCCCCCAGCCTGTCAAGACCGCAACAAGAGCTCAAATAAAGCCGAATTAATATTTAGGGACAGGATAAATAATTTTTGCGTGCTGAGTTTTACGGGCAGGATCTTGTCGATGTGAGAACACGGAGAACAAATGTGAGTGGAGGCAATGTGGTGTATCACGACATGACGCGTTCGGTGAGCGTGAGAAGGAGATCTTGCGTAAAATGTCTGGCAGGTGGGTGAATTCTCAGGAGTAGAAATCCTGACTTACTGCATTATGGGGAATCACTTCCATGTTCTGGTGCGGGTTTTTGACGGATAGGAGGTCTCGGATACCGAACTGATACGGCACGACAAGGTGCTCTATCCGAAACCGACGAAGTATCAGGAGGCATCGGCGGTTCAAATGGCGAAGACCCATGAGGAAGGTGGCGAGGAAGCGGACGCGATTCGCCGAATGGAGGGGAACGGGCTCAAACGCAAAAACTAAATATTAAGTGCTTCATAATGAACTGACTCACGTAGTTTTCTGCCCTATTTGATGTTCTTGAGCCACTCATGGAGATAGATCGTGTTTCCTTTTCCAGTTGCGGTGATTTCGGCCTCTATCTCTTACTGCTTCGGCCTTGGGCGAGGGGAATGTGGTGAGATCTTTGCATTCCTCCTTTTTATGATGCCTGCGGCTTATAAGGGATATTAATGATTAAAATTATTGATCTAGGTTAAATTTTTTCCTTTACTTCGTATTTTAACATTTAATTTACCCACTACAATACCATACACAGCTTGGTGGCTTGTTCCGCCCGAAAGTAAATTTGAATTAGTAAGATTTCCTACCAATCGGCCTCTGATAAAGCGATTTCCTAGAAATCAATTGGCTCTGGTCCGGCGAAGCTGACCAGACTGAAGAAAAGCCATACCACCGATGTCACGGGCCAGACCGTTTCTCGTTCCTGTAGGCAGGGGCCAGATTTCGATTCTATCCCGACAGGCCATGACTTTCCTTCCTACGATCCTCCGTTACCTGATTTTCAGTCTATCCGCTCCCTTTGCTACCCTCGCCGCGCCGATTACAGTGCTGGAGGATGACTTCGAGTCTTACGCCACGGGGGTCGATACCCTGGTTTACCCGTGGTCTGTAACCGAAGTAGGTTCGGCTGGTGTGGTGGGCAGCGGGTTCGGCGTTGACGACGCCGCCGGATACCTGGGCGGAGGGGTCGCAGGTAGCCCCTCGGCTTGCTGGGTACGAGGTACGGCCTGGGTCGAGGACCCGACCAGTGACAACCGCCCGATCTGGAAGGCGTCGCTGATGATTGGACTGCGGGGCTCGACGAATGGTCAGGATGACCCCTTCTCTGTGGAAGTCTACAATCAGGATGGCAACCGACTGGTGCAGTTGGCGTTCGCCAACCTTGGGTCGACCTTTTCGCCTTTCTACCGGAGTTCGGCCGAGCCGGATGCGGTGACGAGTGGATTGGGGCTTGCGGAAAATACCGGCTACCAAGTCGAGCTTCAGCTCGACTTTGAGACGAACCGTTGGTCGGCCTGGATTGGTTCCACTGCGATTGTCACCGATCAGCCCATGGCTGCGGAAGGGGTGGCTGCTAATACGGCCAGCCTTGCTCTGGCATGGTTCATCACGAACCCGGGAACACCGGGGGACAACTTGGTCTATTTCGATGATGTCCGCGTCGAGAGGATCTCCGGTCCCTATCCATTCATCGACACGCCCCCCAGCGGAGTCGTCGCAGAGGCCGGTGAAACGGCTACTTTCGAGGTCCAAGCTTCGGGCGAGGCGACCTTGAGCTACCAGTGGTGGAAAGATGGGGCGCCATTGGATGGCGAAACCTCGGCGGCGCTTGTGATTTCCGACCTAGATCCAACCGATTCGGGCAGCTATTTAGTCGTGGTTTCAAATTCCCGCGGAAGCGTCGAGTCACCGCCCGCATCGCTTTCTGTCACCGCGCCGGGTTCGCGGAACCTTGTGGAATGGGGGCCTGCCGCGAGTGACTCTAACACCATGCCTGCGGGCATTTCCGACTGGATTCATGTCGCCTGCAGCCAGTCAACCGCAAGTGGCGGCCTGGCAACGGTCGGCGTGCGGGAAGACGGCACGGTGCTGGCTTGGGGCGATGGGGCGAATGCTCAAGTGAGCGCCCTGCCAGTTGGGATTTCGGCACGGCATGTGGCTCTGGGCACGGGCCACGGGCTCGCCGTTTTGCGTGACGGAGGGATTGTCGGCTGGGGAGATGACAGCTACGGTCAGGCGACCCCACCGACGGAACCGGACGAACCGGGTGCCCGGCGGGTGGCGGCCGGTGTGCGACACAGTATTGCGCTAATGGAGGATGGGACCTTGCGCGGATGGGGGAGTAACTACACCCCTTCTGGCTGGAGCTCGAGCTACACCGGCCAAGCGAGCCCGCCGAGCGGTTCATCTTTTGGCGCAATCGATTGTGGCTACTACCACGGCATCGCTCTGCGGGTCGGTTATGGTGGTGCCATCGAGACTTGGGGATCGAACGGCTCGGGACAGTTGGATGTTCCATACATGTCCTCGGTCAAGGCGATCGCCGCCGGGGCCTATCACAATCTCGCGGTTGATGGGAACGGCAATGTCGTCGCGTGGGGGCGGAATGCCGAGGGGCAGTGCGACGTGCCTGTAGGGCTGACGGACGTGATATCGGTCGCGGCTGGCTACAACTGGTCGGCCGCCCTGAAATCCGACGGGACGGTTGTCACCTGGGGTGGCGATGGTTCCGGCGAGGCCTCGCCTCCCGGCGGTCTTTCCGATGTTCGCCTGATCGCGGGCGGCGGTTACTCGGCGGCGACGATTTTTGGGAACCCGTTCTCACCGGTGATCGCCTCTGAGCCTGAAGACGTGACCGTGCCTTTTCACTCTCCAGCATCGTTTTCAGTCGATGCCTTTCTGCCGGTTTCCCAGGGGACGCCTGAGCCTTACGTGAACTTGCGATGGCACATCGGGGAGTCCGGCGACTTTACGCTGCCCGTCACTGGCTACATTGGTTCCCGGTCCGACTACTCCACGGGCAAGCTCGATGAACAAACCGACTTCTGGGTCCGTGCCTATGCCACGGATGACAACGGTGATGTCAGCACATCTATTTCCAGCCGGACGGCGACTGCTTTTATGGATCCTGTGCCGGTGGTTCACGATTGGAGCCCCCCAACAGCAATTGGTGATGGGGACTCCGCGACCATCGAAATTGAGTTTGGAGCTGGTTCGCCGTTCTCTGTTGAATGGTTCCGAGATGGCGTTTCTTTGGGAGCTGGAGAGGTCAATGGGTTCGTCGCACGGCTGGATATCACAGGTTTCTCGGAACTGGAGGATGCCGGTATCTATCAAGCAGTGGTCACGAATTCTCTTGGCGACGCGGCCTCCGGTGAGATTCCGGTCGAACTCCGGAGTGGACCCCCGGATCTCTCGGTCCAGTTGCTGGCCGATCTCGAAACGGCTCCGCAACTCCCCAATAGCTCGACGGCCAGCAACTTTAAGGTCGCGGAGGTGAATGGCTTGAAGGTCTTCTCTTCCCAGAGCGGTATCAACGAGAGCCACACCTATGCGATGGATGCGGCCGGGGAAGTGACCGAGATCCGGACCCGGGCTGCGACTATGCTGCGGGTAGTCAACGGCAGCATCGTCGGCCATGACTACGATGGACTCTATGCGATCTCACCGGGCGACGAGGTGCCGGTCGATCTCGCGGCCGTCAGCCAGGTCGGTTGGATCGGCGAGATCGGGGGAGTTCACTATTTCGCCGGCAGGACCGCGGAATATGGCAACGAGTTGTGGCGGACCGACGGCACGCCGGACGGCACCGAACAGGTTGTCGACCTCTATCCCGGTCCGGCTTCGGGCTTCTACAACTCAAGCTCGAACTATGTCCGGATTCTCGGTGATCGGATCTTCTTCGTTGGTTCGGACGCTGTCTCGGGTCAGGAGCCCTTCGCGTCGGACGGGACCGCCGAAGGGACCGAGCTGCTGGCAGACATCCGGGCGGGGGGTGGCAGCTCTCAGGTGCAGATTCAAGCGGTGAGCGAAGACCTCGTCATGTTCCTCGCGACCTCCGATGCGACCGGAGCCGAGCCATGGGTCACCGACGGAACCCCGGGCGGCACCTTCCTCCTTTCCGATTTTCGTCCCGGCAGCAACGGAACTTTCCTGAATGTGGCCGGTGTGTGGAATGGAGACTTCGTGTTCAGTGCCAACACCGGATCCGGCACCAAGATGTATCGGTTCGGTCCGGGCATGACATTGCCGCAAGTCATGGGCAACCACTCGGTTTCGAGAGGGAAGCTCTATCCGGTCGCCGGAGGATTTTTGTTTTCGGGATACATCGAGAATTCCGATGCCGGTACCGAGCTCTGCTTCTCAGACGGTACGCCGGCCGGGACCGTGTTGGTTATGGACGTGGATACCTCAAGATATGGTTACGTCGGCGGTTCCTCGCCCAACAGCTCGGATCCGACTTTTCATGCATCGGTAGGTTCGCGGCACCTCTTCATCGCTCGAATGAATACCTCGGCCAGCGAGCTATGGTCAACCGACACGACATCCTCCGGAACCTTGCCGCTTATCGAGTTCAATTCCGGTGAATATTCGACGTCCATCCGCTTTGCGTCCGGTGCACCATCGGGAATCGGTGCTGTCTTTCTGCTAACGTCGGACGGTGAGACCGGAATCTGGACCAGTGACGGCACTCCGACCGGGACAGTCGAGGTTGCACCGTTGGTCCGACCGGACGGATTGAGTTCCTCCGTTCTTTCCTTCGAATGGATCGGGTCGTTACTTTATTTGACCGGCAACGATGGTAGCATGTGGACGTGGAGTCCCGGCTCGGATGAGGCGGACTGGCTCGGACAGTTCGAGCTTGCGACGACCAACAACACGGTTTCACCCCTGACCGAGATCGACGACGAGGTGTGGGTCTACGCCTACGACAAGGGCGCCGGACCGGAATGGTGGAAGACGGATGGCACGGCGTCATCGCTGCAGCAGGCGACGGATCTCTACGGGGCGAGTTCGACGGCCTCGAGCAATCCTACCCTGCTGGCGCCACTGGCCGGGGGCGTGCTCTTCACGGCGGAGTCGGAGGGATCCCGGAAGCTGTGGGTCACCGACCCCGTCAACGCCGAGCCTAGGTTGGTGGGCGACTACCGACCCAGTTCGGTCGTGTTACATGGCGAACATGCTTATTTTTCGTGGATTGGCGACAGCGGTTGGGACCTGTGGCGCACCGACGGAACCGCGGACGGAACCGAGCGGGTGACCTTCCGGAATTTCGAGGCCATCCGCGAGATGGCGGCGGTTTCTTCGATGGACGGGATCGTCTTCGGTGCCAGACCGGAGAATACAAGCTCGTACTACCACGAGCCGTGGTTCTGTGACGGAACCGACGCCGGAACGGTAGCCATGTTGGAAGGCATCACGGAAATCCAAATCCGTGATCCGAAGTTTGACGATACCCGTGAGATTGGCGGTTCCATCGTGTTTCCCGTCGACTACTGGGTGGACGTCTCCGGCGGCACCAATTACGGGCGCGGCAAACGCATGGTCTCGTGGGACGGGGGCACGCCGGTCAGGCTCGTGACCGATCCCTATGGAACATCCTACCAACCGGAGCCTTTTGCCAGCGACGCGACACGGGTCTTCTTCAGGCGCTACGACAATCAAACGGGCTGGGAACCGTGGGTCACGGACGGAACGGTTGCAGGGACCGGCATGATCAAGGACACCGTCCCGGGCTCTTCCTCCAGCCAGATCGAACAAGCCGTCTGGCTGGACGGCGAACTGTTCTTCGTGAACCAGAGGACGAAGCTTTGGAAGACCGACGGCACCGCGGCAGGGACCTCAGAGGTATGGGGCGGTGACGGGAACCTGATCCGCAATCTCACGGTATTCCGGAACGGCCTGTATTTTACGCTTCGCGATGACCTGTGGACCAGCAACGGCACGGCGGCCGGTACGGCACTGGCTGTCGCGGATGTCGGGTGGTCGTACTATTCCGACGGAGGCTTCTCGGGGATGGTCGAATTCGATGGGGCTCTCTTCCTCTATGGATCGATCGGTTTGGTGCGTTCCACCGGAACCACTGGCGGAACCTACAAGATCGAGACCCACCGGATTGACGAGATGATCTCTTCTGAAGACCGACTTTTCCTCAGGCCGGGTACGGGCTGGAGCGATGTGGGAACCGAGTTGCTGGTGCTGACACGTGCGGTGCCGGAGGCGGAAATCGCCGGATCGGCCAGTTCGACCAGCGTGGGCGCCGAAGGCCTTGTCCTGGAGGTCGACTCCGACGACCCCGATCTCTCCTTCCAGTGGTATCAGGGCGAGGTGGGAGATCGGTCCCAGCCTGTCGGCGAAGGCCTGGCTTCCTTCGAGCCGGGCGCCGGTCTCGGGTGGCGGCGGTTCTGGGTGAGTGTCTCGGCGGACCTCGCCACGACCGAGGTCGGGCCCTTCGATGTGGAGGGTGTGACCGAGCTCGAAGCTTGGGCGAGGTCGATCGAACCGGCGTCACCCGGAGGTATGTCACCCTTGGATCTTGATTCCGATGATGACGGAGACGGCCTCGAGGCCATCCTTGAGTTCGCCCTTGGAACTGATGTGGAGGTGTCCGACGCGCCTCCTGAACCATTGCGTCTGGAATGGGTGGAGGTCGAGGGCATTGAGGTGCTCGCCTTTGTCCATGCGCTCCGGACCGGACAGTTCAGCGGGGTCACGTATATCGTCGAGCACTGTGGTCGGTTGGGAACTGATCCATGGGTTCCTCTATCTGACCAGACATCACGGTTTACGCTGCGGACGCTGGGTCCTGATTTTGAAGAATCGGGACTCGTAATCGGAGTGGTTCGGGGCACGGAGGAGGCTGGAGAATTCTACCGCCTGAACGTCGAGCCATCTGTGATCCCCTGACTGTAAGTAGTCAGTGTGAAAATATGGCCTCAAAAGGGGCAAACGCAAAATCTCAAGCTCACGCACCTGGTACCCATCGGGCCACGGTAGATAATTTGGATTCAAACTTTTCTCGAACCATGCCGTTTACAGTTCTTCGCTGAATATTTTCTCGGTAATTTTCCAAAACTTGCCCTGCTTGCGGGCGATGAGGAATGCGGGCATCCTGAGGTTTGATTGTATGTCGACGACATCGCTCACCGAGCTGATGTTGAGCTTCGATTCGGGCCTTCGCATGTGCGACCTCAAAAAGTTGATCGTAAACTTCTTCAGCCGGGTTGGATCGTTGAGGTAGTGTACTTCGGAGAGGAAGTTGGCGTCGTAATCGTAATACTTTACCTGAAGGAAAGGATTCCCGTTTTTGTCGACGCGCTCCAGCATCTCGATCGAATCCGGCGTGAGCACGTGGGCGTCTTTTGAGAGCCTCGCCTGCTTGAGCTTTTCGTCGGCGTCGATCAACACACTGCCGCAGCGACGGCACTCCCGGGCGGTGATATCATTTTCAGCCGAGCATTGGTTGCAGACCTTGAAGCGGAAACGATAACTGCAGGGCGTGAATTCGTAGGTTTGCGGATTCGTCTGCCCACCGCGGCACTTCCGCCCATAGTGCTCCAGCAGATTCCCGTCCTCGTCGACGATCCCCCAGAAGTCATTGACGAAGCCGCATTCGGGGCAGGGCACCTGCACGGCGACCGATTCCGATGCCGGCTTCCTCTCGCCAATCTCCGGACTGAAAATGCTGTGCCCCATCCCGGTGTAATCCAAAACCAGACAATCCTTTTTATCGGTATCCAAACGCAAACCGCGGCCGATGATTTGCTGATATAAACTCACCGATTCGGTGGGCCGCAGAATGGCGATGACATCGACATGGGCGGCGTCGAAGCCGGTCGTCAGCACGGAGACGTTGACCATATATTTGAAGGCTTTCCTCTTAAACTCATCGACGATCTGGGCGCGCTCGCTCGCCTCGGTGGTCCCCACGACCAGTCGCGCATGCCCCGGTGGCAGATTTTCCATAATTTCTTCCGCGTGTTTCACCGTGGCGCTGAAAATCATTACGCCCTGCCTCTGGTCACTCTCCGTGATATCAATAATGTTTTTGATGATCAGGGGCGTCAGTCGTCTCTGCCGTTGGAGTACTTCCTCCAGTTGTGCCATGGTGTAGCTATCGCTTCCCTCGGTTAGCTCCGAGAAGTCGTAAGAGGTCACAGGGTTGTCGACCTTGACCGGGGGCGTCAGGTATCGGTTTTGGATCATGTACTGCAGTGGCAGGTCGTAGATGCAGTGCTTGAAGAAGCGGCGCTCCTGCGTTTTCACCTCGCCGCGGAGCGCGTAGTTGTAGATCCATCCGAGTCCCAAACGATAGGGGGTCGCGGTCAGCCCCAGGATGCAAATGCGCGGATTGTTTTTCTTAAGTTGTTCCAGGACTTTCGCGTACTGGCTCTCCGGTTCCACCCCGACGCGGTGACATTCATCGATCACCACCAGTGTGAAATCACCAAAAAAGGCATCATCCGCCTTGGCGACCGACTGGATGCTGCCGAAGATGACCTTTTCCGAGCGATCCTTCTGATTCAATCCGGCCGAATAGATGCCGGCCTTCAGGCCGTAGCTTTCATACTTCAAGTGGTTTTGCTCGACCAGCTCTTTAACATGCGCGAGTACCAGGACCCGGCCCTTGGCGATCTTGGCCAACTCAGCAATGACCAGGCTCTTCCCCGCACCCGTCGGCAAAACGATTACCGCAGGGCTCCGTCGCTTCCTGAAGTAATTGAGGGTGCGATCAACAGCCTCCTGCTGGTACGTTCTGAGTTCATACATGGGGCGGGTAAGCTATTTGAACCTTACCTTAAATTGCTACTCAAATCGTGCTTGTTTTCCGGATGGCTGACCTAAGTTGGGTGGCCCTTTTATCCCTGGTCGAATCATTCCCTTTTGCGTTCGACCTGGTTATCGTTCCCTTTAGGAAAGGGAACGATATCAATTTAGTGTTCATCCGTTAAAAGAAACCGTTTTGTTCCATCATCGATTCATTCGTACGGGCAATGTTGCGCTGACTGTAAGCATTCTCGCCTTATCCTTGTGCGCCTGCCGCTCCGCTTCGAAGCAGGGCGCCCCATCCGAAGTGCCGGACTTCCGGGACCCGATCCCGGCGTCGTCCAGCACGAGGATGCCCGAGAAGATCCACGACGACTACTGGCATGGACAGTTCCAACGCGTGAACAAAGCGGTCGCGGCGGCGGAGGATGTGCAGCTCGTCTTCTTTGGCGACTCCATCACCATGGACTGGACGATGCTGAGGGGCTCAGGTCAAGCGGTCTGGGACGCGCGATTCGCCAAGTACAACCCGATCAATATGGGCAATTCCGGTGACATTACTCCGGTCATGCTCTATCGGGTGAACCACGGCAATCTCGACTTCCCGAAGGGGGGAGCACCGAATGTGGCCGTCCTGCTCTGCGGCACGAACAACTATGTGGTTACGCAGAGCGATGGCGGGAATGTTCAGTGGGATCTCGGCATCGACACGCCGCCCAGCGAGGTCGCGCACGGCATCCGTGCCGTGGCCCAGGCCTTCCGTAAGAAGCTGCCGACGACGCGGGTGATTGTGCTGGGCATCCTTCCGGTCCAGCAGGAGGTTAAGTGGGCCAAGTGCCGGGAGACGAATCGTCTCCTCGCAAGCTACCATTACCCCAAAGACGAGGTCGTATTTCTTGACTTGGAAGACCGGTTTATCGACGGGAACGGCAAGCTTAAGTCGGAGCTGTTCACTGATGGCACGCATCTGACGCCCAAGGGTTACGAAATAATGGCCGATGCGATCCAGCCCGAGATAGAGCGCCTGATCGCCTTGGGGCCGATTTAGTGAGGCGTTAAAGGGTCTGAACCGATAGAATTCGGTCAGGCTTTTTTTTGATCTGCCTACACGTCAGAAGTACCGGGTGCTAATCGTAGCTGATCTGGGTACTTGCGGTTGCCTCGTCATCCGTAACGAATCGAATCCAATATGCCTGAAATGCATCGGGTAATCCGTCATGAATGATACTATCTTTTCCGGTTTCCAGGGTGAGGTAGGGAATCTATTTTCCTGCGCGATCTTTGATTTTACTAGGTAATTACGGATCCCTGAATCTGTACGGTCACACACTTCGGGGACCTACGTTCATTTCCTGAACCGGGCTGGCTTTGATCCCTCAAACTCTTTTCGGGAGCCTGAATTCCTTTTCTGGGGTCTTGTGTTTATTAGGCGTTAATAACTTCTTATACTGCTCACTTCCAGTGGTTTACGATTGTTTTTATCAGTCTTGTTCATTGTGTCTGCGATAGCCAAAACAAGCTATCCATTATGCAATTAACACGAACCATTCAATACCTCGGACTTCTTATCCTTAGCTTATGTGCTCTCGTTACTGTAGGTGCAGAGCAGTTTAAAATCAGCTCCGGCGTAGACTACAGCTCCGGTGATTATGGCAGCGATGTGGATACGGAAATTCTTTTTGTTCCGCTTACTTTGAGCTATGCCAACAATCCCTGGAAGGCGAAGGTGACGATACCCTGGATTCAAATCAAAGGACCGGGCAATGTTGTCGGAGGAGGTGATGGTGGTGTCATTATTGGTGACGGGGGCACCCGCACGACGACGGAGTCGGGTCTCGGTGATATTTGGACCTCCTTGAGTTATAGTGTGGAGGAGATTCCCGCCGAGTGGTTCTACCTGGATTTGGTGGGTAAGGTAAAAATTCCTACAGCCGATGAAGACCGGGGACTAGGAACCGGGGAGTTCGACTACACCTTGCAGCTGGATTTTTTCAAGCCACTCGGCCAGCTCACGCCGATCGCTACGGTGGCCTACAAGATCAAGGGTGACCCGGACGATTACGAGCTGGACAACGTATTCTACATCTCGGTTGGTGCTGATTACCGGCTTAACGACAAGACCAATATTGGAGCGACTTTGGATTTTCAGGAAGCCAGCAGTGATTCCTCTGAGGACTCCGTTGAGATCTTCAGTTATTTATCCCACAGCCTGAACGAAGACTGGAAGTTAACCGGTTATACCTACTTCGGCTTAACCGACGGCAGCCCCGATGCGGGTGGTGGTCTTTCGCTTAGCTACTCTCTATAGTCCCCAAAAACAACAAAGACATTATGAATACAAAAAAGACATATATCTCCATCGCTGCCATCATCGGCAGTACAGGTCTGGTCAGCGGTCAAACCGTGACTGAAACGGAAGATCCGACCTTCATCTCGACAGGCGAGCAAAAGGTCATCGACAGTCTGTCCAACGACTTTGAAGACTTTGCCGGTGATGATTCGACGACACTGGTTGAAGCACTTCGAACGGGTAGTGATCTCAGTTATGACGTGGAAACCGAAGTTGAAGTTGAGGTTCCGCTGGTGGACGATGAGGGCAATACTGTTTATGAAACAGTTGAAGTCGAAGTGCAGGAACTTGATGCCAACGGTGATCCGGTTTACGAATTGGACGCCGATGGGAACGAGGTTCCGGTGATGACGATGGAGACGCAGACTATTCTGGATGCCGATGGCAATCCGGTTCCTGTGACGACGACAGAAACACAAACCGTCGTTGAGACCGTGACGGTGGAAAATACTTCCGAACCGCTCGGATTTGGGGAAGTTAATATTGCAATGTTATTGGCTGAGGAAAGTTTGAGCCAACTGGAGATCGAAGGGGACCTTGCCAGTATCTCAGGCACCCTGTTCGGCACGGATCCGGCGGTGGCTGATGGAATTATGGAAATGCGTGCCGAAGGCGCAGGTTGGGGAGAAATCAGCATGGAGCTCTATGGTGTGAGCCTCGGTTCACTCGTTTCAAACGGTGCCGGCGCCCAAGGCATTGGTGCACAACCCTCCGCCGGGCAGTCTGCGAATGCCCGCTCTGCAGAGGCCGGTGCTCCTTCCGGTATTCAGGCTCGCCCACAATTCGCCGGAAAGCCCGAAAGCGCAGGTAAGCCCGAGGGGGTCGGCCGTCCGGAACTTCCGGATCGCCCTGAGAAGCCCGAACGGCCTGAAAAGCCAGAGCGCCCTGAGAAGCCCGAAAGACCTGAAAAACCCGAACGCCCCGAAAAGCCCGAAAGACCGGAGCGTCCTGAAAAGCCGGAACGTCCGGAAATACCCGGTCGCCCGAACCGATAGGATTATTTTAGTATTGTGATCTCAAAGGTGCCTCGAAGGAGGCACCTTTTTTGTGAGATCAGCGGGGAGCGTTTTGAAGCATGACACATCGCCTAGAAAGCGAGCAGGGAACCCAACCTGTGTAGACACTCCGGTATCAAAAAAGAGTTAGGCGGATCATGCCTGCTGTGAAAATCAAGTGACTACCGGATCGGGATAGTGCCGGTTTCGGTGATCGTAGTGGCGGGTAACCAGCGGGAACTGCTGCCGAGTTTGACCCGAAGCGAGTAGGGGAGTTTGTTACCGCTGCTTTCCATGAGGCGGGAAGCCAGGCGCACGCTGTTGATCAGTCCGGCGGCAGAGCGTACGGAAACGACGGCATCGCTGTAGCCTTCGATGGTCGGCAGGTTATTGGCGGTACCGGTAATGACTTCGAGTCCGTCGAGGCTGAGCTCGTAGTAAAGCCCGCCGAGTTTGATTGGTGTGGCGTTGGGGTTGAGGATGCGGAGCCGAATGGTGAATTGCAGGGCGTCCGAATCGCTATCCGTCTTGGTGATGCCGACGAGATCGACTTTAGGCTTTTCCTGATCTCGGTCGAGGGTGGTGCAGGCACCGAGTAATAAAAAGAGTGGCAGGCAAAGGAGCAGGAAAATTTTTCTCATGCGTTAAGGATCGTTGATTTGCCCGTGAGGAGCGAGCGAAAGTTTTATTGCTCAGATGTCAGGGCGAAAAAAGGAGGGCAAAGGCAAAAGATAAAGAAGGGAATCTTTTGCCTGGAAGACTCTCCAATTGACTCCGGGATAGCGTATTTGTCTTATTGCGTTAGGCTGATGCCTCTTATGAACTTCCGCAAAAATTATGCATAGCATTAAACCAGGACGCGGCCCATCGATGGCCGGGGGGATTGGCGGCTTGGCCGCGGCGGGCTTTGGCGTGTTATGGATGGTGGCCGCATCATCGATGGGTGCGCCGCCGATTTTCGTCGGGTTCGGGGTGATCTTTATTTTGGCGGCCCTGGGCAGTGCCGCCTACAATTTTTATAACGCCACTTCGAAGAACCGGTTCAGTCATTTTGACATCACCGGACCGGGGGAGGAGGTCGATCCCTTGGAACGCCGGCACCGCGATGCCCCGCGCGACCCGGTGGAGGGCGGCAAGAAGCCGGCCTTCTGTTCTGACTGCGGCACTAAGATGGAGCCCAACTACGAATATTGCCCGAACTGCGGGAAGGATATTTAACTGACGAAGGCCTCACTGCGGAGCGCAGGAGCATCCGAATTATCGCGATTTTTTTATTTCAGTTCTCGCGTGTTTCTTAGCGTCGATCCCTCTTTTAAGTATATGGTCTGGCACCGGGTGGTTTTCGGGCTAATATCTCGAATTATGATAGAGATACAACGGGCTGACCTTTCGACGCCAGAACATGCGGCGGCCGTGACGCGGCTCCTTGACGCCTACGCTTCCGACGAGATGGGAGGCGGTTCGGGCCTAAGCGATTTTACAAAGGAGCATCTGGCTTCAACCTTGCACAAGCGTCCCCAGACCTACGTGTTTTTGGCATACGAGGACGAGGCCGCGGTAGGTCTTTCGATTTGTTTTGAGAGCTTTTCGACCTTTGAATGCCGGCCGATTCTCAATATTCACGATGTCTTCGTGGCGGCCGAATTTCGTGGTCGAGAAATCGCTCAGGGAATGTTGGCGGCGATTGAATCGCTGGCGGGTGAGCTCGACTGCTGCAAACTGAGCCTTGAGGTTCTCGAGGGGAATCGTCGGGCAGAATCCCTCTATCGACGCTTCGGCTTCGCCGGATACGAACTGGATCCGGCCCTAGGGCGTGCTCTTTTTTACGAAAAGAAGCTTTCTTAGCACTTTAGTTAGAATCTTGTACCGAAGGATTCCCGTAGCCAGGCCCGGGAATTCAGAGGGGCTTAACAGGGGTGGAACGAAAAATCGAAAGACTCGGTTCCAGGTGGATTTTATAAAGGGGGGCAGTCGAAAGAAAGCCCAGTTAAGTCAGGAACCGATTCATCGCCGATATGGATCTTGGCGAGTAGCCATTATTTATCGGGTCTTGGAATCGCCGCCACCTTCTCATGTCCGAAATAGAGTTCCCATTGTTCAGTGTCGGGATCGACGAGAAAGAGAATGGTTAGATCCGTGCCTTCCTTGATGGGCTCTCCCTCGAGTTGTGCCCTCAAGACAAGCTCCGGGTCGTCGCTGGGCAGAGTGCCGTCGGAGAAGAGTGAACCGGTCATGAAGTTTTGCCGGCCTAGCAAAGTGTGAAAAGGGATGACCTGACGGCCATCGCTTAAATAGAAATCGGATGGCTTGAAAACGTAGCTACCGCCGCCAGCATCCTTGTTCGATTTGCTCGCATCCACGTTGATTGTCAGTGCCAGCACAGAACCTACCGGCGGGTCCAGAACTTCGGCGGTTCCGGGGACTGCGGAAAAACTCGTTGTCGGAGCTTTCTCAAAACGATCGACCAGAGACGCTTCGACAATCGTAATTTTTGGTTGGTAGTCTTGCTGTAGGGTGGCGACGGGGCGAGCTGACGCTTCTTTGGATTGCCCCTTCAGGGCGATGTTAAAACTCTGCTCCGGGTTGAAATGAAAGATTACGCAGAGGCGAATTTCCTCAGGCATCGGTCGTCGCCCTCCGGAAAAATCTCGCATGCGAAACTTGGATCGCACGGGAACGCGAAAATCTTTAACGCGGCCATCCAGATTAAATGTGCCGACCGGCACTAATGTTTCATCACCAGTGGTGAGGGTTACTTCGCTGTAGGGTAATTCAAGCTGATTACTGTCTCCCCAATCCACATTCAGAAGCAAAGTAATGAAAACAAACTGCTCGTCCCCATTGTTCTCAATAATTCGTAAGCCATCAAGATGTGCCGAAGTACTGGGGATACTGAAAACTTCCGGGACCCGCGCATCGACGGCTTGGATACTCAATATCTGAGACCTGCCAACGTTGAAGAGAAAAAGTGAAGATAGTAGTATGCTGACGGCTTTTGATTTCATGGATGCGTATGGTGTGATGTTCGAGTGTTCTATGTGTAATTAAATTTAACTGTTTTGAGAGGATTAAATCCAGATATTGTGTTCCCAGTCCGTGTGCTTGAAAGGCGCTCGGACGGACCTTTATCGCCGGAGCAGCTTTTCGCTGCAGGATATTGATGTCGGGAAAGGACAGCAGGAAGCTTTCGCTTCGTTACCTGTCCGGTTATGTTCATGCTCTGTTCCGCTTTATGATGGCCAGCTCCTGCCTGGTTGCTTTCCTCAAGCCTTCACGATAAAGCGATGATGTCGTCATTGCGCCGCAAGGAGTTTACCCGAAATTTGATCTTACTTTCATGAATAGAATTACACGCCATTACTCAGTTGCCTCAATTTCCTCTCTCGGTGCCGCTTTGGCCCTGGCTTGTTTATCCTCTGCGACTGCTGAAGTCGTTTTCGCGGAGAGCTTTGAAAGCCCCGAAGTGAGCGGCTTCCAGAGTAAAACGGTTCCGGACAACGGGCACTGGGTCGGCTCTGCCGGCGCCTACAACGCTAACCTGCGCGGTCTTTATAATGAAACGGTTGCCTGGCCAGACACACCGGAATTTACCACGCCTTATGGTGACCAGGGCTACTTTTTGAACTATTCGACGACCAGTCTGACCACTGCCGAAGGGGCCACCGGTCAAACCATCACAGCCGGAGTCACTTACACGCTGACGTTCAATGCAGCGGTGTTGAAAGACGCGAGTGGGAATTACCGCGCTGAACTGGTGGCCTTCGGCCCCGAGGATGACAATAAAGCACGTAAAAATCCCAATGCCTCTGCGGGTACGGTGGTGGCCAAAGCCGGCGGGCCGATCACGGGCAGTGACATGTCGGACAGTTTCTCGATTACATATACTCCGGAGGAGGACAGCGCTCATTTGGGTAAAGAATTGGGCATCCGTTTTGACGATGCCGATGGGGACGCCCTGTATGACAATGTCCGGTTGATTGTGGGGCACGATTATGCGCCGACTCCGGCGAGCGGAGAGAATCTTTTCAACGGGGGCGAGGTCACACTTACGTGGACAAATATGCCGGCCAGTGCCCCCTCGAACAAGACCTGCGTCGATATCCGCTTCGGTACGGATCCGGATTCGCTGAATCTGGTGGTGGACGGTAAGTTAACTGACACTGCCGTGGTCAATGCACCGACTGCAGGTACGTATTACTGGCAGATCGATTCCTATCCCGAAGGCAATCCCAACGGTATTGCACGCTCCAGCACGATTTACACGTTTACGATTGCGGATACCGATGGCGACGGCCTTCCGGACGATTACGAATTAGCGCAAACCGAGCCTGTCTCGAACACGGCACTCGATCCGGGGTCCGATCTCGATAGCGACCAACTGACTGCTCTGGAAGAATACAAATTCGGCACGAATCCGAACGATCCGGACACGGATGGCGACACTCTTTCCGACGGAGCCGAAATCAAAGGCCTTGCCGGGAAGCGCCCCTTCACAAACCCTCTTTTGGCGGATACCGACGGGGACGGCTTGAGTGATCTTATTGAGACAAATACGGGCGTTTGGAAGAGCGCTGCCGACACCGGAACGAATCCGATGGATACCGACTGGGATGATGACGGCCTCGTCGATGGAGTGGAGACCAACGACAAAAACTACGTTGATAAGTCTGCCACTGGTTCCGATCCATACATGGCCGACACTGATGCGGACCAGGTCACCGACTGGTATGAGGTGACCTCGGCACACACTGATCCAAGTGATGCTTCATCGAAACCGCCGCTGCCATACCCGTTACCCGATCCGGACGGCTCGGCCGGTTCGGTCGACAAGCCGGTAAAGGTCTACATTATGTCCGGCCAATCCAACATGGTTGGCTTCGGGAAGGTCAAAGGATCGGGAGAGGGCAGCCTTGAGACCATGGTCATCCGGCAGAACAAATTCCCCAACCTGATCGATGGATCGAACAAGTGGACGGTTCGAAAGGATGTCCGCTATCGCGGGGTCATTTCCGACCATGAGAACGCAGCGCTTTCCCCGGGCAAGTTAGGTTCCATGTTTGGTCCCGAGTTGGGCTTTGGTTACATCATGGGCTGGTATCACGACGAACCAGTTCTGCTGCTTAAATCATGTACCGGCAATCGTGGACTTGGCTGGGACATTTTGCCTCCGGGCAGCCCGTCCTATGAATACGATGGTCAGATCTATGCCGGTTATGGCGAGGGGCCGAGTAAGCGCCCGATCGGTGAGGCGCCGGCGGAGAATCCCGGTTGGTGGGCCGGCAGGGAGTATGACCGCTTCTTCCTCGATGAAAGCGAGTGGGGCGTTGCTGCCGACCCCGTGACGAATGTCGTCGATGTGCTGGACAACTTCGCGACCGAGTACCCCGACTGGGCCGATCAGGGCTTCGAAATTGCCGGCTTTGTCTGGTGGCAGGGGGATAAGGATCGCTATGATATGGCTTATGCGACCAAATACGAAGAGAACCTTGTCAACCTGATCGATTCGCTGCGGAACTATTATTCAAAACGCTATCCCGGAAAAGTCGTATCCAATGCACCGTTCGTCCTTGCCACGCTCGGACAAACACCGAAGGACGGCGAGAACCCGGCCGAGAAAGCGATTCTTGAAGGGCAGCTCGCGGTCGATGGATCAGCGGGCAAATACCCGTCCTACGCCGGTAATGTGAAAACTGTTTATGCGCACCCGCTCAATCAGGGTGGCGCTTCCAACAGCCATTATAACAAGAATGCTCATACTTATATGCTGGTTGGCGACGCACTCGGGAGTGCGATGGTAAGTCTGCTCGAAGAAGGCTCGGCGTCCGAATAAGTTCAAATGTATCGAAGAGCTTTCCCGCTAGTTGCTTCCAACTAGGCTCATTACTTTGAGATTGGCCCGGGACTGAGATGCGAGCACGGTAGCGTTCAGTTTACATTCGGACCGATACAAATCGTTCGGTTTTCAACTCTCCAACATTATGTCGACCACTTTTCTCAGCTTATGCGCCCGGTTTCTGGGCATCTTCGTCTTGGCGGTTCTATTCAGCGCTCCAACTGAAGCGGCGCGAAAACAAAAAATGGATCACCCCGACCTGACCAAAGGTGAGTCCATTCCCGAGGGCGCCACGCATGACTGGAATCTGGGTGCGACCGGTGCGCGCGGGTGGATGTACAGCGAGAATTTGACCACCTCATATGCGCGGCAGGTTGCGGTGACCGTGGTGGCCGAAGACTCGCCTGCCGAGGGCGTTCTGGAAGTGGGTGATGTAATCCTGGGGGTGGCAGGTCAGCCGTTTTCCTATGACCCGCGCGAAGAATTCGGCCGTGCGCTCACGGCAGCGGAGACACCGCGGGGCGGCGGCGAGCTGGAGCTCTTGCGCTGGCGGGACGGCCGGACCGAAGGTGTGCGGATTCAGCTTCCGGTGCTCGGTGCTTATAGCGATACGGCGCCCTACGGATGCGCCAAATCGAAGGTGATTTTTGAACAGGGTTGCGAGGCCTTGGCCAAGCGCATGGCTAAGCCCGATTACAAGGGGAATCCCATTACCCGCTCTCTGAACGCGCTGGCCCTGCTCGCCAGCGGCAAGTCCACTTACTTCCCTGTGATCAAAAAGGAAGCGGAGTGGGCGGCTCAGTATTCCACGAAGAGTATGGCGACCTGGTGGTATGGTTATGTCATTATGTTCCTTGCGGAATATGTCATGATTACTGACGACCAGTCCGTCATGCCCGGACTCCAGCGTCTGGCGATGGAGGCGGCCGAGGGGCAGAGTATCGTGGGTTCCTGGGGGCACAAATTTGCCGGACAGGACGGTCGGCTGGTCGGCTACGGAATGATGAATGCACCGGGGCTGCCGCTGACCACCTCGCTGGTACTGGCTCGCAAAGCCGGGGTCGATGACCCTGTCGTTCAACGGGCGATTGAGCGCAGCGCCAAGTTGCTGCGTTTTTACACCGGCAAGGGAGCCGTGCCGTACGGTGACCATTCGCCCTGGATCCAAACGCACGAAGACAATGGCAAATGCAGCATGGCAGCTGTTCTCTTTAGTCTTCTGGATGAGCCGGAGCCTGCGAAATACTTCAACCACATGAGTGTCGCCGCCCACGGAGCCGAACGTGATTACGGGCATACCGGCAACTTTTGGAACATTACCTGGGCGATGCCCGGCGTCGCCCAGGGTGGGCCGCACGCGACGGGAGCCTGGATGGATACCTATGGTGCCTGGTATTACGATCTGGCCCGCCGCTGGGACGGCAGCTTCCTCCACCAAGGGCCGCCACAGATGCGTGGTGACAAAACCAAGGGTTGGGATGCCAGCGGAGCCTTTCTACTTGCCTATGCGATGCCGTTAAAATCACTTGTCCTGACGGGTCGGGAAGGGAGCTATGCACCACAGATGGATCCCCGAACTGCCCAATCACTCATCGAGGATGGTAAAGGTTGGACCCGGCACGATCGCCACAGTTTCCACGATGCCTTGAGTCAAGAGGAGTTGCTCGACCGTCTCGACAGCTGGTCGCCGGTCGTCCGGGAACGGGCGGCGGAAGCCTTGGCCCGGCGTAAGGGCGAAGCACCGATGCGTGACTTGATCCGTAAACTTGAATCGGGCCGTCTCGAATCACGCATCGGCGCATGTCAGACATTCATCAAGCTCGGTAAGCGATCGGCACCCGCTTTTTCCGAGCTGCGCGAAACACTGCATGCCGACGATCTATGGTTGCGGGTCAAAGCGGCCGAGGCCATTGCGGCCATGGGTGATGCCGGTATGCCCGCGCTGCCCGATCTTTTGGAGCGTGTGGCCGAGGGGCCGAGAGAGGAAGACCCGCGTGGTATGGAGCAGCGTTTTCTCAGTTTTACCGTGTTCGGGAAAATGTTGAAAAAACATGACCTTGAGAATGTCGACAAAGACTTGCTCCGCAAGGCGGTGGCTGCCGGCCTTAAGAATGAAGACGGACGGGCCCGCTCCTCGTTTACCGGCATCTATCAGCAGCTCTCGATCAAGGAACTCGAACCTCTGCTGCCTGCAATCTATGATGCGATTGTGAAGCCCGCACCCAGTGGGATCATGTTTGCCGATGGGATTCGCCTCGCCGGTCTCCATCTTTTTGCCGACCACAACATCAAACAGGCTATTCCACTCTGCCTTGATCTCATGGATATTCAGAGATGGAACAAGCGCAGCCGCATCAACAGCTGCCTCGACGCTCTGGAAAAATACGGTAGCGCGGCCAAACCGATGCTTCCCCGATTACGCCAACTGGAAAAAGACCTGATGGCCCACTGGGAGGCCAAGGGCCTGCAGCCCATCATCGAGCGGGTCAGAAAGATGATTAAAGATTTGGAGGAGTCCGCTTAAAGAATGAAACTTAGTTAAGAGTATTTACCGTAGTCGCTCTGCTTATAGCCGTGCGACCCGAATCGGCCAAACGGCAGCACTTGCAAGCCCGGGTGACCGGCTGAAGCAGGTCACTTACGTCCAGCAGCAGAAAACAAACTTCTACCGCTTAACGAAGTGCCATTGCACTTAGAGAGTTTTCAGAAATTGCCGGAGCGCTCTTTAGAAAAAGAGCTGAAGGCCAGGAAAAGAAAAATGGGCAAAGTGATATGCGGCATTCGATAGACAGCCTCGTGCAGGAACTGGTCGGCGCCCCACCAGGGCAAGGCTAGCGACATGCCAGCTGCTGGGCGGCTGAGGCTCGTGAGCAAGCCCCAAAGGGCTGCATAGGCGAGACCGATACGGCGGAGCGGGGGCACGACAAGTGCCGCGCAAACCAGGAAGTCCATCACACCCGCAAACTTAAGGAAGAGATCGGTCGCCTCTGCTCCGGTACGGAGGATCCCATAGGTGAGTCCATAAAAGTGGCCGGGTGTCGGAGCCCAGCCAATCGCGTAAATCCCATGTCCGACGAATGTGGCACAAAATGCGATGATAGCTAAACCGATGGTAAGGTGATCTTTTACACCGCGCTGCAAAGCCAGTAACAAGACCCAGGGCGCGAGGACTTGCCCTCCCTGTTCAACAAGGATGGCCGCTACGTATCCGGAATTTATGAATTTACAGAAGGTCAGGAAGGCCAGTCCTAGGGAACCCAGCGCCAAAAAGCTGAGCTGCACGAATCGATCCCGTCTGGCAGTGATCGACACTACGGCCAAGGCCGCGTAAAAGAATCCAAGCAAACGGACGCCGAAAAGGATCCGGCTGTCGGTGACAACCTCGGCGACATAGGCTTCCCAGGAGACGCCAAGCAAATCTGCGAGCCATCCGCAATAGTTAGGGTTCCAGAGCACTGCATCGTAGGGCCCACCCCAGCGCAGGTGTTGCCAGGCCCAGCCGAGAAAACAGGCACAGCTACCCAGACGAAGGATGCCGATCAACCGGCACCGGTTTTCCTTATCTGTCGACAAGGGTGCCGGATCGGGATCACACATTACCGTTCGTGGCGCAATTGATCCAGAGTGAGTTCGAAGGTGCCATGTTCATGATTGTCGATATCGATGATTGAGCCGTGCAGCGTTGGCGGTTTGGCTTTCGTATCGAAGGTCAACTTGGCAAAGGCCGGTGTGGCGTTGTAGCCCAGAATAAATTCCGAGCCCTTGGCGTTCTTTACCAGGCCGTGAGTATGCACGTTGGTCAGTCGGGAACTCATGATTTCATAGAGGTCATAGCCGCCGACACGTTCCGTCTTGCGAACATCCACCCGGTGACGATCCGCAGAGATCAGAACCGCCCCGTCAATTTGATTGGCTTCAATGAAACTAAAAATCGACTCACGCTCTGCGGGGAAGCCGTCCCAGGTGTCGCGACTGCCCGGTTTGACGCCGGCGCTCCAGGGGACGGAGGAGGCCAGGACCTTGAAAGTTCCCTTGGAGTGCTTGAGTGTTTCGAACAACCACTCCTTTTGCACCGGCCCCAACATGGTGCCCCCCGAACGGTCACGATAATACCGGCAGTCCAAAAAAATGAAATGGACGTCGCCGATGTAGGTATCAAACCAGCAACCCGGTTGGGCGTCGCCACCCCCGTAGTAGGCGTTGGCCCAGTTGTTGCGGAAAGTTTCCCAAACAGGGCGCTTCCAGGCGGGTTGGTCGATAAAGGGACCCGGAATGCAATCGTTCATCCCAAAATCATGATCGTCGTAGATGGCGTAAGTTGGTGTCTTCGAGACGAGCGAGCGCCAACCCGGTTCCGACTGCCGTCGATAATAGATATAGTCCTGAGTCAGCTGATGGGTCGGGTCATCGATGTAGACATTGTCTCCCAGCATGAACAATGCATCGGGATGGTGACTCTCAATCGTCGCCCACATTCTTTCATATTGCGGGGTGTAGCCGGCACCGCCTCCGAGCACCAGGGTGAACTTGCTTGCCTCGCCCCGGGCGGCTGTGGTGCGAAATGAACCCTGTCCGACCTCGCGCTGTTCAATGCTGAGTGATACCTCGTAAGTGGTTTCGGGCTCCAGACCGTCAAAATGGACTACCGCGGTAAAATCCGTCTCCGCCGAGGTGGTGGCATGCATCAGCTTATCCGATTCGGAGCAGCTTAAATTAACGGAAACCCTGGCGGCACTTTCAGTCCGCAGCCATATACTGGCCGAGTGCCCGGTAACGGCTCCGATCATGGGGCCGTGCACTAAATCGAGATCGAAGGACGAAGCCCATTCTTCGTACCCCTTTGCTTGGTAGAGTGCGGCAAAAGCATCCTTCGGTCCCGCAGCAAAGCGGCCGGGGTGTGCCCCGTGTTGCACAGCCAGTTTGGCTTCCTGC
The DNA here is from genome assembly GCF_003185655.1 of Coraliomargarita sinensis. NCBI lineage: Bacteria > Pseudomonadati > Verrucomicrobiota > Opitutia > Puniceicoccales > Coraliomargaritaceae > Coraliomargarita > Coraliomargarita sinensis. Next base: position 410,306 of record NZ_QHJQ01000003.1, on the reverse strand, counting down.
AGTGCGGTCTTACCATCTCCCTGCAGACTGGCCGACAGAGCCCGAACCACGTACTTCTCCGCTTCATCCACCGGGCTGTTCCGTTTTCTTGACTTATGCAACTCCTGTACCGCCGCTTCGTGATCACCTTTGGCCAGCTTGCGCACAGCGTTGCGTCCGGGATCGTGCTGGGCTCCCAAAGCCATTGGTACAAAGAGGCTCGCGAAGAAAATACGTCTTAACATAGGGCAGAGCGTGCAAAGCTTAGCTGACTCGACAAGGAGTTTGTGCCGTCGTTCCCCGTTCAGCTTAACGGGATAACAACAGCTATGATTACTGAATCAGCCGAATGGAGTAGGGGTATCTATAATTAGTGCCCTCGCTGGCTTTGATGGCAGCGATTACGGTGAAGACGATGACTGCGACCATTAAGGCGAGGCCGGCCAGGGCAATCAGTGGTAGAAACAGAAAGCTAATCAGCCCGATGATGGGAATTGCTGCGATAAAAGTCGTCACCACAGCGACCACGCCTAGCGCCATACCTGCCAAGGTGGCGGTAATCTGGAAGTTCAGCGATTCCTTTCCGCACTTATCGATAAAAGGGTGATCCTCCTTTTTGATCAGCCAAATGACCAGAGGGCCGAGGATATTGCCAAAGGGCACACCGACCAGAGCGGTGAGTGCCAGCAGGTGGCAGAGCATGCCCATCATGTACTGCGGTTTTTTAGAATTTGAGTTTTTGCCCGTGTCCGCTTGCTTCTCGGGCGTCGAATTTTCAGACGATTCCATATGTTATAGATAACGTCTCCGGATCAGGAGCCAACGGTAATTTTCAATTGATACCATCTTGGCCTGAAGCCCCGGAAGAAACTGCGACCCGGCTATGGCAACTTCGCGACGAGGATCGATTATTCAAAGAAAACTTCTGCAAAATGCTATTAAGTTAGGTGATAGGGCATACGGCAGCGGCGGCGTAAAAGAAGCGGGCACAAAAAAGCCGCAGAGTTAACTGCGGCTTTTGAAAAAATCTTTGTCGGACTAGTAGCCGCCACCGAAGCCCGGCGCGCCTCGTTCCCAGTCGGCGGGACGACTCCAGGGGACGGATTGCTCATCGGGTGAGCTATTAAAGCAACCGGTGACACCGAGCGTGCTCATTGCGATGGCGATAACTAGGAATAGTCGGATCATTTTCGTCAGGCCCCGCCGATTAGAGAAGTAATTGAACCTTGCTGCCGGAGCTCAGCTTCTTGGTGCCGGTGCTGCCCGGAAGTATGTTGGCCACAGCGTAGTTTTCTTCAATTTTCTGGATCTGTACCTTCCCCACAGCCTTCAAGTCTTGAACCAGAGTAATGGTCTGGCCAGCGGAGAGGCCGAGTTCAGGGTTGCTGTCGAGGACGATCAGACCGTCGTTCGTGCTGATGGAGTTGACTGTCGTTTCCAGACGAATCCTTTGAATAGGCTCACCACCCACGGACAACGAGGAGATTGTAGTATCAATACCACCTTGGCCATTGGGGCTGGACTGCTGCTTCTTAGCGGTAACTGCGTCGGCAATAGCAGTCTTAGACTCAAGATCGACCATGAGCTCTTCATTCTTGCTTTCGAGTTCCGCAATGCGCTCGTTCAGCTGATTGATTTCTGCTTCGCGACTTGCATTGGCCAGTTCTTCCTGAGTGGCGACTAAGTCAGCTTTGAGTTCCCTGGCGTCGTTCTCCAAGCTGGTTATTTGAGTATTAGCTTCTTCAAGAGCATTCTTGGCTCGGGTGGCTTCCTGTTGTGAGGCGTAGAATTTGGACTCGGTCTCTTCCAGCTCGGCTTTCGTCTCGGCCAGATTGTTTTGCTCCCGTTTCAGCTGCGTCTCTGTACGTTGGAGGACGTTTTGTGTGTCGCTCAACTCTGTTTGGGTCGAAGATAGCACCTGCTTTGTTTGGGTGAGTTCGGTATCCATATCAGCGAGTTTACCTTTGCTGATAAAGAACAGGGTCGTGGCAGCGACTGCGGCGACTATCGCGAGAATGCGAAGGATAAGAGATAGGTTTTTCATATGAGTGACAGTGGCGATTTATTCGTAATAAAACTGTGTTTCTGGGGTGGAAAATTTATCTTCTGCAATGATGCCACGCTGGTTTGCAGCAAGACGATTCAGTAGTTTAAAAATGATTTCTGTTTGCGACTCAAGGCCCAAGTGTTGCGCAATTGTGACGGTATTCAAGCGTTCTCCTGCCTTTTCACGCAGGAGGCTGATTATTTTGCTTTCGATCCCGAGTACGCTGGCGGCGGCTTTCTTGCCGGCTTCGACACCCGGCTGGTGGTAGGCGTTAATGTTGACCAACGAGGCGTAGAAGCCGACCGCACGCTCGAAGAGCGCGATGAGCTGGCCGACGGCCTCGGCCGTGACCTCGGAAATCGTGATGGTGATCGATTGGCGGCCGTTCTCGTAGAGTGCGTCACGCGTGCCGAGGTAGAAGCCCTGGAGGAAGTCGCCGGTTGTGATACCATCTTCGACTTCGATCGAGTCTCCTTCGCGGTCCTTGAGTACTTCGATGAAGGTGACGAAGAAGTTATGCACCCCTTCCCGTAGCTGCTGGACGTAGGCATGTTGATCGGTCGAGCCCTTGTTCCCGTATACGGCGATCCCCTGATTGACGGTGTTGCCGTCGAGGTCGAACTCCTTGCCCAGCGACTCCATGACGAGTTGCTGGAGGTATTTGGAAAAGAGCATGAGGCGGTCCTTGTAGGGGAGGACGACCATGTCCTTGGCACCTTTGCCCTCGGTGGCGTAATACCACATGAGGGCGAGGAGGGCGGCGGGGTTCTTTGTTGTTTCCGTGCTGCGAGTGGCGGCATCCATGGCGGCGGCACCGGCCAGCATGCGGTCGATTTTCAGACCCTGGAGCGCAGCCGGAAGGAGGCCGACCGCGGCGAGTTCGGAGGTGCGGCCACCGACCCAATCCCACATGGGGAGCCGGGTCAGCCAGCCCTCGGACTCGGCGACTTTGTCGAGCTTGGAGCCTGCGCCGGTAATGGCGATGGCGTGTTTGGCGAAATCGACTCCGGCAGACTTGTAGGCGGCCTGGGCCTCCAGCATGCCGTTGCGGGTCTCCGGCGTGCCGCCGGATTTGGAAATGACCACGGCGAGGGTTTCGCCCAGCTCGCCATCCAGTGTGGCCAGAGTGCGGTCGATGCCGTCGGGGTCGGTGTTGTCGAAGAAGTGGAGCTGCATCTTATCCCTATCCGGATTACCGAGAGCGTCGGCTACAAACTGAGGTCCTAGTGCCGATCCCCCGATGCCGATGACGAGACAGTTCTTAAATTTACCTTTAGCGCCCGCCAGTTCCCCGGAGTGGACCTTGGTCGCGATTTGCCTGATATCGGCCAGGCACTTTTCGATTTCGGTGGTCAGCTCCGGTTCCGGGGCCAGCGAGGCATCGCGCAGCCAGTAGTGGCCGACCATCCGGTTCTCATCCGGGTTGGCAATGGCACCCGCCTCGAGATCCGCCATCGCCTTGTAGGCCTCTTGCATCTTGGGCTCCATTTCGGCCAGAAAGCCGTCGCCGAAATCAATGCGGCTGATGTCGAGCGCGAAATCGAGCTCTGGCAGTGTGAGATAGTGTTTGGTGAATTTTTCCCAGGACATGATCTTTCTATTAATGATCTATAGGAAGTAGGGAAGTAAAGAAGCTTCGCAGGTAGATCATTTGCAGGGGAATGCGTCAATCACGGCGGGGAAACTGCAAAAAATCTTTTTGTGTAGGCCGGTGCACGTAAATGATCAGCGGCCCAATACAGAGTATTACCTATTCCCAGCTTAAACGCCCTTCTTCTATATCGCTAAAGATGCGTCTGAGCTGGCCAAAGCGAATTCCTTTCAGTTGCAGAAGCTTTGCTTGTATATAAAGAATTGCCCGGACATTCTGCTTATCTGAAACGTAATCAAGTACCCCTGTGATGAATAAATTGATTCAAACCCTGACATTACTGTGCCTGTTGTGCACCTTATCCGCGGGATCGACTCGTGCCGCTGAGAAAAAAGCCTCGGTGACAGGTCTTTCCGGGCCGGCTCTCGCCTGGTGGTGTTTCAGCAACGACGGTGGTGCGGGGCTGTTCTCGCTCGACGAAATGATTGCGATCGCGAAGGAGCACGAGATGGCGATCGACATTCCTCCGCATAAATATGTCGAAACGATTCAGGATGCCGGCGTGGCGGTGCCCTGTCTGGTCAAAGAGATCCCGGATCTCCCTCCTTTTGTCTTGAGTCCCGGAAACCCCGCCGAGAGGGAGCAAGTGACGAAGGCGCTCAAGGACACGATCGATCACGCGTCGAAGCATGATGTACCCATGGTCATCTGTTTCACCGGCAACAAGGCGGTCGACCTCAGTTTTTCCCGGCAGTTTGACAATCTGGTTGCGGCCTACCGCGACTTAACCGCCTACGCCAAGAGCAAACAGGTTCGATTGGTGCTGGAGTGCCTCAATGACAACTTTTTTGCTGGCGAGGGCGGTGCGATGAAGGGGCATCCCGGTTATTTCGGCACCAACCCCTGGGTCTGTCTCGATTTGGTCGAGGAGGTGGGAGAACCCGAATGGTTTGGCCTGGCCCTGGACTGGTATCATTTGGGGGTGGAGGATTACGCCTTTGGTCACGGCAACAGCCAGGATATGTCCGTTTTTATCGAGAAGGCGAAGGACTATATCATTCACACCCACGTTGCAGGGGTCTATGCCGACGAAAAACTCATGCGGGGGCCCCTCCACCTTCAGGGCCAGAAAGTGGATTTCCCCAGAATCTACCAGGAGTTGGGACTCGAAGTCCCCTACACCTTGGAATTTCCCGTTTACGGGGGGAAGGGGGATGCCCCGGCCGCAAGGGAGTCAATCGCGGAAGCGATCAAACTGATGGAGTGAAGCATCGGGCGGTCCGCCCGGTTTGCTCACTCGGATTAAAGGCTTTCCCTAAAGATTTTTATCGGTGACGGCCCCCTCGGAGGCGGTGGCAACAAGGGCGGCGTATTTGCCCAGCACTCCCCGTTTTTCGCCCGGGCCAGTCGGCTTGAAGGCATCCATACGTGCTTTGTATTCCGCCTCGTCGATCAGGAGGTCGATGGTGTTCTTCTCGGCATCAATCTCGATGGTGTCGCCGTTCTTGACGATTCCGATGGGACCACCGCAGGCCGCTTCCGGAGTGATGTGACCGACATCAAAACCGTGGCTGCCGCCGGAGAAACGTCCGTCGGTGATAAGGGCGACTTCCTTGATCAAGCCGCGACCGGCCACTGCGCTGGTGGGGGAGAGCATCTCGCGCATGCCGGGACCGCCAACAGGGCCTTCATTGCGAATCACAACGACATCGCCGGCCACCACATCGCCGCGGAGGATACCGATAAGCGCTTCTTCCTCGCCTTCGTAAACTTTGGCTGTGCCCTTGAAATAAAGCCCTTCCTTGCCGGTGATCTTGCCGACCGCCGCTCCGGGGGCGAGATTACCGCGCAGGATGCGCAGGTGTGTGCTGTCCTTGATCGGATTATCCCAGGGGCGGATGATATCCTGCTCGTCGGGGAATGTGCCGTAGGGCTGCACGTCTTTAAGCGATTCCGCGATGGTCTCGCCGGTTACGGTCAGGCAATCGCCATGGAGCAGACCACGATCGAGCAGCATCTTCATCATCGGGCGGATGCCACCGATACGGATAAGATGATTCATGCTGTACTTCCCGAAAGGTTTCACATCAGCCAGCAGCGGGATGCGCTGGCCGATCTCACGGAAATCATCGATAGTGAGTTCGACCTCGGCGGAGTGGGCGATGGCCAGAAGGTGGAGGATGAGGTTGGTCGAACCACCGAGGGCCAGGCAGGTCATGATGGCGTTTTCAAAGGCCTTGCGCGTCATGATGTCGCGGGGCTTGATTCCCTTTTCCAGCATGTTAACGACGGCAGCACCGGCCATTTCGCAGTCCTTGCGCTTGGACTCGCTGATCGCGGCCTGTGCGGAACTGCCGGGCAGGCTCATACCCAGCGCCTCGATGGCGCTGGCCATGGTGTTTGCGGTGTACATTCCGCCGCAGGAGCCGGGGCCGGGGATGGCGTATTTCTCAACTTCCTTGAGTTCCTCGTCGGTCAGTTCGCCTTTGGCGTGTTTCCCGATCGCCTCGAAAACCGAAACGATGTCCATCGGATTGCACTCCTCTTTTTCGTCCTTCGGGCGGAAGCCGGGAAGAATGGTGCCCCCGTAGACAAAGACCGCCGGGCGATTGAGCCGGGCGATAGCGATCATGCAGCCCGGCATATTTTTATCGCAGCCCCCGATGGTGACGAGCCCGTCAAATCCCTCGGCCGCGGTCGTCGTCTCGATGGAGTCGGCGATCACGTCGCGCGAAACCAGACTGTAGCGCATGCCTTTGGTGCCCATGCTGATGCCGTCGGAAACGGTGATGGTGCTGAAATTGACGGCCTTGCCGCCCGCGTTGTTGATTCCGTTGGAGGCGTGCTCCGCGAGGTCACCGAGGTGCATGTTACAAGGGGTGAGGTCGCTGGGGGAACCGGCGACGGCGACCTGCGGCTTCTGGAAGTCGGCATCTTCGAAGCCGACAGCCCGCAACATGGAGCGGGCGGCTGCGCGGTCGTTACCGTCGACAACGACGGAAGAGTGGGGGCGTGTATTCTCTTTGGACATGTCTAATTTGAATTTAATTTCTTGTCTGGGTCTTTCTCGTTGCAGAAAAACGTGGATTCCAATCAATAGCGGATTGTTCGACAACTCCCTTTTTACTCTACAAGCCCGATATTTGCCCATTCTATAGACGACATACATGGAATTTAATCTGCAAAAGACCCTTGAAGCCCTCTTGCTTTCCACCGCCGAGCCGATTTCGATGAAAGATCTGGTGAAGCTGTTCGCCCGTTATCACGAGGAGGCTTCCGCTGCAGCCGAAGAAGCCAAGGAATCCACCGAGGAGGATGCCAGCGAAGTGGAGGTGCCCAGCTTGGTGACACAGGCACAATTGCGAGAGGCTCTCACCGCCCTGACGGACGCCGCCGAAGTAGAGGATAAGACCTACCGCATCGTTGAAGGACCGAACGGCTACCAGATCGTGACGGCGCCCCAGTATGCCGAATTCGTGCGTTTGCTCCGTGGCGAACCGCGCCCGATGAAGCTCAGCCCCGCCGCGCTGGAAACCATGTCGATCATCGCCTACCGCCAGCCTGTGACCCGGGCCGAGATGGAAGCCATCCGCGGTGTTTCCGTGGATAGTGCACTCAACAAACTGCTCGAGCTCGAGCTCGTGCACGTCACCGGACGGGCGGAGCTTCCCGGTCGTCCGATTCAATATGGCACCACGGAAAAGTTCCTCGAATTTACCGGGATCAAGGAACTCGATGAGCTTCCTGCCTCGGATGTGTTGACCAATAATCAGATCGATGAGTGGATGCGTCACACGGACGAACCGGTTGAAGAAATTTCCGACGAAGATGTCGGGCTTTCCAAAGAACCGAAGCCGGATGAGTTGCCACTGGATGAGAGTTATGCCGAGATCGACTGGAAGAAGGAAAACGCCGAGAGCGATGCGGCCGATCAAATCGCAGAAACCGAGGAAAAATAGAGCGGCATGGCCGAAGATATCAGCTCAGAACTCAAGCGTCACCGTGATGCGATCGACCTAATCGATACGCGGTTCGTGAGTTTGCTCAACGAACGTGTGCAAAAGGAGGGTGGCTACAGCGAAGAGCAGGTGCTGGAAAAAGTGGTCCGCTTCAATCAGGGCCCGCTGACCGCGGACAGTTTACGGGCGATTTACCGCACGCTCATGCTGGCGGGCCTAGCACCCAATGCGGTCGAGACGGATCCTAAGCTGGTGGATGAACTCGACCACGAGATTGTTAATTTACTGAACGAACGGGTGCGTCACGCCGGTGAAATCGGGCGTATCAAGCACGCCCGTGGGGCCGACTACTACGATCCGACCCGCGAGGCCATCGTTATGGCCAAGATCGCTTCGCTGAACGAAGGGCCTAGCACCGATGTGACGCTGCAGGCGGTTTACCGCGAGGTCATTTCCAGCTCGATCTCTCTGGAAAAGAAGTTGGAAATCGCGTACCTCGGACCGGAGGCGACCTACACGCATCAGGCGGCCATCCGCAACTTCGGGGTGAGCCTAAACTACCGAGCGATGAAGACGATTCCGGATGTCTTTAACGAGGTGGAGAACGGAGCCGCCGATTACGGCGTGATCCCGATCGAAAATTCCACCGAGGGCGCGGTTTTTCACTCCATGGACATGCTGGTCGATTCCGATCTGCATATCTGTTCGCAGGTTTATCTCCCGATCGAGCATTGTCTCGTTTCGCGCGTGCCGCTGAATCAGGTCAAGGAGGTGCGTTCCAAAGACCAGGCCCTTGGCCAGTGCCGCGAGTGGTTGCACGCGAATTTGCCCGGCGTACCGACGATGGACGTTGTCAGTACCGCCGAGGCGGTGCGCATGGCATCCGAACTGGATGGGGTTGCCGCAGTGGCGAGTGTGCTTTCCGCCCAGCATTATGAAGTGCCGGTTCAAGCGCAGGGCATTCAGGACCGCGATGACAATGTCACCCGTTTCCTGGTGATCGGCAAGACGCAGGCCAAACCGCTGGGGAACGGCAAGGATAAGACCAGCCTGGTGATCTCTTTAAAAGACGAGCCCGGGGCTCTGGAAAAAACCCTCCGTCCCTTCGGGTCACGAGGGATCAACCTCAGCAAGATCGAGTCGCGCCCCAGCCGGAAGAAAGCCTGGGACTATCTGTTCTTTATCGACTTTATCGGCCACCACGACGATGCGAATGTCCAGGACGCGCTCAGAGAACTCGGTGAACACTGTGAGTTCGTGAAGTGGCTTGGGAGTTATCCGAATGTCGGACGCTGAAGTAATGTTCATCTAGCGTTTTCACTTAATGAGGGATTATACCATATCGAGTATGAAGGGAGAGCCCGTTTGGGGATCTCTCAGGCACATGCAACGCGATTCGGTTGATTTTCTGGAAACCTGTGGCGCACTGGGCGACATCGTGAATTACCGCTTTGTCAACCGGCGCATGGTTGGTTTGCACCATCCCGATCTGGTGAAAGATGTCTTGCTGACACGACACGAGCTGTTTGTGAAGAAGGGGATTTACAGCCGGATGAATGCGGTGTTCCGAAACGGGTTGCTCACCGCCGAGGGAGAATTCTGGAAAAAACAAAGACGTATTATCCAACCTTCATTCACCCGAAAGAATCTGAACACGATGGTGGCTGCTATGAGCGAGGAAGCTGCTGGCTTTCGTGATGAGCTTCTGGAATCTGCCGATAGCAACCAGACGGTGGATGCTTTTGAAGCCATGCTGAAAATTGCGCTTCGAATCATTACCAAAACCATGTTCAGTAATGATGTTTCCGGAAGGCACCGCGAAATTGCCGAGCATATTTATGCAATTAACGCGTTTCTAAAACACCGGAACTTCAGTTACGTTCCGCTGCCAACCTGGATACCCACACCATCGCATAATCGCTTCCGCCACGCCTTGAAGTCGTTGGACTCGATCGTAATGGAACTGGTCCGTGAGCGAATGCAACGTGAGGATCCTGGTGACGACCTATTGGGTATGCTGCTTAAGTCGACTGATCCTGAGACCGGCAAGCGAATGCCCATGCATCAAGTTCGGGCCGAGGCGATTACCATCTTCATCACTGGTCATGAAACCACGGCGACTGCGCTTTCCTGGGCCTATTATGAAATGGCGAAGGCGCCGAAGCTTGCGGAGGAATTGTATCAGACAGTGGATGCGGTTTTTGGATCAAGTGTGCCCGAGTTCACCGGCGAAGCGATGAAGGAGCTTGGGTGCCTTGACAATATCTTCTACGAGTCGATACGCATGCACCCGCCTATCTATGTGACTTACCGTCAAGCTGCGAAGGATGTGACGCTCGGCGGGGTGCGTATCCGGAGAGGGGATACGGTTCACATCAGTCCACTGATTGCGAATTACGATACAAGGTATTGGAACGAACCTGAGTCCTTTAACCCGCAGAGGTTTAAGGGTGGGGCAGAGGGAGACGATAAGTTTGTATTTTTCCCTTTCGGCGTTGGCCCGCGTTCCTGCATCGGTTCGCACTTCGCCTTGCTGGAGGCGCGTATTATCATGACAACTCTGGCTCAAGCGCTGAAGTTTGAACTAGTTGATCCCCACTTCGTGGCCAAACCGGAGCCGCTAGTCACGTTAAAGCCCCGGTCACCATTGCCGATGCGTGTACGCCGGCGTTGATCGGCTAAAAGCGGTAACTCAGCGAGGCCGCGATGGACTGGCTTTCCAGGTCATACTCGCCGTTAATCGGAAAAGAAGGATCGCCCGGCTGTGAAGAAAGTTGTCGTTCGGTATCCACGCTGAACTGGTAAGTTACCTGCCAAGACAGATTTTCGTAGTCGCGACCGATACCGAAGTTCAGGAAGGTTCGGTTGGCATCTGGCACCAAGGGCGAGAACTCTTCGCTGGGAATGGCATTTTCCGTGTAGGTGATACCGGCGCTGGCATGCCAGCCACCCTCAAAGAATCGGGTGGCTCCGAGTTCATAGAAAAAAGCGGATTCCCAGTTCAGCGGAACGGCTGCACTGAAGAAATCATTGGAGATGACCAGGTCGTCGACCTTATCCCAGTTTGTCCAGTCGATGTTGAATTCAATATTCCATTTTTCGTTAGGCCGCCATGAATAGCCCAGTATGATAGACTCCGGGAAGTCCAGCTTGGCCTCGGCTGATCCGCTTGTCGTGGCCGGTCCTATGGAAAAATTCTTCTGCTTTCCGTCGAATTCGAGTTCGGTCGCGTGTTGATAGTTCAGGCCGAAGGAGTGGTGCTCGTTCGGCTGCCAGAGGATACCAAAGGAGAAACCAAAGGTGTGGTCATCGCCCTCGAAGGTGCCCAGAGGGCCGGTCGTATGCAACTCGATATCTCCGTAGTCAAAGCTGGGCCCAAATCCAATCGAGAGTGTATCCGTGACCTGCCATGCCACCACGAGGTGGGACTTTAAGTAGTAGAGTTGTGATTTATAGCCCAGGTCAGAGAACGGCGCATCCTGACCCCAGTCGACACCGAGGGCAAAGGGGGCATAGCTGCCAAAGCCGATAGCAAAAGGCTGATCTTCGAATTTATGGGCTGCGAAGAAGCTCGGTAAGGGTTCGAAGCTATCATCGGTTTCGAATTCAAACGGACCGACTTTATAGGTATGTTCTGCTGAAAAGGCATAGACGCCGCCTTGAACCTCAGTGCCTGCCAACTGGGTTAATCCGGCGGGATTATAAAAAACTGCGGATGCTGAGTCCGCAGTTGCCGTGTAAGCATTGCCTCTGGCTGTGGCAAAAGCATCAATATAGGCAATACGGCTGCCCACCGCGCTGGTTATATTTGCGCAGAGCAGGAGCGGTGAAAGGGCAAGGAGGACTTTTTTCATCGTTTTTGTGGTGTAATAATTAGGTGGAAGCCGTCTCAATCAGCGCAGGAAGCCGAATGTCGATATCCCAGATGTTATCCGGGTTGCGTGGTTTCAATTGTAAAAAGCCGCCATGGTCAGTCACGACTTTATGGGCCACGGACAGCCCCAGCCCGACGCCTGTGTTTCGGGTGGTGAAGAAAGGTTCGAGCCCGGAGTCGAGGCTCTCCTCGGTAAAGCCTTTGCCTTCATCCCGCAGGAGTAGGTGGATAATGCCTTCCGCATTTTCCTGAAGTTCCAGGTGGATGGTGCGTGATTCCGGGCTGGATTGCAGGCCGTTCAGGAAAAGCTCTTCAAACGCATAGCAGAGTGCCTCCGGGTTGCCGTGAATAATTGCCTCGTCCTGTGAATTAGTCATTTCCAGTTTCGCGTCTTTGAAGCCGAGGTGTTCCTTCGCATTGTTGAAGGCGCTTAGTAAAACATCTTTTATTTCGATGTCTGCATTTCCGCTGGTGGCATCCTGGGCGAGGTAGAGCATCTGCTCACTGAAGCGTTTGATGCGTGATGTCTCCTTTAGCAGCGATTGTTTCAAAGACTTCTGGAATTTCGGATCGTCGATACGTTGCTCAATCAACTGGGCATGCGTCGTAAGTGGGACCAGTGAATTTCTTATTTCATGCGCAAAGCGCTCGGCGATCAGGCTGATTAATTCGTCGCGCGAGTCCTCAAGTGCCGTCTGTTTATTAGCCTCGATCTTGGTGAAATCATCCAACAACACCATGGTTGGCCGGGGGAGAAGTGTCAGCTCGCCTTCTGTGGTAAAAGGGAAGAGGGAAACTCTGAAAATTTCGTTTTCCTTCGAGCCCGGGATAAAGAAAGGCTCGCAGATATCACCTTTCTCAACGGCTCTGTGCACGACAGCTGCCAGCTTCGCGGGAAGCTCGGCAAAGTCGATCTGTCGACTGGTTTTACTCTCGACTTCAAGGAAGCGGCGAGCGGCTTCGTTCGCGTAGAGGATGTTTAATTCCTCGTCAATCACGATGGCGCCACTGTGTATCGCGCAAAGCACGTTCTCGATCATACGGCCATGGCTCGCCAACTCCATGTGCAGGCGGCTATTTCTTATGGCCAGGCCCAGTTCTTCCATCAAAAGGAACAGTAACTGCAATTCATCCTCGCTGTACGGGCGATCGGTGATCGGCCCGTTTAGGACCGCAAGACCGATGAGCCGCTCACGATCGGTAATCGGTACGGCCAGCTGACAGCCGAGGATGGCAAACTCCTTCATCAGGTCTTGATTGGTTAAGCATTCCGGTGAATTGGACCGGATGATTCGCGGATGTTCGGAGAGTGATTGTCCGATGCCCACGCCGCGACTGAGCTGGAAGCAGTCGATGAGGTCACCCGGAATGCCCAGAGATGCAATACATTCAAACGCTTGACCAACACCACGGCCAAGGAAAGGTTGCTTGGCCGAACCCTCGAGAAAGATGGCAATTCGGCTGAAGCTGATGTGCTCCCGCAACTTCATGATAAATTGCCGGGAGAACGCTTTGTAATCCAGACTGTAGCCGAGCACATGCGAAAAGTCGCGAAGGACTTGAAGTGCAGATGCCGTCGAGGTTGTATTGCCGTTTTGCGGAGGCAGGGTATTCGCCGTATGCGTCGTATCCGGCACTTGCTGTGTGGTGGGTCGTGTCAGGACACGCAGCAGCGTCCTGACAGGGAGCGGTTCAGCAAAGTAGAGGTCGGCCCCCGAATCAAAAGCGATCTTTTCCTCTTCGGCAGAGTATTCGGGTGATATAACAATCACTCTAATTTGATGCGATGCGTACTGTAACTGCGTCAGGTGACGCGCCATTAGGTCATTTTCCTGATTGGAATAGACCAGCGCGAACTCGAATACGTTTCGCTCCAGAGCTGTTTGAGCTTCCTGAGGTGATTGTTTGCAAACAATCCTTATGTCTGTGGTCGCGAGGGCTTCCCGAATGGTTTTCGGGGCTTTAGCCTCACTGCAAATAACTAGAATTTGGCTCACGGATTGGTAACTCAAATATTTCCTTGGTTTCGTGAGTTAAGAGCCTCGAACTGTTTGTGCAATAGAATTTCATCAGCAGGTGGTTATTGACCTGATCCTTGGAAGACAGTTTTAACTAGACAACCCTGCTCGATAAATAGTGCTACTTTCCTAAAATTCATATGCTCGCGCCAAAGACGACTTCTGGCCCGCAGGCCATCTCCAGCCGTTTGGTCTCGTTCCCCGGTCGACACGACTTGAGCTTGGTCGGTTACATTGACGAGGGACCGGAAGAAATCTGGAACGGACGTTTTATTATTCTGGCCCCGCGTTACGGGGAGACCAAAAAGAATAATCTTAAACTGGCGTACTCGTTCGCTGCATCAGGATTCCGCGTTTTACGCTTTGATCAAAGTAATCACATCGGTGAAAGCGATGGCACCATCGATAACTTTACCCTGCCCGGCGCGGTGGAAGACATTCTGTCGGCGGTCGATTATGTCGCTGGAGAGTTTGAGCCGGATGAGTTGATTCTTTTTACGGTAAGCTTGTCCGCCCGGTGCGGTTACCGCGCATGCTCGGTGGATTCGAGGATCTCCAGATTTATCAGCATGGTCGGAATGGTCGACATGGATGCGACTCTGAAATCAATCTACCAAAGGGATATTTTTGGTGAATTTGCTTCCGGGGCGGATTGGGAATCGATCGACATTCTTGGCTTTGAGATCAATGCAGAGAACTTTCATTCCAGCATGTGCCGTGCTGCCCTGATCGATTTGGAGGGGACTTTACAAGATGCCAGAAAGGTTGAGGCCCCGGTTTTGCACTTGCACGCTGCCAACGACCTTTGGGTCAAACTGGAAGATGTGGAGCGTGTTGTTGAAGCTTGTCCCCTTGGACAATTAATGACGGTTCCGGAAGTCGGGCATGAGGTAAACGAGAACAGGGAGTCACTTCAATTCGCCTTGGAGAAGTCGATCGAATTTTGCCTTTCCGGATTACCTCAGTCGGCCTCGAATGTGGCTCTCCCCGATAAGGAATCGCTCTTTCGTCAAAATAGGATCGAGCGTGAGCGAATGCAGAAGATAGTTCGTTTTACCGAACAGGAATCAGAATTCTGGGAGACTTATTTATCGAAATTCGGTATCATTGAAAAAGCTCATTATTACGTGGAGTATTTTCAACAATTGGCCGAATTGCTTGGGGGCGTAAAGGAAGACAGCGTATTTTTGGATGCCGGTTGTGGTAACGGCTTTTATGGTGTTGGCGTGATTCGTTCCGTCCTCCAGGGGGTAAATCAATTTGAGGGCTTTCCGAAGGCAGTCCATTATTGCGGAATAGATCTGACGGGGGGAGGCCTCGGCCATACCTACCTGAGGCATCTCGACGAGTTGTCCGAGGTTCATCTACAGTATCTAAGCCGTGAAGCGGGTATTGGTGTGTCGTACCGAAAGGTTGACTTCGATGTAGTCGATCCCCGCACGAACATGATTATTCCTTTGGCTGAGCAGAGTGTGGACAAGCTCTGCTGCAGTTTGGTTGTCTCCTATCTGAAGAAGCCACAGGCGTTGTTAGCGGAGTTCTATCGTTTGCTTAAGCCGGGAGGTGCGGCGGTTGTTTCAAGTATGAAACCGGGTTGCGATTTAACCGTTTTATACCATGACTCACTAGCGCGTAATTACTCGGATTCCAATCAGGAGCAGGCCACTGAACTGTTGAGTTCCGCCGGTCGTATCAAGACAAAGCAGGAAGTCGGCGTGTATAAATTTTATGAAGCTGCGGAGTTGGAAAGGCTGGCTTTTGATGCGGGTTTTACCGATATAAAAAGTATGAGCTGCTTCGGTAACCAAGCCAATTTGATTCGTATCTCAAAGTGAATCTGTATCTGACGGTTTCCTCTTTTCTTAATTTCTTCGTCTCCGTGGTTCTGGTGGCGTTGATTTCGTCCTCGTCGATGGACCGCAATCCGGTAAGCCGCCGATATCTTGCATTCCTGATAACGATCACCATTTGGTCGGCAGCTTATTTCTTCTGGCGGATCACTTCGTTAGAGGCCTATGCCTTCCTTTTCTGTCAGATACTGATTTCTGCTTCAGCGTTAATTCCGATAACCTTTTTTCATTTCTCAGTTAAGCTCGTCGGGCTTTCGGCGGAGCGTAGAGTGATCTTCGGATATTTGGTCGCAGGCCTGTTGGTCGCATGTGTCCCCTTCGGATGGATCGTGGAAAGCGTCTCTCCCAAGCTTGGACACGAATTCTGGCCTAATGCAGGAATTCTGATGCCCGCTTATCTGGTGTTTTTCACATTTTATGTTACTGCCAGTGCCTGGGTCTTGTTTAAAGGTTTCAAGGAACACCTTGGCCAGCGCGCCTCGGATTGTTTCTTTGTCCTGGGTAGCGGGGTGATCGGTTTTGCGGGCGGATCGACCAATTTCCCGCTCTGGTATGACATTCCGATACAGCCTTATGGCAATATTCTGACAAGTGTATATATCGTCATTGTCGGTTACGGGCTGTATAGCAAAAAAATCTCCGGGATCAGTCTGGATTTTTATAAGGCACTCTCAGAGCTTTTCCTCAATCTTTCGGTGGCGCTTTTTTATGTCATCGGCTACGGCATTTACATGCGCATCTCCGGTGAAGATGCCACACCTGCACAGCTTTGGATTCACGGCATAGGCTCTTTCTTGGTCAGTTACGCTTTGTTCTGGCTCATCCCCAAGGCAAAGTACTGGACGACCCGGATTGTAGACACGCAATTTCGTCAAGCTCAGGTGGATGCCCTTGAGTCCTTGAAGGCGCTGCCCACAGAGCTATCAGATATTTCCGACGTGAATGAGATCTTCAAGTTGGTGGGTGACTCTATCGCAGATGCTTTAGAGGTCTATGATGTTTCCATTTACATAGAGGAGACGTTCTCCAATGATTACGAATGTGTCTACGCAACCCGGGAACGGTTTGAGGAGTTGGGGAAAGAGCGCGTTTTCAGTATGGATCCACTGGCGGAGGTCTTGTCCAAAAAGCCGGATGTCATCGTCCTTGATCGGATTCATGATGTGCAAAGTTCTTTTTACGCGTCCTTGGTCGATTTAAAGCATCAGATGGACGTTTCTGTCATTGTTCCTGTTTTTGCCGGGCATGACTTGTACGGGTTGATTTTTATCGGCCAACCACGGCAGTCGAAGACATGGAATGATGAGGAAGTCTCCGCACTTTTTAACATCGGTGCTCAAGTCGGTTTGAACATCAGAGTTCGTGAGCTTGAGCGCAGATCGAGCGAGATCGACAAATTGGTCGCATTGGGAACGATGGCTGCCGGCTTGTCCCACGAAATCCGAAATCCGTTGGTTTCGGTTCAGACCATGACCTCGATGATAAAGAAGGGCAGTTCTGCGAACCAGATAAACGAGGAATTCAAGCAGGTCCTGATTCGTGATGTGAAAAGAATCGAAAATATTGTCGAAGGCGTTGCTTTATACTCCAGAAATCAAAAGGTGCATCAGGTTCCCATACGGATCGATGAGGTGATCGCAACCAGTATGGAGTTGGTCGAGGCGAAGGCCCGGGAAAAGGAGATTTCGATTCAGTACCGGGACCACTCCGATGTCGAAATTTCGGTCCGAGCGAACTACGACCAGCTGACTCAGGTGTTCCATAATCTTCTGGAGAACGCATTGGATGCGCTCTTGGTTGCAGATAAAAACGACAAAACCATTCAAATAGAAAAGAGGATCGTGACCGGTCAGCGGAAGCAGGCCTGGGTGGAGATTTCCATTTCCGACAATGGCGTGGGCATTCCCAAGAATATCCTTTCCAGAATCTTCGACCCCTTTACGACATCAAAGGATACGGGGCGAAGGGAGGACAAGTCCGGGATGGGCCTGGGATTGGCCATTTCCAAGCGGATTATTGATAACCACGACGGTGCAATAAACGCTCGAAATAATGCCGACTGCGGCGCAGTGTTCGTGGTTAGCCTGCCAGTCAAAGAAAATTGATTTAGAGTGATGAAAGGGAAGCAAGCCAAGTTGACGCAGAAAGCTGATTCTCCACAGGCGAGTCACTACTTAAGGGCGTTTGCTCAAGCCCTCGGCACGTTTCATGAGTTTGACGGTTTTGTGGCTTCGTTGAAACAACTTGTCTCCGAGGATCCGCATCTGCCGGGCCAGCTGAGTTTGCCTGCAGCCGACGCGTCTTCGTTACCCGATTTTGAAGGGCTTGATGATAAAGAATGCGTCGTGCCTGTTGTGGGCTATGAGGGAAATCACGGTTATATGCAATTCAGGCAAGCCAATGAAGGCCGACCTTTCGGCGCCGGAGACCTTCACCTTATGGGAGCGTTGGCCTCAATGATTTCTGCCCTGTATTCACAGGCACGCGAATACAGGCAGCAAAAGAGAAAAGCGAATATCATGCAGTTCCTGATCGACCAGCTGCCGGTAGGTATTATTTGCTTCGATGAACTGGGGGACTTGCTGGCCGGGAACAATTTGGCTTGGCGTCAGTTAAACCTGCAGAGCTTTTCCGGGTCGAAGAATGACGCACCTATACTGAATGCCTTGCGGGATGGCGTCGCGGAAAACGGGGAAGCCCATTTTGCGGTCGATGGACGTTTGATGTTTGCCATGAAGCGGCTCTTTGAATCCGCAGAGGGAGAGGCTATCTCGTCGTATGTTATCTACGACATGAGTAAGGGCAAAGAAAGGCTGATCGATGCGCTCGACCGGGACTACTATAAGGCCCTGAGCCAAGGTTCTGGTTTGTGCCTGGCCGTATTATATTCGGATAAGAGGGCCGGCTCGGTTTATTCAAAGGCCAAAGAACTTTGCGGTTCTCTGAATCTTGATGCCCAACTGATCGGTCCGGTTGATGCATACACCTGTGCCTGTGGGATCCCGGCGGACAAATTGTCACGGGCCAAGCTTGTGCTGGAATCTCTAGCCAAAGCTTTAGCCGAACCTGAACTGAGACTATCTTTGGTCCGTGTCGAGAAAACCCTGGGAACTTCTCCCGGGGCTAAAGGCATTGAACACGGAGTATCTGCACTGAGACCGGTTGAAGTGGCTTTGATTCCGAAATTAATGGTGCTGGATGTCTATCGCCCGGTATTTGAGACGCTTCGTATACTTCTCGATGGGGTGGCCGACTTGGATTATTTCCAATCTGCAGGCGAAGTCTCATTAGGAGTGCAAAGTGGTGATTATGACGGCGTAATCGTGGACCTGGATTCGCTTCAGTTCAGTGAAAGAGAGGTTTTGCTCGCGGATATGCATACCGAAGGCCAAGGAATGAAAGTGTTTTTTACCAGCACTCGTCGGAAATCGATGCTTTGTGAGGATGAGCTTCCGGTCCGTTTGGGCCAAATTTTATTTAAGCCTTTCGAAGCTGAGGCGGTGGTGAAAACTGTAAGATCGGCCTTTACCGAAGCACTTAATTAACTTGAGCTTTTTCTTCAGAGTTTGAGAGTTACAGTACGAATGAGCGAAAAGACAGATAGTTCTCTGGTAAAACGCCTTTTGGTCGTCGATGATGAAGAGGGCCCAAGACAGTCGCTCAGCATGATTTTTGGGGATGATTACGATGTTACGGTGGCCTCCTCGGGTGAGGAAGCCATTCAGCTATCTAAAAACGCACCCTTTCATGTCGTTATTACCGACATCCGTATGCGCGGTTTAAGCGGGATCGATGTTTTGCGTGAAGTGAAGGAGATCGACTCCCATACTGAAGTCATTGTTCTCACGGCGTATGAAACTCTGGAAACCGCCCGCCAGGCGATCAGCCTGGGCGCTTCCGAATATTTAAAGAAGCCCTTCGATATCGATCATATTCAAAAAGTGGTCGAACGCTGCTTCGAGAGCTACATGTTCTCGACCAATCAGGAGGTGTTGATCCGTAAGGACGTTAATGCGGCCAAGACGAACTTTCTGGAGATTGTCAGTCATGAACTGAATACGCCCATGAACGGGATCGTCGGCTTTATCGAGTTATTACAGGACACGAAGCTGGACGACGAGCAGACGGAATACCTCGAGACCATCCGGGACTGTAGCTTAAAATATTTCGAGCACGTGCAGGACATCCTGACTTACGCGAAACTTTCGATGAGCGACAGCGAAGTTTCCCGAAGCTCATTCAACCCGGCCACTTTAATCCTGAAGTTGATTCGTGAGGCCGAGGTTCCAGAGGGAGTGGAACTGCGCAGTGAAATCGAAGAGGCCATGCCGCAGCTGCTGACCGGCCCGGAACAGGAAATTCGCATCATTCACCGAAAGCTGATCCTGAACGCGCTGAAGTTCACCTCGGAGGGAGAAGTTGTGGTCGGGCTCAGCTGTGAGCCTATCGAGAAGGATCTTTACCGCTGCATTCTGACGGTGCGTGATACCGGCCCCGGAATCGACCCGGAGCTGATCCGTGGCGGCCGTATTTTCGATGCCTTTACCCAAGGCGATTCCTCGTTGAAGCGTCCCCATGAGGGAATGGGGCTTGGACTGGCTCTCTGCGACCGGCTCAGCGAGAAAATTGGTGCGAGCCTTAGTGTCGACAGTGAATTGGGGCAGGGTAGTACGTTCAAATTTGTCTTTGATCTGGTGAGTGATTCCTAGAAAAGCCTTCCCTCCGCTCGAAGTTTCGATTTGTCAAAGTACGGCAAATCCTCCAACCTGCGCCGCTTTTTTGACAATCGGCCGATAAAGCTCAATTTTGATAACATGCAGGTAACTCTACTAAAGTCCAAGCTGCTACGAGCAGAGATTACGGATCGGGCCCTTCACTACGAAGGTAGCTTGGCCATAGATTCTGCCCTCATGGAGCAGGTGGGCCTGCGCCCCTACGAAAAAATTCTCGTGGCTAATATTGCCAACGGTGAACGCTTTGAGACTTACGCCATCGAAGCACCTAAAGGTTCGCATACCATCTCGTTGAATGGTGCCGCAGCTCACAAAGGTGAACTCGGCGATTTGCTGGTCATTATGTCTTTTGCCCAGCTTGATGAAGCAGAGGCCGATACTTGGAAGCCAAAAGTTCTGGTACTGGCCGACGGGAACAAGCGCGTTGTGCGCGCGGACAATATCCAAGTCGCGGAAGACGTTTTCGTATAAGCGGCCGTCTATTCGTTTCGCTAATAGACGTGATTGAACCAGCTTTTAGCTGAATTTTGAGAATTGTTCTCACTCGTTGCCGTAATGTGATAATTCTGCGGGATTATCAGACATTAAAAATTCGTACACACACCGATACGACGATTGAATTTATTGCGCATGATTCTCATTAATCATTAAGGCTTGCTTCGCGAATTGGACTACCGCATCCAGCCTACATGCACCTGAAAAAAGTTATTCGGCAGACATTATTCATTCTCTCACTGGCGGCAGCTGGTTCGGTTTCCTTAGGGGCTGAAGAGCCAGAAACACCGGTTTACAAACTCGATGATTATGTTTTTGTCAGCACCCGCACACCACTAAGTACAGCGCGCTTGTCACCCTCGGTCACCGCAATAACCGATCTGGACATAGATCAGTGGCAGGATGCCTCTTTGTCCGAGGCTATTGCCCGCACACCCGGGATGGTGCTTTGGTCGAACGGTTCGCGTGGCAGCGTAACCTCGCTTTCAACACGTGGTACGGAGAGCAATCACACGGGATTCTTTCTCGACGGCAGGCGACTCAACCCCGGTTTTGGCAATCAATATGACCTGGGTTTTCTGCCGCTGAACAATTTGGAGAGCGTCGAGGTGCAACGCGGCGCGTCCACGGTCAATTTCGGTTCCAGCGGGATCGGTGGAGTGATCAACGCACGACTGAAATCTGCTCTTGGGCAAAAGCGCCCGGAAGCCAGCTTATTTCTTGAAGGGGGTTCAAATGACTATCGCAAAGCCGGAGTGGATTTTGCTCTGGGGACAGAGGCAGTGGGCCTGAGCCTCTCCGCTTCGACTACGCAGACCGATAACGAACGCCATAACGATAGCTTCGAGCAGCTCAGTTTGCTGAGTCGTTTGGATTGGAAACTGGCGGACTCCGTTTATCTGGAATTGATCGGTTCTGCCTTCGATACCATGAAGGAATTGCCCGGCTCCACGACAGGACCGACGCCGTTTGACAATCAGGATACAACCAGTTGGCTGCTTTCACCGGGGATTCGTTATTTGACGGACGACCTTTCGGTTCACCTGTTCTATTCGCGATCCGAGCGGACAGCCGACATTTTTGAGGTCAATTCAGCTTTTGATTTTGGCGTCTTTCCCGCCCTCTATTTGGGTGACTTTCCGATTTCGAATGAAATTGACGTATTAACAGACGAAATGGATCTGCAGATCGACTACTCACTCAGCGATAACGTTTTGCTGACCGGAGGTGTGGTGTATCGAAATGACGACGTACGTAATACCAACATCAACACAGCCAGCCCATTGGCACCCCCCGCACCTTACGGCGAAAGCTTCCAGCAATGGGGCAGCTTCGCCTTACTCTCCTGGCAACTCTCTGACAGATTTGAAGTTCGTGCGGGTATTCGTCACGATGATTATTCGGACTATGACGACGAAGTGACCGGCAACGCTACTTTTATCATAAACCTGGAAGAGCTGAATGCGACCGTCTTTGCCAAACTGGCAAATTCCTACGCCCCTCCCGGTCCCGTCGATCTTGCGTACGATTCCGACCAGAGCACACCGCTCAATGCGGAAGAAAGCGTTTCGTATGAAATCGGTTTTCGACAAAGTCTTTTGCAGGACGAACTGACATATTCGTTGGTGCTGTTCCGCAATGAGATTGATGACCTGCTAAGCTTTGAGCCGACGACCTTTGACACCTTCAATATTGAGGAAGCCGTTACGCAAGGTGCTGAAATATCCGTGAAGTATCAGGCGAGCAAGAAACTGGATCTCGGTCTGGGTTACACGTATTTGGTTGCCGAGAGCGATCGCTTGAACGATCCGAGGACGGGCGGGTTCGTGGCTGACCCGGCGAGAGACGTACCTTTGGCCCGCCGTCCGGAGCATCTTTTGCAGCTCTCCGCTTTTTATCATTGTACGGATAACTTCAGTGCCGGGGTTCAAGCGATAGGACAATTTGAACGCGAGGATATTGATCCGGAAACTTTCCTGCAGGTGCCGGCTGAGGATTTCTTCGTGGTTCGGCTCGTCGCGGACTGGGCGATCGATGAAAACTGGTCGCTTTACGCCAAGATAGAAAACCTGCTTGATGAAGAATACGCTTCTGCGGCAGGCTATCCTGCACTTGGCCGCGCCGGATATCTGGGACTGAAATTCACCTACTAATGCCGCATACAAAACAGCGTGAAGCGATCATCGATGTGCTGCGTGAAGCCGGTCGTCCCCTGACGCGCGATGAAATCCTTCGGCTGGGCCGTCAAAAAATCGAGCGACTCGGCTCAGCGACCGTGGATCGTGCCATCCGCGAAATGGCGGAGCAGTTTCACTTGATCGGTCTGGAGTATCCCGGTCAGCCCAAACGCTATGAGTTGCCCGCCGATGCTGAGCACCCTCACTTCGTTTGTCGTCGCTGCGAGCGGGTTTTCGATCTGCCGGTGGTGATGAAGGTTCCCGCGATCAAAGCGCCGTCCGGATTTAAAGTGACCGGAGGCGAAGTAATTTATTCCGGGACTTGTCCGGATTGTCGCTAATCGGTAGGGCATCCGCAAGCGGAGCCCCTACGATAAGTACGAACACAGGGCGTTACGCCCATTTCTGATTTAGCACCCAGTCGATGACTGCATCGATGGAATCAAATTCCGCTTGCTGGTCGCCGCGCGTTACTTGCCAAGCAGAGCCTTTGATATGTATCGAAAAAGCGGCGTCAGAGGCATCCTCGCAGATCCCGAAGCCCAATCGTTCCAGTGCCCGTCTTGTCCAGAGCGCGGCCACGCCTTCGCCCTCGATTTTAGCGTGGAGGCAGGGTGTGGGGTGGGTGCGAAAGCTGCCCGTTTGAGGGTCCCAGTCGAGGTTGTTGCTTTCAAATACCCTGGCAAAGTCTCCACTCATGGCGATGGCTTCGGGGTAGCCTTGGATGAGTTCGCCCTCGCCGCTGAGCACCCAGAGGCGGTCGGCAAAGCGCAGGGCCAGATCCAGGTCGTGCGTGGAGAGCAGCAAGGCCAGTTTTTCCCTGTGGGCAAGGTTGCGCAGAATACGCATCAATTCGACCCGCCTGGGTAGATCGAGAAACGCGGTGGGTTCGTCCAGGAGCATGACTTGTGTTTCCTGGGCCAGCGCCCGGGCAATCGTGATCTTTTGCCGTTCCCCGTCGCTTAACTCGGCAACCTGCCGCTGAGCCAGATGTTTGGCACCGACGGCTTCGAAGGCCCACTCAATGCGCCCACGGTCATGGGCATCCAACGAGCCAAACCAGCCGGAGTAGGGGTGGCGTCCGAGCGAGACCATGGCATAGGCATCCATCAATCCAATGGGGGCGGCTTCCGTCAGCACGACGCTGACAAGGCGGGCCCGCTCACGTGGCGGGATGCTGCCAAAGTTCTTCCCTGCGATTTGAATCTGACCGGCGAGGGGAGATTGCATACCGGCAAGTGTGCGGATGAGGGTTGATTTGCCGACGCCGTTTGGTCCCAACAGGCAAACGAATTCGCCGGGCATGAGCGAAACCGACAAATCCTCCGCCAGGCAGCGCTTGTCCGCACCTTGTTCGTAGCCGATGCTCAACGCGCCGGCCGTAAGAGCAGGATTTTGTGCCGTGGATGTCATCCGAAGAGTCGTTTCAAATTTCGTTGTTTGACCAGGGCGGCAATGATGACGGGCGCTCCGACCAGTGCCGTGATCGCGTTGAGCGGCAGCACGACGTCGAGCCCCGGCCCACGGGCGACGAAGTCGGATGCGAGGGAGAGCAGCGCTCCGATCAGAATACTGGAGGGGATGAGGATACGATGACTGCTGGTGCGGCAGAGGTAACGGCTGAGGTGGGGTGCCGCGATTCCCAGAAAGCCGATCGGCCCGCAAAATCCGGTGACGGCTCCGGCCAGAAGGGAAGCGGCCAGAAGCACAAGAAAGCGTGCCTGTTTGGTGCGTGTGCCCACACTCTCGGCGTATTGCTCCCCCAGAAGCAGGGCATCGAGCGGTTTGATGAACAAGCTGCTCAGCACAAGTCCGCCCAGAATCGCGGGGGCGAAGAATCGCAGGTGGCTCCAACTGACGTTGCCGTAATCCCCGAAGGACCAATTGATAAAACTTTGCAGGCGCTCCGCCATACTGAAAAACATTAGGATGCTGACGATGGCACCGATGGCGTAGCTGATCATCAGCCCGATAATCAGGACGGACATGATATCGACCCGGCGGGACAGGATAAGGACGACGAATAGAGTCGCCGCGGCACCTGCGCTTGAAGCCAGGATGACGAGTAACTGCCCCTTCGCGCCCAGGCCTGCTGTCAGGCTGATGCCGGCCGGAGCGAGGGCGAGCAGTACGACCGCTACACCCAAACTGGCACCGGAGTTGACGCCGAGGACGAAGGGGTCCGCCAGCGGGTTGCGAAAGACCGTCTGCATAAGCAATCCGGCGGTGCCGAGGGCTGCCCCGGCAAGCAGTGCGGTCAGAATGCGCGGCAGGCGAAAATCGATAATGATTTGCCGCATCACCGGTTCGACCGCATCGGAACCGGTTAAGGTTTTGATTACCGCATCAACAGGCAGGCGGACACTGCCCATACAGGTGCTTAACAGAGCCAGTAAAACAATGCCCAGTCCTGCGAGGAGAAAGACCAAAGTGGTGCGTTGACGGGTTGCGGTTTGCGAATGCACGGAACTGGCAAATCTGTGGTCTGTGGGGATTTTGCCAAACTATTTCAGGCAGCTTGCGAGCCATCATTGCAAAAGCTCGTAATAAACGAGTTCGTGCTCGGGCAGCAGGTCCGGATGGAAAATATGAATCAGGTCGGCCAGCACTTTGTCGGGTTGGGTGATGCCACGCTCCCAAATAGCATTTCCTCCGGACGGGCTGACTTGCCGGGTGTTATTGTAGACTTGGCCGTTCTTGGCGGGAGCAAACTTGGCAAAGCGCGCATCGGCAGCGTAAAGCGCGTGCATGCTACGGTAGAAACTCGGATTGATCCAATAATCGGCCCCGGCGGCTTTGAGAAAGACGCGTTCGGTATCGAGCGGGATGCCGCCTTGAGTACTGTCTTCGCTCCAGAGATAATCGCCCCCCGCATCAAAAATCATCCGTGCCGTGTAACTATCGCCCCCTGGTACATGCCAGACTCCGGAGTACGGGGCGCCGCAAAGGACGGTGGGCTTGTCCTCGATCTGTTTTGTCCGCGTCTCCAGTTTCCGGTAGCGTTTTTCAATGCCGTCGAAGATTTGATTGGCGAGCTCGTCCTCCTCGAAGAAGGCGGCCACAAATTTAATCCACTCCGCCCGGGCGAGAGGATCCTGCTCCATATACCCGGCAGACAAAACAATGGGCAAGCCGGTACGCTCCAGCTTGGCGGGGATATCAAACGCAGCGTCGCCGGAGACGCTGGTAATCAGGAGGTCCGGCTGTAAGAGAAGGAGCTTTTCCACGTCGATGGCCTGCCCGACCTGTACCGGTTGAATCGTGCCTTCGGCTACGCCCTGGCGAACCTTAGGATTACTGATGTAATCCACCGTCGCGGCGGCAATGATCGTATCCAGTTGGGCCAGGGCTTCCAGATAGCCGATGTATACGGTTTCCATGGCGACCACACGCTCCACCGGAGTACGGATGACGGTCGCGGCCTCGGGGAGCTCGGGCAGCTCGTTGCGCTTCGGCACCAGTGCGTAGTGGTGGATCTGTGTCGAATCGCGAAAGGCATTTGAGACGCTTAGCATGCGGTGGGTCCCGTAGTCGATGATCTCAAAGTTTCTGGCGTGTCGAACCTCACTGCTGGAGGCGGGCAGAAACGCGGCGGAGAGCAAGATGGTGAAATATGCGAGGAGCAGTAGTCTCATCGTCTCTTAAAGGTCAACCCGGTCGATTAGTTGCCGGTTATGACATCCTGCAAGGGTTGCAGGCGCCCGTCGGTGAGGCAGTAGATCCAGGTGTGGATTTCCAGATGTTGTCCACGCTTCCAGGCATTTTGAATGATCGGGTTGCGGCGCAGATTGTCTGCCTGGCGGATGACATTGAGTTCACACATACGGTCAAAGCGCGCGTCCTCGTCGAGCGGGGCGAGCTCATCCAAATGCACACTCTCGACATCCTGAATGTGCTGCAACCAGTTGTCCAGCAGCCCGTATTGTTCCTTGCGCATGGCGGCCTTCACGCCACCGCAGCCGTAGTGGCCGGTTACGATGACGTGCTTTACCTTGAGCAAGTCGATCGCATATTGCAGCACCGACAATAGATTCATATCCGTATGCACGACCATATTGGCGATGTTGCGATGGACAAAGACCTCGCCGGGTGCCAGCCCCATGATCTGGTTGGCGGGAATGCGACTGTCCGAGCAGCCGATCCAAAGGTAATCCGGGGTCTGCTGCTTCGCCAATTTGGTGAAAAAATCCGGTGCCTTTTCAGCAGCATCGTCCGCCCAGATACGGTTGCGCTCAAGTAGTTTGGAAAGTGTCGGCATTTGTGTGCCAAAAAAAGGCCGCCTTCCGAAAAAGGCGACCTTGAAAAAGGGGTTCGTTTCGAAGCCGTCTCGCTTTAGAAGGTAAACTCGTATTTCGCGAGCCGGTCACCGATTTCGGCGGCGATGGTTTTCTCGGCTTCCTCGCCCTGAGCAGCAAAGGTCACGGAGAAGCGGACAAAGCTGCCGCAATCGTCCCAGGGCACGGTGCTGATCAATTCGTTGGTGATCAGCCACTGGCTGAAGTCCTCACCGGAAGCAAACTCAGTCGTCTCCCCACCGATCGTCGCCGATTTAGGTGCGGCCACGTAAAGGAAGAAGCTGCCATTCGGCTTTTTCGCGGAGAAGCCGTTTTTGTTCAGTGCGTCGACCAGCAGGTCCATGCGGCGGGAGTATTTTTCCGCGATCTCTTCGGTAATATTCGGGTTGGCCAGTGCCGCTGCGCCGGCCTTTTGGATGGCGAGGAATTGCCCCGAGTCGGAATTATCCTTCATGTCGCCGTAAGCTTTGACGATGAGGGGATTGCCCACGACAAAGCCGATGCGCCAACCGGTCATGTTGAAGCTTTTGGAGAGTGAGTGCAGCTCGATTGCAACTTCCTTCGCTCCGGGCACTTGGAAGATGGAGAGTGGCTTGCCGTCAAAGATAAGTGATGCGTAGGCGGCGTCCTGCACGATGATCAGGTCGTTGGCCTTGGCGAAGGCGACTGCCTTTTCGAAAAACTCCAGCGTGGCGGAGGCTCCGGTCGGGTTGTTCGGGTAGTTGAGCACCAGGATCTTTGCCTTGGCCAGCACGTCGGTCGGCACGGCATCAAGATCGGGGAGGAAATTGTTCTCCGCTTCGAGCGGCATGTTGTAGACCTGACCACCGAGATACTTGGCATGGGTGCCAAGTACCGGATAGCCCGGCACTGTCATGAGCACGACATCACCGGGGTTGATGAAGCAAGCTGGCAGCATGCTCAGGGCAGTTTTCGAGCCGATGGAGTGGATGACTTCCGAAGCCGGATCGATGTCGGCGACACCGAAGACATCGGCCATGTATTTGGCGGCGGCCGCCTTGAAGTCGTCTCCGCCATTATCGGAGTAGCCGCGGTTCTCCGGCTTGGCTGCTTCGGCTTGAAGCGTCTTGACGACGACCGGGAAAGCCATCTCGTCGGGCTCACCGACGCCCATGTCGATGAGGTCGACGTCCGGCTTGGCTTCCTTGGCCGCCTTTTTGGCACGCTTAATCTTCTCAAATTTATAAATGGCAGTGGACTTGCCGTACTGATTGCCGCCGATGCGCTCGGCGAAGAGTTCCTGAATGTAGGGATCGCTCATGGTGTTGGTTTCGGATTCGTGATTACGGATTTCGGATGAATGATGTCGGAAGACGGACAAATTGGGCCGTCGGTCTTCCAATGTTTATGATTGTGATGTGAGTTTTTGGCCCCTAGCAAAGGGAGTTTAAGTGCTATGCAGACAATTCAATCGGTCAACGAAATGCAGTCTCACGCCATCGGGCTACGCTCGAGCGGTCATCTTATCGGCTTGGTCCCCACCATGGGGAGCCTTCATGAAGGACATTTGTCGCTGATTGATATTGCCAAGGAAAGGGCAGACAAAGTCATCGTTTCGATTTTTGTCAACCCCACCCAGTTCGGTCCGAGCGAGGACTACGAGAAATATCCCCGCGTTTTGGAGGAAGATCTGGAAAAATGCCGGGAGCGGGGCGTGGACATTGTCTTTAATCCGTCCGTCTCTGAAATGTACCCCAAAGGCTACTCGACTTACGTGAACGAGGAACACATCAGTGCCGGCCTTTGCGGGATCTCCAGACCGCACCACTTTCGTGGCGTGACCACGGTTTGCCTGAAACTTTTCAATATCGCCAGGCCGGACATCGCCATTTTTGGCCAGAAAGACGCCCAGCAATGCGCCGTCATCAAGAAAATGGTGACGGACCTGAACCTGCCGACAGAAGTTTTGGTCGGGCCGACGGTGCGAGAACCGGACGGTCTGGCCCTCAGTTCCCGTAATGCTTATCTGACCGACGTGCAGCGTAACGAGGCACTGAGTATTTCCAAGGCGCTCCACATCGCAAAGGGAATGGTCGATCAGGGGACCCGCAGCGTGGACCGGATTGTGGCCGAAATTACCCACCATCTCTCACTACATCGCCGCGTTCGTGTGATCTATGTGCAGGTTGTGGAAAAAGATACGATGGAGCCCGCAACGGAAATTCTCCCCGGCAAGCAGCTGGTGACGCTTGCCGCCTGGGTCGATCAAACGCGCTTGATCGATAATATTGAACTGTGAGCCGTTTTTAGACAGGATACAGAATGGCCCGTAAGGACGCGAGTGCTCAAAAACAACCGAGTCAGAGGAAGACCCCTGATCAAGGTGCGCCATCGAACTATGACTACGATGTGATTGTGGTGGGCAGTGGCATCGCCGGTCTTAGTTTTGCGCTGAAAGTGGCCGAGGCCGGCTGCAAGGTCGCGATCATCACCAAGAAGAATTCCGCGGAGTCCAACACCAACTACGCTCAGGGCGGCATCGCGGCAGTCACTTCACAGACGGACGACATCGAAATGCATGTCGCCGATACGGTGGACGCCGGCGACGGACTCTGTGATGAGGAAGCTGTTCGAGAGATCCTTCGGGATGGTCCGAGCTGTATCGATGAACTGATACAGCGTGGTGTGGAATTTTCGCAACTGGGGGACGGCCGCGTTTCCCTAGGTAGGGAAGGCGGACACTCCAAGCGTCGTATTTTACACGTCAAGGATGTGACCGGAAAAGCTATTGAGAAGGCTTTGCTTCATTCCGTCGAGACCTCGGAGAACATCGATACGCTGGAGCATCACTTTGCGGTCGAGCTCATTACGTCCGCCAAGCTCAGGCGCCATGGACAAACCGCTCCCGGTTTTAACCGTGTGCTTGGGCTCTATGCCCTCGATACTCAGAGTGGCGAGGTCGAGACCTTTAAGGCCGGTGCTGTCATGCTCGCTACGGGCGGTATCGGGCAAGTCTATCAGTATACCACCAATCCGTTCATTGCCACTGGGGATGGGATTGCCATGGCCTACCGGGCTGGAGTCGAGGTGCGTAATCTTGAATTTATTCAGTTCCACCCAACTGCTTTCTATACCAGTGATTCAGACCGCTTCCTGATCAGTGAGGCGGTACGGGGGGAGGGGGCCATCCTTCGCAATTTGGATGGCGAGGCATTCATGGAGCACTACGACAAGCGCAAGGACCTCGCGCCCCGCGATATTGTTGCCCGTGCCATCGATTCGGAGATGAAAAAATCGGGTGCCCGTCACGTCTGGCTCGATACCCGTGGGATCGGCCTCAAAACACTGCACGAACGTTTTCCTAATATTTACGGCTACTGCGCCAAGCGCGGTCTCTCTCTGGAAAAAGATATGATTCCGGTCGTGCCGGCCGCGCACTACCTGTGCGGTGGCGTGAAGACCAATCTCGACAGCGAGACGTCTCTGGCCGGGCTCTACGCCTGCGGTGAAGTGGCTTGCACCGGCCTGCACGGGGCCAACCGTCTTGCCAGTAATTCGCTTTTGGAGGCTGTGGTGATGGCCAACCGCGGGGCTGCTTCGGTGGTGGAATACATGCAGAAGACGTCGAAAGTAGGGAATGAGCTTCCTGACTGGCTTGATGGCGACGTGCGTGATTCCGACGAGCGGGTGGTTCTCTTGCACAACTGGGATGAAGTGAAGCGCACCATGTGGGATTACGTCGGCATCGTCCGGAGCACCAAGCGCCTCGAACGTGCCCGCACGCGCATCCATACCCTGGAGCGGGAAATCAATGACTACTATTGGAACTTCAAGGTGGATGAAAGTTTACTCGAGCTGCGCAACATGATTCTGGTGGCCCATTTGATTATCGAATGCGCTCTGCAGCGTAAGGAAAGCCGCGGGCTGCACTACACGCTCGATTATCCGGTCCGCGCAAAAGAAGCTTCCGACTCTTCAGTGCATAAGCTCTGAGCCTCGGTTATCTTTCGGTGGTCTTTTGGCAAAACAACTTTCTTTCGGAGCGAGGGCATTCTTGTCCACACTCCTGGGATGACTCTAATCAAAAAGAACTGTGTCCGTGCACTTGATATATTTTGAATTGGTAATGGATCACTTTAAAAAATTACTCTGCTTATCTTTCAGCGTATGAACCTCAAAGAAAAATCATGGGGACTCGTCGGCCCGGGGGCTGTCGGTCTCTATTACGGAGGCTTGCTGGCCGTAGACGGCCGTCAGCTCCATGTGCTGGCCCGGAGTGACGCCGCCGCGCTCAAGTCCCAGGGTATCATCATTTCAAGAATCCAGGCAAAGACCGGCGAAGTGCTGAACGAGACCACGATTCGACCCGAATCGGTGGCCACCGATGCCGGTTCGATAGGCCCGGTTGATTTTGTTCTGATCGCCGCCAAGTCGACGGTGAATGAACGGCTCATCGAGCCCCTCAAGGCGCTGGTCGAACCCGGGAGGACGGCGATCCTGACACTGCAGAATGGTATGGGGAACGCCGAGTTCTTCGCCCGTCATTTCCCCGAAAATCCGATCCTTTCCGGGCTCTGCTTTGTCTGCGTGAATCGTGTCGCGCCCGGCGTGGTCGAAAACTACCATCCCGGGCGGGTCGAAATCGGCTCGCTGCAAGACAGCTGGCCTGAACTGGCGCAAGAGGCGGTGGGCGCGTTTTCCGCCGCGGGGGTAAAGACAAACTTCTCGCCCGTGCTCGACGCCGCGCTCTGGCGTAAGCTCTGCTGGAACGTGCCGTTCAACGGGCTTTCCATCGCCGGAGGTGCCATCACCTGCGACCAGATTCTGGCCGACCCTGCGCTCAAGTCCCGCGCCCGTCGCCTGATGGAAGAAGTGCGTGCCGCCGCGGCCAGCTTTGGTCATGAAATATCCGATAGTTTTCTCGACGGGCAGTTCACCGTGACTGAAAAAATGGGGGCCTACCAGCCTTCCTCGTTGATCGACTTCGTTGAGGATCGTCCGGTCGAGGTCGAAGCGATCTGGGGCGAGCCGCTTCGGCGCGGAATAGCGGCGGGTCTTGAAATGCCCGAACTTCAACGACTGCACGACAGTATTGTTCAAGCCATTCAGCAGAGAGAGGCATCGGCCCGTTCGCAGTCACTCTAGTTGGCAGGTCTTTTCTATCGCCAAGTTCCCTGAGAGTCGTAGCGATTATTCTATGGCTGCAATAGATGATTTAATTGAAACGGTGGCGGCGCTCCGGGATCCGGAGACAGGCTGCCCGTGGGACATTGAACAAGACCATCAATCTTTGGCGGAATGCCTTGTCGATGAGTGTTGCGAGTTGCTGCAAACCATTGATCGTGCGGATATTCCGCATATGGAGGAGGAACTCGGTGACGTTCTGCTTCAGGTGGTCATGCACGCGCAACTGGCCGGAGAAGCGGGGCATTTTGATTTTGAGGGGGTATGCGCTTTGGTCAACGAGAAGCTCGTCCGCCGTCATCCGCATGTCTTCGGTGAAAACACCGATATCAAAGGTTCGGACGCGGTGTTGAAACAATGGGACGCGATCAAGGCGGAGGAAAAGAAACGCGGCCCGGAACAAAAAGGACGTTTCAAGGACTTGCCCCAACAGTTGCCTGCACTGATGTACGCCAAGGATGTTTTCAAACAGATACAAAAACAGGAAATGAAGGCCGATCATCTCCTCGATAATGGTTCCATACGTGACTGCGCGGACAGTTTCGAGACGGAGGAAGAGCTGGGCCAAAAGCTTTTCGAGATAGCAGCAGCTTGCCGCTTGAAGAAGCTCGACCCGGAAAGTGCACTGCGCCGGCATGCGCAGGGAATCGTGGATGCGCTCGAAGGTGAATCGACCTGAGTTTATAAGTTCGTCCGGGCGGGTCTTGTCCGTAGCGGTGCGCCGGCGCAAAGGCACACGCCACATGCGGTTGAGTATTGATTTGCACAACCAGATCGTTGCCTCCTTGCCCTGGCATTGCTCGGACCGGGCCTGTCAGAAGTTTATCGACCAGAATCGAAACTGGCTAGAGAAGCAAATCAATGCGGCCCCCGAAGTATCCGGTCTGCGCGAGTGGTTGAAGCAATCGCCCAGGCTTTCTGCTGGGGGCCGAAGTCTGGCCGTGAGTATGCACCTGTCATCCACCGCACGGGCGCACTATCGGATAAATGTACAGGGCTCGTGCATCGAGTTCTATCTTCCGGATGGCTCGGGTGAAGTGACGCGCTACAATCTGGTTTTGCAGTTTGCCAAAGCGGCCCTCTCGGATCGTGCCGCTGAGCTGGCATCGCGAATCGGTGTAACTTACCGGAGGCTCAGTGTGCGAAACCAATCGAGCCGCTGGGGCTCCTGTTCCTCCAGAGGGACGATCTCCCTGAATTGGCGGCTGGTTTTGATCGAGCCGCGGTTACAGGATTACGTTATCTATCATGAGTTCGCTCACTTAACGGAAATGAACCACTCCAGGCGTTTTTGGACCCTGCTTGACCGATATGATCCTCAGCGCGAGGAACACGAAAAAGAACTTGATGCGCTGACCCCGAAAATCATGCGGGTGCGATGGTGATGAGGAAGGGCCTTTTAAGGCCAAACTTCTTGTGCAGCCATAACCGGACTCTGGTCAGTTAAAAAAACGGGACAAGCGGAACATCGGTGCGCTTGCGTTCGATTGTCACACCGTTCTCAGTGCGTGAGGAGGCGCAACCACCTGCAGCAATGAGGCAGCAGAGGAGTAGTATAGAAATAAGGAGTCGAATGGTTTTCATAATTTCCCCTAGTTCTGGAGTTTGGTTTGGGACTGTTTGTTGTAAAGACTCCGGTAGAGCTTATTGGACTCATAAAGCTCTGAATGTGTCCCGGAGGCAATAATTTCTCCCGCATTAAAAACCAAAATCCGGTCAGCGTGCTGAATCGTGCTGAAGCGATGGGCAATGATAATGACGGTGCGGCCGCGCGAAAGCTCTTCGAGCGCGATCTGGATTTCGTGCTCGCTCTCCGCGTCGAGGGCCGAAGTAGGCTCGTCGAGAATGATAATCGGGGCATCTTTGAGAAAGGCACGGGCGATGGAGATACGCTGCCGCTGGCCGCCGGAGAGACGTGAGCCCCTCTCGCCCACTTGTGTTCCATATCCGTCTTCCAGCGCTTCGATAAATTCGTGGGCCTGCGCCATTTTACTGGCGGCCCGTATTTCCTCGTCGGTGGCCGACGGATTGCCGATGCGGATATTTTCCGCGATACTTTCTCCGAAAAGCACGGCCTCCTGAGAAACCAGTGCGACTTGCTGTCGCAGGTCGGCCTTACGCAGGGTTCTCACATCCTGTCCGTCGATCATGATCGAACCATCCGTAACGTCATAGAAACGCGGTACCAGGTTGGCAAAGGTGGATTTGCCTGCCCCGCTTGGCCCGACCAGAGCCACGGATTCGCCCGCAGGGATGCAGGCATTGATCTTGCGCAGCACGAGCTCGTCGTCGTAGGCGAAATTGACCCCCGAGAAGTCAATTCGGCCTTTCACACGTTCCAGTTGTT
The DNA here is from genome assembly GCF_003185655.1 of Coraliomargarita sinensis. Classification (NCBI taxonomy): domain Bacteria; kingdom Pseudomonadati; phylum Verrucomicrobiota; class Opitutia; order Puniceicoccales; family Coraliomargaritaceae; genus Coraliomargarita; species Coraliomargarita sinensis. The sequence continues at coordinate 375,796 of NZ_QHJQ01000003.1, read as the reverse complement.
TGGGGTCCGGGGCTTCGGGCACGCTGTCCTCGCTGTGGAGAATGTATTCCAGGCGGTTGAGCGAGGCTTCGGCTTTCCGCAGGGTGTTGCTGACTTTGCCGAGTTTTTTAACGGGCTCATAACACATGTAGAGTGCGGTAAGAATCGCCGCGATGTCTTCGGGTTTAATCTCCTTTACAATCGTGACGTAAAAAGCGATCGGAATCACCAGGGCCGTGACCAACTCGATCATGGGCGTGAGTGCCTTGTCGTATTTGACCGTCTTTAAACTGTATTTAAAAAAGGCACGGCAGGCTTCCCCGAAACGAATACTTTCACGCTTCTGCAGGTTGTAAGCACGTACCTCCCGCGTGGCGCCGAGGTTTTCATTGAGCACGCTGTTGACGCGACCTGCTTCCTGCTGCGCCTGGGTTGCTTTTTTCAGAATCTTGCGACCAATGAGCCGGATAGGGAATACGCAGCAGGGAACGCTCATCAGAGCGATCAGAAGAAAGAATGTCTCCTCGGAGTGAATGGCCAGTCCAACCAGGAAAGCGATGGCAAAGAGCAGGGTCGCCGGTTGCCTCACGAGGCTGTTAACGCTGCTGATAATTGCGGTTTGCAGCGTTTGGGCGTCACCCATCACCCGAATCATGAGGTCGCCCGTCTGATTTTTTTGAAAGAAAGCGAGTGGCAGCGATTGTAGTTTATCAAAGACGCTGAGCCGTACTTTTTCCAGAACGTGCATCCCGGAGTGCGCCATGTAGTACTCGTTCAGGTAGGTCCCCCCTGCGCGGAAAAGAAAGACCACCGGGATCGTGAGTAAGATGCCGGCCAGTGCCATGCCGGTCGGTGCATCGTCCGAAGTCACAAGAGGCACCAGAACTTTGATGACAAAGGGCAGGCCTGCGCCGGAAGCTGCGGCCGAAAGAATGCCTGCCAAAAGCCCGACCGCGAATTTAACGCGGACTTCCTTTAAGTAAGCGAAGTAGGGTTTGAAGCGCTTTAAAACCATAGCTGTCTAAGCATAAAAATCTGCGATGACTTCGACCACACGCTCAATCATCTTCGGGCTTAAGTCCGGATAGATCGGCAGGGCCAGGCTCATGGCGGCAGCCCGTTCGGCATGGGGAAAGTCCCCTTTGGAATAAGCGAGCAAGCGAAAACACTCCTGCTCGTGCAGGGCAAGGGGATAGTAAATCTCGCAGCCCACATCGTTGGCTTTGAGGTGGGCCATCAGTGCATCGCGTTCTTCCGAATAGATAACATACTGATTATAGATGTGGTAGTTGCCTTCGCGCTCGCTCGGCAGAACGATGCCGCGCTCAAGGGAACTGTCGAGCTGGGTAACCTCGCGATTCAGGCCGGCCTCTTCGAATCGCTGACGGTAGAGTGCCGCATTTTCGCGCCGCTGTTCGTGCCAACGGTCCAGGTGCTGGAGTTTTACGTTCAGTACGGCCGCCTGCAGCGCGTCGAGCCGGAAATTGCCGCCGACCCTGGCGTGGTAGTATTTTGGCTCCATGCCGTGGTTGCGCAATTGTTGTGAGATGGATGCGTAGTCCGCATCGTCTGTCACCACCATGCCGCCGTCGCCAAAGCCACCCAGATTCTTGGTGGGGAAAAAGGAGAGGCAGCCGATGTGCCCGAAGGAACAGGCCGGGCGCCCGTTCTGTTTCGCGCCGATCGCCTGCGCGGCGTCCTCGATCACGAGCAGATCATGCTCGCGGGCCAGTCGATTGATCGACTGCATGGGGGCCATTTGCCCGAAAAGATGAACCGGCGCGATGGCCCTCGTCTTCGGTGTGATGGCAGCCTCGATTCTGGAGACGTCCAGATTGAAGCTGTCCGGCTCAATATCGACAAAAACCGGTTTTGCGCCGAGTCGGACAATCGAGCCGACCGTACCAAAGAAAGTGTAGGGGGTGGTGATGACCTCGTCGCCCTCACCGATCCCCATCGCCATCATGGCCACGATGAGGGCATCGGTTCCCGAAGAGACTCCGATGGCGTGTTTGACCCCGCAATAATCCGCGATGCCGTGCTCAAAGCATTCCACTTCAGGTCCGAGAATGAAATATTGCGATTTGACGACTTCTGAGACCGCAGCATTCAGGTCTGCCGCCAGTGCCTCGTATTGTGGCTTCAGGTCGAGTAAAGGAACTTTGATGGTGGATTCGCTCATTATTCTAAAACCCTTCATTCTCTGGCCTTCGTGGAAATAGTCTAGCCTCGATCTGGACGGGGCCAAGTCTTCCACCTGTAAGAAAGGCAAAGCAAAACAATAGTCGTCAGAAAAATGCACTCATGCCCGGGCAATACCTACAAATCAGCTGTCCGGTACGAATGCGTCGTAAATTATTTTGCTAAAGATCAATTCATCTCTACAAGTTCTCAACATTAATGGAGGAAGCAAAAACAGATTCAGGCGCACTGCTTGAGGTATACGACTTGAAGGTGTATTTCCCGATTCTGGGGGGCGTTTTGCAGCGAACCGTGGACCAGGTGAAGGCGGTCGATGGAGTCAGTTTTACTGTGCCGAGAGGGAAAACAGTCGGGCTGGTAGGAGAGAGCGGCAGTGGCAAGACCACGACAGGCCGTGCCATTGCCAAACTCGTTCCGGTCACCGAGGGCAGAATTTATTACGAAGGCGTTGAATTGACTGCGATGAACAGCAGCCAGTTTCAAAGTTACCGTAAAAGGATGCAGGTTATTTTTCAGGATCCCTTCGGTTCGTTGAACCCGCGAATGACGATCTACAGCATCATCGCGGAGCCTCTCGACATCCATTTCGGGGACTGGTCGCGCAGTCAGAAGCAGGACCGTGTGGCGGAACTGCTGAAACGGGTCGGCCTTGAGCCTGATTACATGCAGCGGTACCCTCACCAATTCAGTGGAGGGCAGCGGCAACGTATCGGTATTGCCCGGGCCCTCGCGGTGGAGCCGGAGTTTATCATTTGCGACGAACCGGTCAGCGCGCTCGATGTTTCGGTGCAGGCACAGATCGTGAATTTATTGCAGGATCTACAGGAGGAGTATGGCTTAACTTATCTCTTCATTGCCCATGATCTTGCCGTGGTGGAGCATATCAGCGATGATGTTCTTGTGATGTCAGAAGGGAAGATTGTGGAACAGGCCAGCGCTGAAGCGATCTACAACCATCCTCAGCATCCATATACCAGAAAACTCTTGGACGCTGTGCCCCAGCTCTAGCGTCTCAATTAATCAATTTTAAGCCGCTCGACAAATAAAGCGTTTTGCGCGAGAATATGAAAAATGGACGACTTTGATACTTTTAAGGCGTCGCGGGAAAAAATAGATCCTACATCACGGAAGTTTTCCAAGCGGCAGTGGCAGAAAGCCTACGCGGCCTACCGGAGTTCACGTGAACGGGTGGTGGAGAAAAGTTCCGCGAAATCAAGCGATTCATCCAAGCGGCACAGAAGCCGGGGGAAGAGTCGTTCCAGTCACCATGCGTCGAGTCATAATCCGGTGCTGAATCTGAGGAATGAAGTACGGCAAAATTCCGCTTACGGTGATTTGCGTCTCATGGTCGATTTGCTTGCATGGGTGGCGATCGCCGTGGTTGTACTGGTGGGAGGGGTCAAGCTGACCTTGCTCACGGATGGTATTGCACTGGTCGCTCTGCTCAACACATCAGCAAAAGTGATAGCGATCGTGGTTCTTCGTTTGCTCGGCCACGTTGTAATCGATATTCCCGATATCGCTTTGTACAGCCGAGTTCAGAAGGATGCGAAGGCGGCAAGCGAGGCAGCTGACACCGGGGAGTGAGTGTCCCGAACTAATAGCTTGTCAAGACGGGACGATTTTCCCTTTCTGCGTTCGCCCTTTAATTTATGCCCTACGAAGTAAGAGTTTCACATATTTGTGAAGATTACACGATAAGTGATGATCACTCCGAGGCATGGACAAGAACGATTGAAAAAAGCTCCGAACTTACACGGATACTGAACCGTATTGCTATCGCGACGACCCAATTTCCGGTTGTTGATTTTCCCGAGGTTAAAATTAACTGGGACTCCCACAACGTGCAGATTCGTGCCATACGTGGCAAACTTTACTACACCGAACTTAAATCGACGAATCGCAGGGACCTGGTTGTTACGCCGGACGAAGTCATCCGCCTTTTGGAGGGGCAATCGGTCGAGCAGGCACTGCGGCACGATCCGGACGAGGATGTTTACACTCGTCCATTGACCGGAGGCAGCCTCGGGACGAAGCAATTCAAAACGGGGTTGTTGACCATTTCTATGCTGGTTTTGGCAGGATCCATTTACTACAGCTGGAAAAACCTGAGCCATCAGGTCAACCTCGTTGAAGCGCCCCATTTCGTGCCGTCCATGGGGCAGGAGGGCAAGCTCTTGAGGCAATACGCGGACGTTTATATAAGCGAGTTTCGCGAAGGAAGTACAGTGATCGAACTCACGGAAGAAGGCTTGTTCACGATTTACGAATTATGGTATTCCCCGAAGCAGGAAACTTATAATCTGGTGCCCAAAGAGAGTTATGCCGTGGCGGCAGGGCTCCACCGGGGAGAGCCTGCACTGCTGGCGGGCGAAATACACTTGTTGGAACTGAAGGGTGATAAAATTACGCTACATGGTGTCACATACACGCGCCATGGTGATCGCCTGTCTTCACTGGGCGAAGTTCTGGAAGGCGGCTACTAAAACCTGATATAGTAGCGTATATTCAGTCCGTTTAAAATAAACTGCCCGGTCGAGGTGTTGCCGTCATCCATATCGTCGTCAATCTCCCTTAGCCGTTCCGCACTAATCAGAATAGGATTAGCGGGGCTATTCACAATTTCGATGTAGGCGCTGCGGTCGGAAGGTTTTTCCTCGGTGGTGTATACCCAGCGGTAGGTGCCGCCTATCGGGCTGGGCAGCTTCCAGGTGTCGGGCATAAGCTCGGCCATACCGTCAGGAAATTGCCCGGGAATGGGCTGGGATGGCGGAAAAAATTTATTCTCCAGTTCGAAAGTTTCAAAATTCTGTTCGTAAATACGAAGATCGTTTTCAATCGTCGCGATTCTGGTACTGTCTTGCGAGCGTTTATAGGCAGGAATCGCAAGTGCGACAAGTATACCGATAACAGCAACCACGACCGCGATTTCTACCAGAGAAAAGCCAGCTTTTTGCCGGGAAAAGTCTTGTATGTGATGGGTCACCGAATGGAAGCGTGCCTATTTCAATAGGAGGGCGTCGTTGGGGGTCAAGTACGCTTATGTTGAAAGCCCAATAACTCAATCTTCATTTCCCTGGCGGTTTTGAGGAGTTGAGCCTTGTCGAGCATGATGACACGACCGGCTTCCAATGCTGCAGTCTGGATACCGCTGGCATGCATGACCTCAAGAGTGCGCTCTCCAAATACCGGAACGTCGAAGCGGTAATCCTGATTGTGTTTGACTGTTTTTACGAAAATAAGGCCATCGGTTTTGAACGTTCCCGCACGTTGTAACATCGGGTCCGTGCCTTCATAAGCTTCGACTGCGAGCACGGTACCCTTGCGTACAACGCAACCCTGACCGATATCGAGTTCACTTACGCTTTTGGCGATTTGAATCCCGTGGTCGATGTAATCGGGTTCAGCTTTTAATTTGCCCGGAGTCATCAGACCTTCACTGGCCAATTGCCCATCCAGGAAACTTCGTGCATCAAGCATCCGGATATTGAGTGCTTCGATTTCAGCGGCAATTGCCCCAAAGATGGTTTCCGCATTCTTACGCCTCAGACCGTTTAAAATTTTCAGCGCTTTCAGGTCGGGGTGAAGTCCATGGAAAAGGCGCTTGGGAGTGAGTTGCCCTGCCATCAGAGCATAGCCGCAATCCAGTTTGCGGAGTGACTTCAGCAGCTTGCCCAGTTGCCCCACCTTGATCTGGCAGTGCTCTTCCGGTGCGAAGCTATCGATCAGTTCGGCTTCCGTTTCGCCCTGAAAGGAAATCAGCCGGACCGGCAGCCCTGTCCGACGGATCTGTTCGGCGGTTATGATGGGGTAACGCCCCTTGCCGGCAATCAGACCGATCGGTCTTTGGTCATAATCACCGGGCAGGAAAACGGATGGTTGGTCACGCATTAGTTCTGGTAACTGTAGGGGCGCGGGGACTCTTTTAGCAAGGCCTCAGGATCAGCCACAAGAACCGGGCGCGGAATGGCGGCCCCGCTCTCTGGACGGACCCTGAACAGGACTCGCTCTTTGGCGTGGTGGGTTGCGTCGATGAGCAGTTTGGTCAGTGTCGCGGAGCTGTCGGATTCCGATGGCTCCTTAGCCATACGTTTAAGCTCTGCGCCCTCCTGATTCAATCGCAGCTGATTCGGGGCATGAATAAAGTTTTCTTCCTCGCTGCCCGGGGAGTAGTAGCTGACGATGCCACCGGTAATGGTGATCACGGCTTCTTCTTCGTTGTAGATCAATCGTCCGGATGCCTTGTTCGCCTCGATTCGACCGATCGGTAATTGAATCACCAACTGGGAGAGCGGGGACAAATGCTCCGCCGAAAAAGTGAGACTGCCTTCCGTTAACTGAACGGTCATTCTGGAGAAAGTTGGCTCATGCTCAGTACTCTGCTTTTCACTGGGGAAGGGGCGTTGGCGGTAGCTCTCGAAACGCACTCGTGTGTTCTCGTAGACACCCAGGGCGCTGCCATTAGAGAGCGATAAAAAGATGTGGTCGTTCGTGCCGGTGGTGATTTCCGTTCCGCTCAATGTCTCGACGGCATGCAGCTCCGCTTCGCGTTTCCTGCCGTCACCTGCGGTGATGGAAACCTCCCCCTTTGTCGTGGTGATGATTGCGAGCCCGTCATTCAACTCGTAGCCGTAGTCTTCTCCGGCCAACCGGATGGCGGCACTGAAGATGAGGCAGCTAACGAAGAGGATGCGTGAGCGGGGCACCATGGTTACACGGCGACGATATTGACGATCTTTCCGGGCACGTAAATTTCCTTCTTGATGGTTTTTCCTTCGATGAAGTTCTGCACCCGCTCGCTGCTTTTGGCGGCGGCGATGGCCTCCTCTTTCGAGTGGTCGGCGGGCAGTTCAGCGTCGCCGCGGTACTTGCCGTTCACCTGAAAAATAATCTTCACCGTGTTGGAGACGAGCTTGCTTTCATCGTGTTTGGGCCAGCCCGCTTCGACGATGCTGCCCTGGTGGCCCAGACGCTCCCAAAGCTCTTCGCCGAGGTGGGGGGCGAGTGGGGCCAGCAACTTAAGAAGCGCCTCGACCGAGGACTTCGCCACCTTGTCGCCGCTGCTGAGTTGCTTCTGGCAGATCATCATTTGCGAGATGGCGGTATTGAAGCCGAGCGCTTCGTAGTCCTCGGTTACCTTCTTGATGGTGGCGTGGAGCTCGCGAAGATTGTCTTCGCTGTCTTCTCCCTCCGTCAGGCGTGACTCGTCGGTGGCGAGTGTCCAGACGCGGCGAAGGAAGCGGGCAATGCCCTCGATGCCCTTGGTATTCCAGGGCTTCATGGCTTCAAGCGGCCCGAGGAACATGAGGTAAAGGCGGAGCGCGTCGGCGCCGTAGCCGTCGATGATGGTCTCCGGGTTGACCACGTTGCCGCGGCTCTTGGACATTTTCTCGCCGTCCTCCCCGAGGATGATGCCCTGGTGGAAGAGTTTCTTGAAGGGCTCCGGATCGCTGACCACGCCGATGTCGTAGAGCACGTGGTGCCAGAACCGGGCGTAGAGCAGGTGGAGGACGGCATGCTCGGCGCCGCCGATGTAAAGGTCGGGGGTGCCCCAGTACTTTTCCTTTTCCGGGTCGATCAGCGCTTCGCTGTTTTTCGGATCGATGTAGCGGAGGTAATACCAGCAGGAGCCGGCCCACTGCGGCATCGTATTGGTTTCGCGGATACCCTCGATCCAGCCGTCGCGGGCCTCGGTCGAGGTTTCGCCGCTTTGCGGGTCGACATAGACCTTGAGCCAGTGCTCGGCCTTGGAGAGCGGGCTCTGTCCGTCGGGGGAGGGCGTGTAGCTTTCGACTTCGGGCAGTTCCAGCGGCAGTTCGGCATCCGGCAGCGCCAGGGCAAAGCGGGTCTCGCCATCGATCTGGCAGGAGACGGGACGGTCGGCCGATTTCAGCGAGTCATCCGCCTTGGCGTAGTCGGACTCGTTCACCCAGACGATCGGGAAAGGTTCGCCCCAGTAGCGCTGACGGGAGAAGAGCCAGTCGCGGAGCTTGAAGTTGACGGTGGCCTTGCCGCGGTTCTCGGCCGCGAGCTGCTCGATGACGGCCTTCTTGGCGGACTCGGAATCTTTGCCACTTTGTTCGCCGGAATTGATCAGTTTCCCGGGGCCGGTGTAGGCAGCGGTGAGGGCGCCGCTGTCATCTTTCTCGGCGGCGCCATCATCGTCGATGACCTGGACAATCTCCAGCCCAAACTCCCTGGCGAACTCGAAGTCGCGCTCGTCGTGCGCCGGTACGGCCATGATCGCGCCGGTACCGTAGGTCATGAGCACGTAGTCGGCCACCCAGATGGGAATCTCCTTGCCGTTGACCGGATTGATAGCGGTGGCGCCGGTCCAGACGCCGGTCTTTTCCTTGGCCAGCTCGGCTCTTTCCAGGTCCGACTTGCTCTTGGCTTTTTCCACGTAAGCCTCGACTTCCGTCTTCTGTTCGCCGGTCGTGATGGTGCCCACTAGGGGATGTTCCGGAGCGACCACCATGTAGGTGGCCCCGTAAAGGGTGTCGGGGCGGGTGGTGAAGACGGTCAGTTGGGCGTCGTGACCGGCGACATCGAAGGTGACCTCGCCGCCTTCGGAGCGACCGATCCAGTTTTCCTGCAGGCGCTTGGTGGAGTCGGGCCAGTCGAGATCCTTGAGGCCGGCGATGAGGCGCTCGGCGTATTCCGTGATGCGCAGGACCCACTGGCGGATGGGGCGGCGCTCCACCGGGTAGTTGCCTCGCTCGGAGCGCGGGCCCTCGGGCGTGTTCAGCACCTCTTCATTGGCCAGCACCGTGCCCAGTTCGGGACAGAACCAGACCGGCTTCTCGTCGACGTAGGCGAGCCCCTTCTTGAAGAGCTGCTTGAAGATCCACTGGGTCCATTTGAAATAGCCGGGGTCGGTGGTATTGACCTCGCGACCCCAGTCGTAGGCGAAGCCGAGTTGGTTGAGCTGCTCGGTAAAGCGGGCCACATTCTGCTTGGTGGTCACGCTCGGGTGCGTGCCGGTCTTGATGGCATATTGCTCCGTGGGCAGGCCGAAGGCGTCCCAGCCCATGGGATGAAGCACGTTGTAGCCTTGGGCCTTCTTGAAACGCTTGAGTGCATCGCTGGCGGTGTAGCCCTCCGGGTGGCCGATATGGAGCCCCGCACCGGAAGGATAGGGGAACATGTCGAGCACGTAGAACGTGGGCTTGTCCTCGAAGTCCTTGGCCTCGTAGGTCTTGTGCCCGGCCCAGAAGGCCTGCCACTTCGGCTCAATTGCCGCGAAATCGTAATCTTTGCTTGGAGTCACCATTTTTTAAAAATGGCGGATTTAGAGGCCTCGCTACGCACCCGTCAATGGCGGAGGAACGGGAATGACTTGAATCTTGGGCGACTTTAGCCCTTAAATTGCATGCAGTGTTGCACTTTAGAACAGTTTTACTCTTTGCCGGACTGGTCCTGATGAGCAGTTCATTCATGGAAGCAATCCCTGGTTTCTCCGATTTGGTCGGGCGTAAGGCCGAGCGTGTGGAGGAAAAACGGGTGGAAAAAAAGTTTTGGTCGGGCAAGGAACAGTCACGCCTTCAGGATAAAACTTTTCCGATCAAGGAGTGGAACAAGCATTTTTCTTCCCTCGGATCCAAGCGTGCGCCCATCACTTTGGATGAGAAAAAAAAGAAGGAGCGCTTTGAGGTCGAGGTTCTGGACCGCAAGACCATGGACCTTGAAATGTCCAGGTGGAACGAGCGGATGGCCGACTTACACAAACGCGCCGATATCAAAATGGACAAAGAGGCCGAGTTGGTGGCCGACCGCAAACTCTACAACATGATGCTGCAGGATTCCCCGCACTACATGGAGCTGGCTGAGGAACTGTCGATGCGTGATCTCAACCGCTTCCAGTTTCGCCGGAACCGCTCTGATGACGGCGTTTCCGTGAAAAAAGCCGGCTCGGGCGACGAATAGTTTTCGATCACGAGCGCGTTGATTACGGGACTTTTCCCGTACCGCTAAAAAATTTTAGCCAGTTAGACTTGATCCGCTGGGTTGGTTGAGAACTATACGCGCTTCCACTACCAAAGAATCCACTAACCTCAGACGAATGCCTGAATTCCTCATCGCCTGCCCAGCTATTATTTTTATAGCTGCTTTCGCCGCACCTTGTCTGCGGTGTCTTCTGGGCGACCGGGTGGGTTATGTGCTCAGTGTCGCTCCGTTTGCGGCGCTTGGACTCATCCTCTCGCAGGCGGGCCCGGTGGAAAGCGGAGCGGGGGTTGCCTACAGCCTCGACTGGTTCAGCGCGCTGGGAGCTTCGCTTGATTTCCGCCTGGATGGTCTGGCCTTCCTGATGTCGATTTTGATCACCGGTATCGGTGGATTTATCGTCCTTTATGCTCAGGGCTACATGCACGGCCACCCGCAATTGGGGCGCTTTTACCTCTACCTTCTGGCCTTCATGGGTGCCATGCTCGGGCTGGTCCTGTCCGACAATTTAATCCTGCTCTTTGTTTTCTGGGAACTGACGAGTATCACTTCCTACCTCCTCATCGGTTTCAACCATGAGTCGAAGGAAGCGCGCTGGAAGGCGCTGCAGGCACTGCTCGTCACCGGGCTCGGTGCCATGGCGATGCTCGCGGGTTTTGTGCTGTTGGCTGCCGTCACCGGCACCTGGAAGATCAGCGAGATCAACAACCTCGGTGACTTGGTGCAGGCGAGCCCGTTCTACAGTGGTATCATTGTTCTGCTGTTGATCGGCGCATTTACCAAAAGTGCGCAGGTGCCCTTTCATTTTTGGCTTCCCAACGCGATGGCGGGGCCGACTCCGGTGAGTGCCTTTCTGCACTCCGCGACCATGGTCAAGGCCGGGATCTTTCTCATCGCGCGGACCAACCCGGCACTGAGTGGCAGCGGACTCTGGGAATACAGCCTGGCGATTTTCGGGAGTCTGACGCTCCTTCTGGCCATGTTCCTCGGGCTCTTCCAGAAGGATGTGAAGTCGATTCTCGCCTACACCACGCTCGGGGTGCTCGGTGTCCTTACGATGCTACTCGGCATCGGCTCGGAGTATGCCATCAAGGCGATGGTGGTATTCCTGCTCGGGCATGCCCTGTACAAGGCGACGCTCTTCATGGTCGTGGGGTCGATTGACCACGAGACCGGCACCCGGGATGTGACTTTGCTGCGCGGTCTTCGAGGGTTGATGCCGATCACCGCAATCGCCAGCGGCCTGGCCGCGCTCTCCATGTCCGGCCTCCCTCCCTTTTTCGGCTTCATCGGCAAGGAGTTGATCTACAAGGCGGGCGTCAAGCTGGACGGTATTGAGATTGTCTTTCTGGCGGCCGCGCTCGTGGGCAACCTCGTGATGATGGGCCTGGCGCTGAAAGCGGGGATCGGTCCCTTCTTCGGGAAGCCCAACCACGACGCCCTGCCCAAGAAGCCCCATGAAGCACCGTTTTCCATGTGGATCGGTCCGATCGTGCTGGCGGTGGCGGGGCTGGTCATCGGGATCATTCCTTTCTGGGTGACTGAGTTCATGGTCTCGCCGGCAGTGGCCGCCATCAAGGGAACCGAGATTGCCCACCTGGATCTGGCCCTCTGGAATCTGGTCAAGCCGAACCTGCCTCTGCTTTTGAGCGGAATCACCGTGTTGGGGGGCTTCTTCGTCTTCCTTTACCGCGCCCGCTTCTGGGCTGTGGCGGATCGCGTGCTGGCGGCCATTCGGCCCTACGGTGCGGAAGCGATGTATGAGCGCATCTTCAATGCGACGATGTGGTTCTCGAAATTCCAGACGCGCCGCCTGCAGACCGGGCGGCTGCACGACTACGTCTTCATGATCGTGGTGGTGGCGGTAGGACTTTTGCTCTGGGCGATCAATAAACACGGCGAGTGGTCGATTGCGGTCAACTGGGCGGAGTACGATACCCTCATGGTGGGCCTGACGATCATCATGACGATTGCCGCCGTGCTGGCGGTCCTCGCCAACAGCTACATTACCGTGCTCGCCTCGCTCGGGACCATCGGTTTCGGGGTGGCACTGATCTTCGCTTACTACGGCGCGCCCGACCTCGCGATTACCCAGCTCCTCGTGGAAACACTGACGGTGGTGCTCTTCATGTTCGTCATCCTGATGCTGCCCAAGTTGAAGACCTTTTCCAGCGGGGCGACCCGTCTGCGCGATATGATTGTGGCCTCGGCCTTCGGCGCCACCATTACCATTCTTCTGCTGAAGGCACTGAACATTCAGTTCAGCCCGGCAATTTCCAGCACGCTGGCTGAGATGAGTTACCCGGAAGCCAAGGGGAAGAACGTGGTCAACGTCATCCTGGTGGACTTCCGCGCCCTGGATACGCTCGGCGAGATCGTCGTGGTGGCGACGGCGGCGCTGGGCATCGCGGCTTTGGTCGCGGCGGGCCTGAAAAAGAGAAAGGGGGAAGAATCCTCATGAGGTACTTTATTCTCGCTCAAGCCGCGCGGATTCTTTTTCCGAGCCTGCTGGTGCTTTCCCTGATCGTGCTTTATCGCGGCCACAATCTTCCGGGAGGTGGGTTCATCGGCGGCCTGATGGCGGCTACGGCTTTTATTCTGGTCGGTATCAGCGAGTCGATGGACCGTGCCAAGCGCCTGCTGCGCATCGAGCCCTTCGTGCTGATGGCCTGGGGGCTGGCGACTGCGGCGGGGAGCGGCTTGCCCGGCTTGTTTACGGGGAGCGCATTCATGACCGGCCAATGGTTGCCGGGCTTTTCCCTGCCGCTGATCGGGAAGGTCCACCTGGGGACGCCACTGGTCTTTGATGTCGGTGTTTATCTCGTCGTGATTGGCTTTGCCCTGCACACGACCTTCAGCCTCGCGCAACTTTGTCACACGGAAGAGGAGGAAGAGACTTAATTATGGAAGCTTTGATCGCAGTGCTCGTCGGTGTGCTTTTCGCTGCCGGAACTTACAGCCTGATGCGGCGCAGTGTCGTCAAGCTGGTCATCGGTGTCCTGTTGATCTCGCAGGGCGCCAACCTTCTTGTCTTTACGGTGGGCGGTTTGCTGGCCGGCCGTCCCGCCCTGGTTCCTTCCGACGGCACGGTCCCCCCCGAGCCCTACGGTGATCCGCTGCCACAGGCGATGGTCCTGACGGCGATCGTGATCGGTTTCGGTCTGGCGGCCTTTCTGCTGGCGCTGGTTGCCCGCGCGCAGGAGGCGGTCGGCAGCGACGATATTAACGCATACAAAAATACGGATACGTGAGCGAGCTAAGCATACTTCTGCCTATCATGATTCCCCTGGGGGGCGCGATCGCGCTGCTCTTCGGCTACCGTTCGCTCGCCGTCCAGAAAGTAGGCGGGGTGGTCTTTTCGAGCCTGGCCTTTGCCGCTTCGCTTTATCTGCTCTATGTCACCGATTGCGCCGGTCACGTCGTTCTCCAGGTGGGGGATTGGTCCGCGCCTTTCGGGATTACGCTGGTAGCGGACCGCTTCAGCGCGGTGATGGTAGCGGTGTCCTGCTTCATGGGGGCGGCGGTTGCGGTCTATGCGCTCAGTGAGATCGACGAGTACCGTCTCCGCCGGTTCTTCTTTCCGCTCTATCTTGTCCTGATGTTTGGGGTCAACGGGGCCTTCCTCACCGGTGACCTGTTCAATCTTTATGTTTGGTTCGAGGTCATGCTGATCGCCTCGTTCGTGCTCATCTCAATGGGGGGCAAGCGCGCCGAGCTCGAGGGCGGGATGAAGTATGTCTGCCTGAACCTCTTGTCCTCGGCCATGTTCCTGGCCGGGGCGGGCATCATCTACGGGAAGACGGGCACGCTCAACATGGCGGACATCGCCCAGGTCCTCATCCACGCCCCGGACTCCGACGTGGTGATCAGCAGCTCCATGCTCCTGCTGGTTTCCTTCGGAATCAAAGCCGGTATTTTCCCCTTCTTTTTCTGGCTGCCCGCTTCCTACCACACACCACCCTCGACCGTCTCGGCCATCTTCGCCGGTCTTCTCACCAAGGTGGGGGTGTACGCGCTCTTCCGGGCCTACACCCTGATGTTCGCCCCGATTTTTGACGAGGTGCAGCCGATCATTCTGTTCTTTTCGATCATGACGATGATTACCGGTGTCCTGGGTGCGGCTTCGCACTTTGACATGCGCCGGATCCTCTCCTTCCACATCGTGAGCCAGATCGGCTACATGGTTTTGGGGCTCGCTTTCATGACACCACTCGCCCTGGCGGCGGCGATCTTCTACCTGGTGCACCACATCATTGTGAAGACGAACCTGTTTCTTGTCAGTGGGGTGGTTGTCCGCCTTAAGGGCAGTTCTGATCTGGCCAAGGTGGGCGGGCTTTGTAAGTCCGCGCCCTGGCTGGCGGCGCTCTTCTTCATCCCGGCCTTCTCGCTGGGTGGTATCCCGCCGCTTTCCGGCTTTTGGGCGAAGTTTGCCGTGGTTAAGGCCGGTCTCGAAATCGAGGCCTGGATTTCAATCACCGCCGCTTTGCTTGTCGGTGTTCTGACCCTTTATTCCATGACCAAGATTTGGGCGGAGGCTTTTTGGAAGAAACAACCTGACGAGCAGGAAACGGTGCCGACGGAGCATCCGGGACCACTGGGCTTCATGGTAGCCCCGATTGCCGTGATGGCCGTGGCCACCGTTCTGATCGGCCTCTTTGGCGAGCCGCTTTTTGAATTCTCGCAGCGGGCTTCGGCGCAACTGATGAACCCGCAGGAATATATCTCGGCTGTGCTCGGGAGCGGAATGGAGGGCCGACCATGAGCCGTATTTTTGCCACAATCGCGTTTTTGCTCTTCTACATCAAAGAGGTGGTGAAATCGAATTTCCGTGTTGCCCAGGATGTGCTGACCCCCGAGTTCGGAATGGAGCCGGGCGTCATCGCGGTGAACGTGGAAGGGATGACGGACCGCCAGCTGCTTTTTATGGCGAATTTGATCACGATGACTCCGGGAACACTCGGACTCTATGTCTCAGAGGACCATACCCGGCTCTACATCCACACCATGTATGCGGACGGTCAGATCGACGCGATGGTCACGGAACTGGAAAACGATTACGGAAGGAGAGTGCGACGTGTCTTTTGATGGACTGGAAATGCCCCTTATTATCGGCACATTGATCGGATCCCTGTTTTTGCTGGCAGCACTGGCGTTGGCGCTGGTGCGGATCGCCCGGGGGCCGACACCGTTCGACCGGGTCATTGCGCTCGA
The DNA here is from genome assembly GCF_003185655.1 of Coraliomargarita sinensis. Lineage (NCBI taxonomy): Bacteria > Pseudomonadati > Verrucomicrobiota > Opitutia > Puniceicoccales > Coraliomargaritaceae > Coraliomargarita > Coraliomargarita sinensis. The sequence goes on along the minus strand of NZ_QHJQ01000003.1, from coordinate 360,460 downwards.
CCTGATGGGGGGGATCTGCCTCTGCGTTCTGATCTACTTCGCGATCGCTTTCGACCAGCAGGTCCTACTGGATGCGGCCTTCGCCATTGCGCTGGTCAGCTTTCTCGGGACGGTGGCCTTCGCGCGTTATCTGGGAGGGAGTAGAGAAGAATGAGTTGGATTGTAGCAATATTGTTGGTGACCGGAGCGTTTTTTGCCTTTGTGGCCGCCCTGGGGGTGCATCGCTTTCCCGACTTTTACATGCGGATGCACGCCGCGACGAAGGCCGGCGCCTTCGGCGCCAGTCTTCTTTTGCTCTCGGCGGCGCTCCATTTCGGAACACTTCGTGCCGCCATTACCTCGCTGCTTATTATCGGCTTTTTCTATCTGACCACGCCGATTGCCGCGCAGACGATCGGTCAGGCTGCCTACCGGAAGAAAGTACCGCTCTGGAAGAAGACCTGCCACGATCAACTGGCAGAAGACGAACAAACCGAGTCGCCGCGCTCGGATTCGTAAATTGCTTGCCTCCGGTGGCGATGCGAGCATTCAAAAGAGCATGCTTGGGTCCCTTTTGAGATTAGCCCGTCGGGCTGGAATGGCGGTCGTATTTCTGCTGCTGCCGCTGGTTCAGCTTTCCGCCAGCCCCGGCGCTTCCGATGAATCCGAGCATTTGAATTTTCCGCTCCCACTCGAGGCCTATCAGGAGCTGCAAGTGGAACGTGCCAACGAGCTCGGAATCGCGCCGGAGGACCTGGGAATTGTTGAAATTCTGAAAGTGCGCATCGCTGCGGATCCCTTCAACCTGATTGCCACGCTTATCTTTTTCGGTGCGGTCGCGCACACCTTTCTGGCGACCAAATTCAACAAGTTGGCGCATCAATTCGAGGCGGCGCACCTCGCCCGAATTAAGAGCCATCGGAAGGTTTACGTGCAGGGAAAGGAGCCGGTTAGTTTCAGGGCCACCCTGTGCCATTTCCTGGGGGAAGTGGAGGCGATCTTCGGTATTTGGCTGATCCCCCTTCTGCTCAGTCTAGTGGTGTTGGAACCGAAGGGACTGTTAACGGCCGCGTACTACATCGACTCCCGGAATTACACGGAGCCCATGTTCGTGGTAATCATCATGGCGATCGCCTCGAGCCGTCCGGTGATTCAGTTTGCCGAAACCTGCATGCGGGGAATCGCCTCAATCGGGAGAAAGACTCCTTCGGCCTGGTGGCTGACCATTCTGATGATCGGACCGCTTCTCGGTTCATTCATCACGGAGCCCGCAGCCATGACCATCGCCGCGCTTCTGCTGGGGCAGCAGTTTTACCATCTCGATCCCTCGCCGAAATTCAAATACGCCACCCTCGGCCTGCTCTTCGTCAACATTTCAGTGGGCGGTACTCTGACTCATTTTGCGGCACCCCCGGTGCTCATGATCGTGGACACCTGGCACTGGAATCTACCCTACATGTTTACCCACTTCGGCTGGCGTGCGGTTCTCGGAGTCGCCGTCTCCACACTGGCCTACTATCTGGTTTTCAAAAAAGAATTTGTTCAGCTCGACCGGAAAGCAAAAGAGCTCGAAGCCGAATCGAAGAACGAGCCGGAGCCGGAGCCAGCTCCCTTGTGGGTGATTTTCGTTCACCTCGGCTTTGTGGCATGGACGGTGATCACGCTGCACCATCCGGCTTTCTTCATCGGAGGTTTTCTCTTCTTTCTCGCCTTCACCATGGCAACGCACCACCACCAGTTCGACATTCAGTTGAAGTCGCCCTTGCTCGTGGGCTTCTTTTTGGCGGGACTCGTCACCCACGGAGGGCTGCAGGGCTGGTGGATCTCGCCGGTCCTGAGTATGCTGGCCGAAATTCCATTGTTCATCGGCGCGACTATATTAACCGCATTCAACGACAATGCTGCGATCACTTTTCTGGCATCCCAGGTGCCGGCTTTCAGCCCCGACGACTTTCTTGCGGGGCATTGGGTTTCGAAAACCGGTAAGGCACTCGCCACCGCGCAGGGCCTGGAGTATGCGGTCGTGGCTGGGGCCGTCACGGGCGGGGGACTCACCGTGATCGCGAATGCGCCGAATCCCGCCGGACAGAGCATTCTCAGCAAATATTTCAAAGGTGGCGTGTCGCCACTCTATCTGTTGTTGGGGGCCTTGTTCCCCACCTGCGTAATGGCAGCTTGCTTTATGATTCTGGCCCATTAGAACTGAAACCATGCCTTTAGGTGGTGGATACCAGCACTCCCGGCCGGTCCGGGTTTTCAACAGCAATCCTTCCAGCAGCATTGCGGGAACCAAATCGGATGTGCGGGAAATGCAGGCGCAGGTGGATAAGCTCGAACTTGTGGTCGAGGCACTCTGGCGCCAGCTCAAGCGGCACACCGAACTGACGGATGAAGATTTGATCGAGACGGTTTCGGAGATCGATTTGGAGGACGGTCAGTACGACGGGAAAAAGGCGAAAAAGTCTTTTCGTGAATGCCCGAGTTGCCAGCGGCGGATCAACCGGAGCCATAGCAAGTGCTTCTATTGTGGTGAGGTCTTACTGGCGGATCCTTTCGGTTGATCAAGTATTTGAGGGGTGTGAGCGAGGACTCGATCAACGAGCAGGTTTTCCGTTTTCTGGAGGGCGAGTGGATCGTGCACCGCCGTTTCGAAGGGAGCTATCGTGGAAGCTTTTCGGGGAAGGCATGTTTTGCTTCCGAAGCGGACACGCCTTCGAATTATCTGTATCATGAACAGGGAGAATTGATCGACGGTGAGAATAAGCGATTCGATGCCAAACAGAGCTACCTCTATCGTTTGACCGAAGGCAAGCTGGAGGTGCTGAAGCAGGACGGCTCGGCTTGGGAAGCCATGCATGTACTTGAATTTCAGAAGCAGGAGGGCATCGCAACGGCCTCGCACGTGCATCTTTGCGGTGACGATCATTACGCCACGGTGTATCGCGTCGATTTATCCCGAGGCTGGGAGCTGAGTTATACCGTGAATGGACCGAAGAAAGACTACCGGATACATACGTTCTATTCGCGCGGCACGGGGTAGCGCGTAGAGCATTACCTTTAAGTCGATTTTATCGACGCGAGCTTGCATGTTCGTTTCGCTGGTTAGGCCGACTTCCTTTTCCCGATAAAGACGGCTGCGGTAATCAGGGCCGCACCGACCAGGAGCCGAACCAAATCGCTTGCCGATGCGCCGGAGATTTCGCCAAAGACGAACAGGGAAACGAACATGGCGAGGGGGATGAGTGCATTATTGAAAGCGGCCAGCGCGCCCGCGGAGCAAAGGGTGGCGCCCTTGTTCCAGAGGAAGAAGCCCAGGCCTGAAGCGATCGCACCCAGATATAGAATGACGCCGAATTGCACGCCGCTCGCCTCCAGGAATTTTCCTGGCTCGGGCGTTATTAAAAACGAGGCCAGCAAGGCCACTGCGGCTCCGCCGGCATAAAGGAAACCGAAAACTTCGTGGTCTTTTGCCTCCGTACGCCCCAGTCGCCAATCACGATAAGCCACCTGCCCAAAGGCAAAGGAGACACCCGAAACCTGCATTAGGGCAAAGCCGATCCAGATCGAACCTGACTCGCCGCCCTGGGCTTTGATTACGGACGCTCCGGCTACAGAAAGCATCGCGGCCAGTAGGTATCTGAAATGTAGCTCCTTTTGGCTGATATCATGTATCAGCACAACGTAGATCGGTGTGAGTACTGAAAACAGTGCAACCAGGTGGGAAGGGATGAAGCGAAAGGCCGAGAGGTAACAAATATACATGGTCCCGAATTGAACCGCACCAATGGCGGCCAGATGCAACTGTTCGGCGACGGAAACTTGTTTTGGGCGCAGAAGCGGCAGAAAGACGAGTAGGGCGGTCGCCAGCCGTGCCCCGGCGATCATCATCGGATCGATCCCCTGCAGAACCTGACCGATCAATCCAAAGGAAAAGGCCCAGATCAGCGTCGTGATGAAGAGGTAGAGCATTTTATTTTAGAGAATAGACTGTGTCTTCGAGCTATTATTTTATGAAGTCAATGGATGGTGGGGAGGGCCGCCCACAGTGTTCCGCGACTTGGGGTCGGGCGCGGGCCTCTGGGGAAGCCTCCCCACCGAAAGCTACCAACTGAAGCGCACGCCACCCGAATATTGGTCGCCACGTCCGGGCGTGCCGGGCACATCCTCGAAGTCCTCCTCCCAGACATTATCGCCTGCTAAAAAGATTTCCAGACCTTCAACTTGCGGAGGGTAAAAGCTGACGCCGATGTGAGTGAAGAGGGCGCTGTCGTCGCCGTTGCGAAGGTCGTTTTCTCTCTGATCACGCCACTCATTGTCGATGCGAAACTCGAACCAATTCACCGGACGCCAAATACCGCCCAGGGTCACCCGGTGCTGGGCAAAATTGAGGGCATAGAAGCTGGCATCGACTGCTGCGGAGCCATAATCCTCATCCTTGTGCAGATAGGTGTAGCTGCCGATCAACTCGACGTCCCCGATTTGTCGGGTGGCAATGAGTTCGAAGCCCAGCGTCTCAATATCCACCGGGTTTGCGGCACGAACGTAAAAGGTGGGTGACGTGCTGTCGTAAGTCCAGTCGGTCAGATCGTCATCCCAACGGTAAAACAATGCCGCGTTCAAGCTCCAAGCGCCTTCCTCGATGGTCGTTCCCATCTCCAGATTCTTGCTCGTTTCCGTATCCAGCTCTGGATTGCCACGAAAGAGGCCACTCCCGGTTGGGCCTCCCACTGCTGTGTAACCGCTGACTTGGCTGTTTTCTGCATAGGAGAGATAGATGCTTTGAGAATCACCGTTTTCTTCGATGTGTTTCCAGGTAATATCGCCAAGCGGAGAAAATTCGGATTCATTACGATTCGTATCGAAGTAGCTCAAGCCAGCACGCAGGATCAGGCTCTGGCCGGAACCGAGCGATACGCTATATTCCGGAACTAAGCTGATTTTTTGATAACTGCGTGATGTGAAACTGTTTTCCAGATTCGTGGATTCAATCTCATCCGCCGAGAATTGCCCTGAGTAGTTCAGAGAAAGTGAGTCATTCAATCTGTGTTTTCCGGAAATAGCCCCGGTGGTGACCTCAGTGTCATGAACAAAACTGCGGTCGCTTGGGATATTACGATCATAGAGATAATGATCTGAATTGTCCCGATGGTAGGCGGTCGCTTCAAACCAACTGTTTTCACCATAATTCTGTTTATGACTTACCATGAAAAGCCGCGTCTTGAGGTTTTCCGTTTCAAACGACCCAAATGGGGCGGCATACATGGCAAACCATCCGAAAAATTTCTCCTGATAACCAGCAAAGAAGTCGGTTTGTGAGTTCGGCCCGACCAACTGGACGCGTCCGGAACAGCGATAGAAATCGTGGTCGCCGAATTTAATCGTGCCGTCGCTTTCAGAGCGTGAATACTCCGCTTCGACGCCGAGGCTCCATTCTCCGGAGTCACCCAGCGGCGTCATCCAGCCCTGGTGCAAACGCTGGAAATTCAGATTGTGGTCACCTGCACCAGCGGTGGCGCTCCCGCCGGTTTCAATTTCGGACCAGCCGTAGCTGATGGTGCCGACTGTGCTGTTGAAGCCGTAAAGTGCGTTGTCCGCACCGGTAAAGACCTGATACGGCTCCAGCATTTCCGGTGCAATCGGCAGTTCCGCAAAATAGTGGCCAGTTTGCGGATCGATCAGGGTGGCGCTGCCCACTCGGATACCTGTATTTTCAAAAATACCACCCCGAATGGTGATGTCGCCCTGAGCTTCCGCCATGTTGCGGGACTGTAGGTCGATTCGAGGGTCAAACTCCAGGTTTGAGACCGCTGTCGTGTAGGTGGCAGCGGATCGTTCGTTGGCGGTTTCCTGGCTTTGCAGCACGAGGGTCGGCAGCACGATGGATTTGCTGACGTTCTTGACTTCTTCTGCATGGGCAAGCACGGCAGCTGCGAGGCAGGAAAGAATGGCGGGCGATGCTTTCTTCATATGCAAGCAACCGAAAAACAAGCTTTGACCGCCGGATCAATAGTTAAGTTAAAATTAAATTATCTTAACAATGGGGCTAGATGTTGGTGCCCGTCAGTAGTGGGCACAGCATATCCGGCATTTTGAACTGATTTCGACGGTTGGAGGTATGCCCTAAGCTGCCGGGTGGCTTAGTCGCAGGGCAGGACCGGATCGTTGGCGAAAAACGCCTTCAGTTTGGAGGCCGCCAGCTTTTTCTCTCTCTCGGTCAGTGGTTGATACTTGCGTGTATAGTTCCATCCGTAGCCCCAGCGATACCAATTCTTGAAATAGGGGCTGCCGCCCATGCGCACGCCAAGATACATGGCTTCGGCCAGTTCGGCATTGCCGGTGGTTTCCAAAACGCAGTCCCGCAGAGCTTCGTCGGCGGCCAGGCGCTCGGCTTCTGTGCCGCCCTTCCAGTAGGCAATATCATGCGCCAGGCAGCAGTCGCACCAGTCGTCGGCATTAATCAGGGAGCTGTCGGGGAAAAGTGAACAGCCGTCACTCTTAAAATCGCTCAACTCGCCGTCAGGCTTGAAGGGGATGATGTGGTAAAGGACGCTGCAAAAAGTCAGAATGACAAGAACGGACAGGACGATTTTTAAACGGATCTTCATTGAAGTGGTGAGGAGAGGGGACTTCAAAGTAGGTACCGAGCCTGGAATTGATTCAAGTTATGTTCGGAGAATATCATGACCCGTTTTGTTGTTTTCTTGTTATCCTGTGCGATTTTGTTTTTGGAGGCTCCGCTTGCGAATGCCATTCTTTGCCAGTGGAAAGCACGGGTTTTCGAAGCGACTGCGCGGGGAGCGTCAGTGGGTTGGTTTGAATAATTTCTACGACGTCGCTTTAGTGCGACACCGCGGCATGCGTAAGGGCAGCCTCTACGTTCACCGGTTGTTCGGCTCACGCATGGTGTCACGCGAGTCCAACATTAAGCGGCCCTGCGTCGAGCATGCACCAGGCGCGTCAGGCAAGCGTAGGCTGCAATCACAATAAAGCAGAGGCAGGGAAGATAGAACGAGCCGCGCGTGGCATCGACCCCCATGAAAGTCTCCATATCCATAATGCCGCCTTGCAGGCGCGGCATGAAGGCCCCGCCGACGATAGCGAGAATCAAACCGGCCGAAGCGATCTTCGCATCCGGCCCCAGCCCTTCGAGTGCGATACCATAGATCGTCGGGAACATGAGCGACATGCAGGCGGAAATTGCCATCAGGCTGTAGAGCCCAGCCATGCCTTCGAGATAAATTGCGCCAAGTGTGGCGCCGATTGCGGCCGACGAAAGGGTCAGGAGCAAGGCACCCGGGCTGATATATTTCAGGAAAAAGGTGCAGATGAAGCGGCTGCTCAGAAAAACGACCATGGCCCCGATATTGTGGTTTTGGGCGGTGGCTTTATCCATGCCCAATTCGTTTTGCGCGTATTGGATGATGAAGGTCCAGCACATGATCTGCGCACCCACATAAAAGGTCTGCGCGACCACGCCGCCGAGGTAGAGAGGGTTCTTGAAAAGTCGTCCCAGAATTTCCCCCAGACTGGAGTCCTCCCGGTGGTCACCCACCGACGCTGTGTGGGGCAGCTTACTGACGAGAAACACGACCAGCACGCCGATGACGACAAATCCGATGATCATGTAGGGGGTTGATACGATTTTCAGATCATGATCCTGCAACTCGCGATGGGTTTTGCCCATAAAAGTCTCGAGTTCGCCGTCCTTGTAGTCGGCAAGGGCCGCGTCCAGGCTCTTTTCAGGGTTGTTCGCGACGTATTCTGCCATGACAGGGTCCTTCACCCGCTCTTTCGGTGTGGACTGAAAAATGGGCAGAACATTGTATTCGACTGTCTCCACCTGTTGTGTCCCCTGATCGCTATGATAACCGGCAAAGTCGGTGCGGAAGTCCTCTACCTGCAGGTTGGAGAGGATAAAGATACTGGCGACGGTCATCCCGGTCAGCGAGCCCATGGGATTGAAGGCTTGGGCAAGATTGAGGCGCCGGGTCGCGGTTTCCTCCGGTCCCATGGAAAGAACGTAGGGGTTTGCTGTTGTCTCGAGGAAGGCGAGGCCGAAGGTCAGAATATAGAGGGCGGCCAGAAAGAGGTTGAAGCTGGCCATGGAAGCGGCCGGTACACAAATCAGGGCGCCGGTTGCGTATAGAATAAGCCCCAGTACGATACCGGACTTGTAGGAGAACTTTCGGATAAAGAGCGCCGCCGGAATCGCCATCGTACCGTAGCCGCCGTAGAAAGCCATCTGCACCCAACTGCTCTGGGCGTTGTTGATCACGAAGACGTCCTTGAACGCGGCGACCAGTGGGTTGGTGATGTCATTGGCAAACCCCCAAAGCGCAAAAAGGGAAGTAACCAGGATGAAAGGGAAAACCATGCCGGCCCCGATAAGGCGTGCATCTTTTTTATCAGTTGGAGTATTCATATGGGGTTAATAAAAATCAGCAAAACGAATGAGTTCCCATCCAATGCTTTGCAAAACAATTTACTGCGACAGCTTGAGAAAACGGTCATTTCCTAATCGTTCATGTAAGCGGGGCTGCATTCTTGTTCGCAAGTCAGGCGAAATCGGGTGACATCCATCCTATCTCTTTACATTTAAGATTAAACCTGCACAGATACTGGCATGTCTAAACTATCAGGAAAATCTATCATTGGCTTCTCACGCTCTGACAGTGACGAAGTCTTCACGAAAGCCGTTAATCCGGCGACTGGTGAGAATCTCGAGCCGCAGTATTTTTCCGCTTCATCGGATGAAGTGACGAAAGCGGTCGATCTGGCTGAAAAAGCGTTCCCGGTTTATTCCAATTTGCCTGCTGCCAAGCGCGCGGAGTTCCTGCGTAAGATCGCCGAACTGATTGAAGAGGCCGGCGATGCTATCGCCGAGCGCGGTGTCCAGGAAAGCGGTCTGCCGGAAGCCCGCATGCGCGGCGAGACCGGTCGGACCACCGGCCAGTTGCGCATGTTTGCTGCTCTTATCGAGGAGGGGTCCTGGGTCGATGCCCGTATTGAAAAGGCCAATCCGGACCGTGAACCGCTGCCCAAGCCGGATCTCCGCTCCATGAAACGACCGCTCGGACCTGTCGTCGTCTTTTGTGCCAGCAACTTCCCGTTGGCTTTCTCCGTGGCGGGTGGTGACACTGCTTCGGCACTCGCCTCAGGATGCCCGGTGCTGGTCAAGGCTCACCACTCACATCCCGGAGTTGCGGAGATCGTGGGGAATTGTGTCGATCAGGCCGCCCGCGACACGGGGATGCCGGAAGGTGTCTTCTCGCTCCTCTTCGGTGGCGGTCGCACGATCGGTGTTTCCATGGTGGAAGCCCCTGCGGTTCAGGCCGTCGGCTTTACCGGTTCACGTTCGGGCGGCACGGCGCTCATGAAAGCCGCAGCCGGTCGTCAGCAACCGATTCCTGTTTATGCCGAGATGAGCGCGGTCAATCCGGTCGTGCTTCTTCCTGAAGCTCTGAAAGAACGAGGTGAGGCGATTGCCGAAGGCATGCTCACATCCCTGACCATGGGCGTGGGGCAGTTCTGCACCAACCCCGGGCTTATTTTTGTTCCCAGCGACGCAGATCCCGCCTTTAAGCAAAAGCTGGCCAGTCTGGTGGCTGAGGCCGCCGGGGCCTGCATGTTGAACGCCGGCATCGCCAAGGCTTTCAAGGAATCCACCGCCGCGATTGCTGCGATTGACGGAGTCGAGACGGTCGCCACGGCGAAAGACGCGGGCGATAATTGCGGCTCTCCCGCTGTTTTCTCGGTCTCCGTGGAGAAATTCCTGAACAACTCCGACCTTGAAGCAGAGATGTTCGGCCCAGCCACCCTGATCGTGGAAGGTACCGTCGAGGAAATCGAAGAGGCGGTTTCTGGACTCGAGGGGCAACTCGTGGGCACCGTTCACGGCACCGAAGCAGAAATCAAAAATTACACCTCTTTGGTGAAAGCACTGGAAGGCCGTTGCGGCCGTCTTGTCTTTAATGGTTTCCCCACCGGTGTGGATGTCTGTCACGCTATGGTTCACGGCGGTCCGTTCCCGGCGACCTCGGATGGCCGCAGCAGTTCCGTCGGGACGATGGCGATTGATCGATTCTGCCGTCCGGTAGCGTGGCAAGCGTTCCCCGAGTCTCAGTTGCCTGAGGAACTTCACAACAGCAATCCGCTTAAGATATGGCGGCTCGTCGATGGTGAGCGCAGCCGCGACGCACTTTAACCGAATAATAAATACGATGTCTAAAAACGAATCACCAGTTTTTCGCGGGACGATGCCCGCACTCATGACGCCTTGCGACAAGGACGGCAAGGTCGATTACGACGCGCTCGTTGAGACCGGCAAGTCCTTGATCGAGCAGGGTATGTCAGGCGTGATCTACTGTGGCTCCATGGGCGATTGGCCGCTCCTGACCGATGAGCAGCGCCAGACCGGGGTCAAGAAGCTCGTAGATGCCGGAGTGCCGGTTGTGGTCGGGACGGGTGCGGCCAGCACCGCCGCTGCGGTCGCGCATGCCAAACATGCTAAAGAATGCGGCGCCATTGGCCTGATGGTCATCCCGCGTCTGCTCTCGCGTGGCATTTCCGTACCGGCCCAAATGGAGCACTTCTCTGCTGTCTTGACGGCCGGTGAAGGGCTTGAGGCCGTCATCTACAACAGCCCATATTACGGTTACCAAACCAAGGCGGACCTCTTTTTTGCGCTTCGCAAGAAGCATTCCAACCTGGTTGGCTTCAAGGAATTCGGCGGGGCGGATGCGCTTTCCTATGCGGCCGAATTTATCACTTCCGGTGACTCCAGCCTGACGCTTGCTGTCGGTGTCGACACACAAGTTTACCACGGTTATGTGAACTGTGGTGCGAAGTGCGCGATCACCGGTGTGGGGAACGCGCTGCCGAAAGAGGTGCTTCGTTATGGTGAACTTTGCCAACGTGCCGCTTCGGGCGACGCCCAGGCGCGCATTTACGCTCAAGAACTTGAGGAGGCCTTGCGCGTGCTTTCGACCTTCGACGAGGGCCCGGACTTGGTGCTCTACTACAAGAAGCTCATGGTTCTGGAGGGGCACGCCGCCTACGAGCACCAACTCAATTCCTTCGACAAGCTCTCACCGAGCCAGGATGCCTACCTGGAAGACCAGTGGAAGCTCTTTCGCAACTGGTGGGCCAACTGGCCCGGCGCCCAAGACTAGTCGGAAGTCCAGTCTGATTTATAACAATGACCCGCATGAAAATACGGGTCTTTTTTTGAAGGTGCTAGTTCATCTGGAAGCTGGGCGATGGTGGCATGAGGTTCCCGGCTATTCGGAAGCACTGTTGGGCTAATGCGTTGACAGTTATGCTAATAGCATTCATTAGTTATATTTATGGGTGTGTCTTTTTGCCGGTTCTACAAGGTTTTTTTGGTCGGTTGGATAAGCTTAGCTTTATCATTAGTTCAAGGGGCGACGACGATAGATTCCACCAATAAGTACGCATGGAGTTCGAATGCGGGCTGGATCAATTTTGAGGGTGATGTGAACCAGGGGATTGCCATCACCGAGTCCTATCTTTCGGGCTACGCCTGGGCATCTAATTTTGGCTGGATTTATTTTGGTAATGGCTCGCCTGCGAACGGCTATTCATATGCCAACAACGCTTCAGCCGATGTGGGGGTCAACCATGACGGGGCCGGTAACTTATACGGCTACGCTTGGTCCGCCAATGTCGGCTGGATCCATTTTGGAACGGAAGGTTCGGTGGATACAAATCGGCCGCGCTTTGATCTGCAGAGTGGCGATTTTACGGGTTATGCCTGGTCGGGTAATTTAGGTTGGATTAATCTCGGTGGAGGTCTCTTGACGACGAGCCGTATGGATTGTCCGGACACGGATTCGGATGGCATGGCTGACAGCTGGGAAATGAAATATTTTGGCAACCTGACTACGGCGACGGATAAAAGCGACTACGACGGCGACGGTGAGATTGACCCGCGTGAATATCTTTCGGCCACCGACCCCACTGATCCAGATCAACGCTTCCAGATTGTGGATTACGCCTTTGGCCTGGGCTCGGGCAAATATTCCCTGGTATTTACTTCCTCGGTAACCCGCCTTTATCGAATCTATCATAACGACGATCTCGAGACGCGATGGACCTTGGCCTCGCTGGGGCTTTTTGCGCCGGATACCGGAGGCATAACCAGTAAGACCTACACTGGCCCGATCAGCGATATGCTCTTCTTCCGGGTCGAAGCCGTCAAACCACTACAACCCTGATATCGATGAAAACAACCCATACGCTCATGATCGCGACGGCTACTATGATGGCCGTAACTTCTCTAATCGCTCAATCTGGTGGCCCGATTGTTCCACCCGGGGTACCAGGTCAGACGATGAAGAGCCTCGATGAAATCGAGCCGAGGACCCCTCTAGTGGACGGAGCTGCCGGAGTGAGCATCGGAGGCTTGAATGTTATTACAATAAGCGAGGCGGGAAGTTATTATTTAACGGGTAATCACGCTACGAGTGGTACGCACGGCATCGTAGTCAGTTCGGACAATGTGACGATCGACCTGCGCGGACATACGATCTCAAGGGGAAGCGGTGCGGTTTTTGGTAGTGGTGTTTACCTCAATAATATTAGCAATGTGCGCATCTTGAATGGTATCATCGACGACACGGATTTGAATAACGGGGTGTTTTTTGGAGGCACGGTTGGGAATGTCGAAGTTCGGAATGTTATCGTCCGCAACACGGCAGTCGGTGGAATTATCCTACCGCTGAATACACCTTCCGCCGTTTATGAAAGTACGGTTGCCTCAGCGACGGATACCGGAATCCAAGCTGCCTTGATTGTGGGTTGCAACGCAAGTGCTACAGGCGTCGCGCTGCAGGGAGGAACCGTGCGGACTTCCAATGGGGTGAGCTTTGGTGCCAACGGCATCGATGCCGCGAATGTCTTCGAGTCTGTCGGAATTACCGCGGTCGGCGTCGGCATTCAAGCGACCAAGATGATCACCAATTCGCAGGGCACCAGTGCCGACGGCGACGGGATCAATGGTGCAATGGTTGTGAATTCTATGGGCATTTCCAACGGCGGTGATAATGCAGCCAACGGCATCGATGCCGACCATGTCGTCGCCTCAAACGGCACATCGACCAGCGGGCATGGGATTTTGGCGACGAATATCGGTCAGTCTTCCGGGATATCGACTTCGACGGCGGACACGCACGACGGGATTTCGGGCGATATTGTGACCGCTTCCTATGGCAGCAGCACAGGCGACGACGGTATTCATGCCCTGACTGTAGGTTGAGAGTGTCGGGTACAGTACAGGAGACTCTGTCGGAGCCAGCACGGACGGAATTTTTGCCCTACGTAATATTGTTAATTCATCTGCGTTCAGCCAGAACAGTGACGCACTATCCGCGACGATTGTGGCCTTCAGTCGAGGCGTCTCCGGTAGCGGTACCGCAGGTGATGATGAGATAAACGCCACCACTGCAATCGGTTGCTGGGTCAATGGAGGCGAACTCGACGCCAGCGAGACTTACATCATGAGTCCGTAGCCGGTGTTTGGTCGATCATTACCCAGTCTATTGTTTTTGATCAGTTTGTTTCCTAAGACCAAGCCGTCATGACTCCGGTCGACCGTCCGGGAAGTAAGTATCCATAATCTTCTGGAGCGTGCCCCGTACCTTTTCAGCGACTGCCTTGTCGTAGGATTCCCAATACGCCGCGTGATTGCGCTCGGTAGTGTAACCATCTTCATTGGGCTGCTTTTCCCACCAGGATTTTGCGTATTTGCGAAAAGCGCCGCGATCCTCCGGGATCAAGCTTTTGTAATGTGCAAGGGTGTCGTAAACCGCCTGCGAGGGTTGGATACCCAAATCGTGAATGGCCTTTGCCTGCTTTTCAAAGTCGTGAGGCGGGATGCCCCAGAAATGGAGGAGAGGGCGCAGGTCGGCGCCGGTCACCTTCGAGAGGCGTACGGTGTAGCGGTCCGAGTCATCGTCTCTCACATCCTTGGGCCAGGAATTGCCCGCTTCGTAATCCGCGTGTGTGGACTCCCAGAAGCGGCCAAGCATGTGCCATCCAAACAGGCGGGCAACATCGACATACTTGGCGTGCCCCTTGAGTTGATACTGTCGTTCGTAGGGCTTCATGAAGCCGTCCTCGACAAAGTTCTGGCTCATCATCCAGGCGATGGCGGTGGTGTCCAGGGTGCGGAAATCGTTTTTCTCGCCACGGGAGCTGCGGAAGGCGGCATCCAGATCCATGCCAAAGGCCTGGCTCATCACCGCCACATGGGGGAGGTTGACGGCGGCTTCCCGGTCGCCCGCGTATTTCGGGAAGAGAAAACCGTGGCCCTTTTCATGGAATTCGTAGCTGTGCGCATTGCGCGGGCCGCGCACAAGGTGGTGGTTGTGGTAGCCGCCATAGTCTTTTCTGGGATCGTAGCCGGCGTTGACTCCGGGGTATCCCGGGTGGAAGGCGCGTCCTCGCAGTTGGGTGTCCACTTGCGTGTAGACGGTCTCTCGTCCGAAAAGGTGGGGGCGGCCCATCAGGTCGTTCATCCTGTCCATGGAAAGATCCCACTCATTCATGTAGGTCGCCGGGTCGTCCATTTTGTAGATCCAGCTGGTGGGGACCTGTACCATGAATTTATCGGACTGGAAGTCCGTCCATGGCGCCTTGTGATGACGTTCGCTCTCACGCCATTCCTTCAGCGAGGTTCTGTGAAAGTGCTTCCATGAAAAATAGGGCGAGCGGGCCGCGTTCTTGACCGCGACTTCGACAATGCCGGCATCGGCTCCGGGGGGCACTTCAATGTAGATGCCGCCGCCCAGAGGATTGGCCACGCGGACTTCCGTGCTGTCGATGTCGTAGAGCGCGGAAACCCGGAAGAGCCGTTCGACGCGCGGTTTCTTCTCCAGGTCCCAGGAATGGGCGCCGACCCGTACCTGATAGCCCCGGCCGACAAGCGATTCCGGGACGATGATCGTCGCGGTTGTTCCGGGAACGAGATAGGCACCGGTCGGTTTCACGGCGGGACGTTCGTCCTGAAATTGCGGTGAGCCCCAGACATCGGGGTAGCTGCCGTTGATTGTTACTGTGTAGGCTTCCGGATTGATGGGCGCTTCCACTTTTCCGGGGAAATAATCCGCAGTGCGGAATTTGAGCGAGCCAATCAAATCGCCGTATTTCTTGAGTCCCTTGCTGTGATAGACCTGGTCAAAGAGGTGCTGCATCGCCCAGAAAGCCGCCCAGTGAATCGTGTCGCTGCTGTCCTTCTTCTTTTGGTGCAGTTGTTTTTTGCCGATAAACAAAGGCTTATGTCTGGCGTCGTAGGCATTGATAAACTCGATCACATTCTCGATGGAAGCGGCATCTTCACCGATGGCCGCCGCATTCGTATTCAGGGTTTCGAGTTCGGACGCGATTTCTTCCGTGGTCAGTGTCTTGCTCTTGTTGACATGAGCGGTGAGTACGTCGAGCGCACCCTCCAAAGCAGCTGCGTCGGCCGCGTTTGCCGGGGTGATCGCGATGGCGCTGCAGGCAAATGCCAGGAGCGCGTAGAGTCGGAATGCGGGAATCATCATAAGTAAAAGTTAAAAATAGAAAAAGCGCGTGAGGCGCAGGCATGGGACTGAGCCTACAGGATGTGCCCTGAAGTCAATCCCAGGGAACGAAGGGTTTTTGTCCCGACAGGCTTGCATAAGTTCCCGCCCGATGTCCCGTAAAACCTTGAATTCCGTCTTCGGCGGGACATTACCTTTATTATGATCAAAATACTTCGACCCCTGATTTTAATTTCTCTGGCATTCATCTTGGTAGGGTGCTTCAAATCGAGCTTCGAGGCGAAGCAAGGAAAATGGATTCCTTTGTTCAATGGAAAAGACCTGACAGGCTGGACGCCCAAGTTTGCGGGCCATACCCTGGGTTACAACCTCAACAATATTTTTCGGGTCGAGGACGGGCTTTTGAAAGTCTCCTACGAGGACACGGAAGAATTTAAAGGCGACTTCGGACATCTGTTCTACGAGACGCCCTACAGCCACTACCGGATCCGGGCGGTCTTTCGCTTTACCGGCGAGCAGCTTCCCGGCGGCCCGGGCTGGGCTTACCGCAACAACGGGCTCATGCTCCACTCGCAGGATCCGATCACGATGGGCCTGGACCAAAAATTCCCGGCGTCGATCGAGGTACAGTTCAAGGGCAACAAATTCGTGGACGGTCAACCGACGGATAACAAGACCATGGGCGCACTTTTCAACCCGGGCACGACCGCTCGCGTGAATGGCGAAAAGGTCGTTCAAGCGCAGACCTCGTCACCGGTCTTCGAGGGCACAGAATGGTGCACTGTCGAGGTCGAGGTGCGTGGCCAGGAGGAAATGATTCACTACGTCAACGGGGAAGAGGTGCTTCGCTCGACCGACTTCCGCTTGGACCGCGGCGCGCCGATCGGCAGCGGCTTCATCGCCATTCAGGCCGAGACCCATCCGACCGAGTTCAAGTCCATCGAGTTGATGCTGCTCGATCCCCCGGCGACCGCCACAAAAACGGGCACGAACAATAAGGCGCCGGAGGGCTATACTTCCCTTTTCGATGGCGAAACCCTGGAGGGATGGAAGGTTCACCCCAAGAGTGTCGGCCACTGGAAGGTGCTCGATGGCGTGATTGATTACGATGCCTTGAGTGAGGCGCCGGGCAATGAGCGGCACCTTTGGACGGAGAAGAGCTTTGGTGATTTTGAACTTCATGTAGACTGGCGGATCAAGGAGCTCAACGGTCTTTACCCCGTGCCGATCATTCTTTCCGATGGAACTTACAAGAAGGACGAAGACGGGAAGGTCATCACCATGCCCACGCCAAACGCGGACTCAGGGGTTCTTATACGGGGTGAGATGAAATCGCAGTGCAATATTTGGAACTGGCCGGTCGGCTCCGGAGAGGTCTACGGCTACCGGATGGACAAGAGCATGCCGGCCGAGGTGCGGGCCGCCGTCACCCCGAGTCGAAAGGCGGATAATCCGATTGGCGAATGGAACAAATACATCATCACCATGAAAGGCGATCGCCTGACGGTAAACCTAAACGGGCAGACGGTGATCGAAAACGCCAAGTTGCCGGGCATCCCGCAAGAGGGTCCCATCGGTTTTCAACACCATGGTGGGAAGAACAAGGACGGGGAGTATAACAACTCCGCCAGCCTGGTGCAGTTTCGCAATATATTCATCAAGGAGCTCTAGTCGCCGGTCCGACTTGCAATGGACAACCGTAGGCAATTTCTAAAACAGACCGGCCTTGTGGCCGGCGCGTTTGCCGTCACTCAGCCCCATCAAGTTCTGGGACAAAAATCAGCCAGGGAGCCTAAGTTGAGGGTCGGCATCATCGGCTGCGGCGGGCGATCCCACAATGTCGGTGAAATGGCGCTGAAAGACGGCCGCTACGAGATCGTGGCGCTGGCGGATTATTTTCAGGATGCTGTCGACGAGGTCGGTGAAAAATACGGGGTGGCCGCCAATCGCCGCTATACCGGTCTGAATTGTTTTCAGCGGCTGATCGACGCGGGTGGGGTGGATATCGTCGCGGTCCTTTCGCCGCCTTATTTTCACCCCGAACAGGTCGAAGCCGTCGTCGAGGCTGGCTTGCATGTTTGGCTCGCCAAGCCGATCGCGGTGGATGCTCCGGGCGTGGCGCGTATCGAGGCGGCCGCCCGTAAGGCGGCATCGAAGAAGCGATGCTTTCTGGTTGATTTTCAAACCCGTGCGCTGGGGCACTATCACGAGGCTGCACGCCGAGTGGCCGCGGGAGACCTCGGCCATCTGGGCTATGGCGAGATCGAAGCCACCAGCACGGCCTTCGGGCTACGCGTTCCCCATGGAGGCAAGGAAACGAAATTGAAGAACTGGCTACAGTGGAAAGATCTCTGCGGGGAGAACATTATCGAGTTTTCCATTCACGCCATCGACATGGCCAGCCTGATTATTGGTCGCCCGCCGGTTTCGGCGACTGGCTTCTGCGAGCGCAACATAATTAATGAAATGCCGGGCGACGTCCGTGATGTAACCAGTGTGGTTTACGATTACGGTGACGGCTTCAAGTGCGTGTTACGTGCAAAACGCTTTAAACATTATCAGATTTCCGGTGGGCTTGATCTGGCCCTCTTCGGCGAAAAAGGCGGGCTCTTTGCCACCTACAAAGGGGAAGTTTATATCAAGGGTGAGGCACCATTCAACGGTGATCGTTACATGGGCGAGAAGATACGAGGCATTTACAACCTCGGGATTCTAAAGAACTGGGATACATTCTATAGGAACATTACCGAGGGCGATTACAGTCAGGCCACAGTGCAGCCCAGCGTGGACTCTCACTATCTGGCCCTTCTCGGCCGTGAGGCGGCCTATGCGCAAGGGGCCAGCGTGACTTGGGATGATATCGTAAAAAGCCGCAAGTCTATGGAGTTCGATACCAGCGGGCTGAAAGTCTAATGCCAGAAGACAAGAGAAGTTCGGTTTGGCGATTTTGCTGACCGTGGTTTAATTACTCCACCGTGACTGATTTCGCCAGGTTACGTGGTTTGTCGACGTCACAGCCCCGTTCCAGTGCGATGTGATAGCTGAGCAGTTGCACGGGAATGCTCATGAGTATCGGCTTTACGATCTCGTGGCACTCGGGAACCACGACGAGATCGTCGATCAGGTCTTCGGGAATGTCGCAGTCTTCGGTGGCGATGCAGATGATCTTTCCTTTGCGTGCTTTGACCTCCTGAATGTTGGCCAAACTCTTGTGAAAGATCTCTCCGGAGGTGGCGAGGAATACGCTGGGACATTGCTCACTGATCAGAGCGATGGGGCCGTGCTTCATTTCGGCGGCAGGGTAGCCCTCGGCGTGGATGTAAGAGATTTCCTTGAGCTTGAGCGCGCCTTCAAGAGCGATCGGGAACATAAGTTGGCGGCCGAGGAAGAGGCAGTCCTCATAGTTGGCATATTGCTTGGCGATCGCGGCGATTTTATCGTTTTGCCGGAGAACTTCGCGGATTTGTTCCGGCATGGCTTTGAGTGCTTTGACGATCTCGACTCCATCACCATAGCTCAGGTCGCGCAGGCGACCGAGGTAGAGCGCGAGCATGGCGCAAAGCATAATCTGCGAGGTGAAGGCTTTGGTCGAAGCCACACCGATTTCCGGGCCGGCGTGCTGGTAGATCCCGCCGTCCGACTCGCGGGCAATGGTGGAACCGACACTGTTGTTGATGGATAATGTGCGGTAACCTTTTCGCTTTGCTTCGCGCAGCGCGGCCAGCGTGTCGATTGTTTCGCCGGACTGGCTAATGGCGATGACCAGGGTGTTTTTGTCCAGCGGGGCATTGCGGTAGCGAAACTCGGAGGCGTACTCCACCTCGACCGGGATGCGGGCGTAGCGTTCGATAAGATACTCGGCTACGAGGCAAGCGTGCCAGGCGGTGCCACAGGCAATAAAGAGGAGGCGATCCACATGGCGGAGTTCCTGCGGCGTCAGGTTCAGGCCGCCAAAGAATGCCGTGCTGCCGTCGTCGGCGAAGCGGCCACGCATACCGTTCTCCAGAGAGACGGGCTGTTCAAAGATTTCCTTCTCCATGAAGTGGTGGTAGTCACCCAGCTCGGCCGCGCTCGTATCCCAGTCCACCTGATGAATGACGGCTTCGACGCTTTTACTGCTGACGGTGCAGATGGAAAAATCATCGCTCTTGAGGTGCACAACTTCGTTGTCGTTCAGATAGACGACATTTTGCGTGCAGTGAGTGATCGCATTGACGTCGGATGCCAGTAGATTTTCGTCTTTTCCGATACCAACGATGAGGGGCGAGCCCTTGCGTGCCCCGATTAATTCCCCGGGGCACTCTGTGCAAACCACGGCAATTCCGTATGTGCCCTCGACGTGGCTGAGCGTTTTTCGTACGGATTCGAGAAAGCGGCTTTTCCCATCCACCTCGGGCTCCTTGGCATAGTGGTAGGCGATCAGGTTGCAAAGGGCCTCGGAGTCGGTGTCCGATGCAAAGCGATAGCCCTTATCAATGAGGAATTTCTTCATCCCGAGGTAGTTTTCGATGACCCCGTTGTGGACGAGTGAGATCTTCCCGTCGCTGCTGGTATGTGGGTGGGCATTGGCCTCGGTGACGTTGCCGTGGGTCGCCCAGCGGGTGTGACTGATGCCGAGATTCCCTCCGAGTTGAGCTTCGCTCAGCGCTTCTTCCAAAGCCTTCACCCGGCCTGTTCGCTTGACTTGCTCAAAGCCGTCAGGCATGGCAACTACCATCCCCGCAGAATCATAGCCTCTGTATTCCAGACGCTTTAAACCATCCAGCATGACACTTCCCGCACGTTCGCGGCCGACATATCCGACAATTCCGCACATAAAGCTTCAAATGAGTGCATGTAGCGCCTAAGTTACAAGCCTATTGCTACTCTCAATTTACCCTTAAAAGACATGAAAAAACGCAAAGTAATCTGCATTATCATGGGCGGCGGCCGTGGATCGCGCCTGAGCCCACTGACGAAAGAGCGCTGCAAGCCGGCTGTCCCATTGGCCGGGAAATACCGTCTCGTGGATATACCGATCAGCAACTGTCTGAATTCAGGTTACAATCAGATCTTTGTCTTAACCCAATTTCACACGGCTTCGCTGCACCGTCATATTCAGGAATCCTACAAGTTCGACCCATTTGGAGGCGGATTTGTCGACATTCTGTCTGCGGAGCAGACAGATCGCGATGACAACTGGTATCAGGGCACGGCCGACGCGGTCCGTCAGAATATGCATCACTTCCACGGTGGCGGTGAGGACGACCTTTATATCATCCTGTCGGGTGACCAGCTCTACCGCATGGACCTACACGATGTCGTGCGTGAACACGATGCCTCCGGTGCGGATGTGACCATCACCGCCAAACCCTTGGGGCTCGATCAGGCCGAAGGTCTCGGCCTGATGCGGGTTGATGATAATCTCGAAATTAACGAGTTCGTGGAGAAGCCCACGGATCCGGAAATTATCAAAGGATTGGCCGTCGGTGATTCAGTGAAGAAAAAAATGAAAGATCCGGGCGATCGGGACTACTGCCTGGCTTCCATGGGGATCTACGTTTTCAACGCAAAAACACTGAATCAGGCACTCGATTCGGATACGACTGACTTTGGTAAGGAAATTATCCCCGGTCTGCTTGGTAAGTCCAAAATGTGCAGTTACGTATTCGATGACTATTGGGAGGATATCGGTACGGTGAAGGCCTTCTTTGAGTGCAATCTCAGCCTGACCAATCCGGTGCCGGAGTTTGATTTTTTTAATGAGGATGAAATCATCTACACGCACGCCCGTTTTCTGCCTGCTTCCAAATTGAATAAGTGCAGCTTTGAAAGCTCCATGATGGCCAATGGTTGCATGCTGGATTCGGCCGAGTTCCGCCGCTGTTCGCTTGGGGTCCGTTCCCGGGTCAAGCAGGGAACGAAGATGGAGAATGTCGTTATGATGGGCTCCGACCGGATTGAACGCCTCTTTGAAATGGACGAAAACCTTGAGAAGGGACGTCCTGATGTCGGGGTGGGTGAAAATTGTACGATCAAAAATGCCATTCTCGATAAGAACGTGCGTATCGGCAACAACGTGGTGCTCGATCCAACTGGACTGGCGGATAATTACGGGCCCGATGTCGACGTAGCCATCCGGGATGGGGTTTTAATCGTCTGTAAGAACACAACTGTACCTGACGGTTTTGTACTCAAGGCCTAGGCCGTTAACAGTTCGAATGGGTTTCTTGCTCGTCGCTTTAACGTTGCAAGGAAGTGTCTTTTTGAAGAGACTTGTGACATCCCAAGAGAGGAAATCCACTTACCCAATCAGCCCCAAATCCCATGAACAAGATACTCGTTTGCACCGACGGTTCCCAGTATTCACAAGTCGCCTGTCAATATGCCGCTTGGTTGGCCAAGATGGAGAATGCTTCTATCACTGCGCTCTACGTTACCGACCTTCGTTTATTTGAAGTGCCGGCCGTAGCGGACTTAAGTGGTAGTATGGGGATACAGCCCTTCGAGGGCATGGTCGCTCAGCTGCAGGAAGTGGAAAAAGTGAAGGCGAAGTTTGTCGATGAACAAGCCACTTCTATTTTTCAGGAGGAGGGTCTTGCCGATCAAGCCGAATTCAAACACGAAACCGGTCTCTTGGTGGATGTCGTCAAGGACATGGCCGATAGCTATGACTTGATCGTTCTGGGGAAGCGTGGCGAAAATGCCAACTTCGCCTCCGAGCACCTTGGGTCGATGTTGGAGCGCGTGGTGCGGGCAGTGGATAAACCTTGCTTCGTCAACAACCGGGAATTTTCCGAGATCAAACAGATCGCGATTGCATACGACGGCAGTGAGAGTTGCCAAAAAGCCATCGAATACTTTGTCGCTCAACAGAGCTTCCATAAGATGCACTTTCACGTTCTCAGCTCGGTCGAGGGGCACGATGAAGACCTTGCTTCACAGCGGCTGACCGAAGTCGAAAGCCGATTTAAGGCTGTCGGTATTGACGCGACTTACCAGAGCCTAAACGGAGTCGTGGAAGCGGCCATTACGGAATATGTGGAGGACAACCGGATCGATCTGCTGGTTTTGGGTGCCTACGGCCACAGCCGGATACGTGAACTACTTATCGGCAGTACGACGACCGAGCTACTCAGGCGATGTCATGTGCCGGTATTCTGTTTTCGTTGATTCCTTCGGGCCAGGATGATCACGAACGCTCCGGCTAGAATCAGGAAAATTGAGTAGAACTGGCCGCGGCTGATTCCGAGGATCAGGCTGGCGTCCGGCTCGCGGAAGATCTCCCCGAGTATACGGACCAAACCGTAACCCAGCAGAAATTCCCCGCCGATTTGACCTGCCGGAGTACGGGTCTTCCAGAAGCGCCATTGCAGATAAATCAGAAGGAAAGTGCCCTCCAGAGCGGCTTGATACAATTGTGAGGGGTGGCGCGGGTCGGGATAGTATCCGCCAAGATCGGGGTGGTAACTCGTCGGGCTTCCGGGAAAAATGACGGCCCACGGCACCGTGCTGATTTTGCCCCACAGCTCACCATTTATAAAATTCGCAATACGCCCGAACATAAGGCCCAGAGGGGCAAGTGATGCAATGGCATCGCCCAGCTTTAAAAGCGGGTATTTCTGCCTGCGGGCGAACCAATAGAGTGCGAGGGTGACGCCAACAAAACCACCGTGGCTGGCCATACCTCCCTGGTCGACACGGAAGAGGAGTAGGGGATTGCGGATAAAGGCATCCAGATCATACATAAGCATGTAGCCGAGGCGGCCGCCCGCCAGTACCCCGACAATGACGGCAGTTATCAGAGTCGCCCGCGCATCGGCGTTGATCGCAAATTTTCCACGTTGATCGTAAACGCGGAGCATGAACCAGGCACCGATAAAGCCCGCCAGGTAAGCCAGCCCGTAATATCGAATCCCATCGATTCCCAGCGGGTTGTCCGGAAAGCGAATCAGGAAAGGGCTTAAATCATGCACCCAATAGGAGCTGGCCATCGGCATAGACTAGGTTCTTCAAGATCGATCAGGACTCATAACAGAAGACCCTTAATTTGCCAGCACGTGGCGGGGCAAAGCAAACCCAACTAGTTTGCAAAGGAAACGAACTGAATGTCCGCAGCAGCGCAGGCATCCAAAACCTGTATTGCTTTATAGTGCGGCGAAACTGGGTCGGCTTGTATCACCACGATCGTCTTAACCCCCATGTTGTCCGAGGACGCCTTCAAGCGTTTCAGCGTGGTGATTAAGCCATTCAGGACGATATTTTCAGAAGTGCCACTGGCGATTTGCCCGCCATTAAGGTGAACACTGCCGTCAGGTAAGACGTCAATAATATGCTTACTGGGCAACTCATCGGAAGGCTCACCGGGTACGTTCGTCGGCAACTGAATACCCAGGTCCGCCTCTTCCTTGATCAAGCTTGTGGTGACCATGAAGAAAATCAGAAGTAGGAACACCACGTCGATCATCGGCGTCAGGTCGGCTTTTTCGCCACTCCCTAAAATGTCTTGAGTCTGCATTATGTTAACAAGGTTTTACTTATCAGACTGGTAGGCTGCGAAGATGACATTATAAATGCCAACGCCCGCACAAGTCTCCATTACGTCGTATACGAATTGGTGCTCCGTGTAACTGTCGGCACGGATGTAGACCTTCAATTCCGGATCATTTTCCCGTTCTCTTTTCAGGATTTCTTCCAGGCCATCGAGATCAGTGGGGTAGACGCCGGCATAGAGACTGCCATCACGCATTACCGTTACCGTGTTACGGCCACCGAATTCCTCCGGGATGACGGAGTGGATCGCCACCGGCATATCGACCTCCTTCTTCTCCGCAGTTACCATATTGGCAACCGTCATAAAGAAGACGATCAGCAGGAAGACGACGTCGATCATCGGGGTGAGATCGATCGTCTCATCTTCGGTGTCTGGTCTCCAAATCTTCATCGCGTAGGTAGGTTGAGCTTGTGCTTATGCGATTAGCTCTTTCTGGAGCGAACAATGTCGCCGTAGAAGCGGCCGAGAATCAAAGTAATCTCAGAAACAATCTTACCATATTTGTTCTTGAAGAAGAAAAAGAAGAACATGGCGGGAATGCCGATGGACATACCGGTCGCGGTGGTGATGAGCGCCTCCGAAATATTATCGGCAAGAATGTCAGGCTTACCCATGCCCTGTGCCGCGATCGCGTTGAAGGCTTTAACCATGCCGCTAACCGTACCGAGTAGACCGAGCATAGGTGCAATCGCCGCAATGATGGACAGGTAGTTTACAATGACGTATGGGCCGGTCAGTTCTTTGGTGGACGCTGCTTCAAAGGCTTTTTCCACGGAATCGGCATTCACTTGCTCGCCCCGGAGAGTTTCGTCGATGACGTGACTAATTGTGTTGGTCACCGGGCCGGGGTTATTGACGCACTGTTCACGTGCGGCATCGAAATCGCCGGAATTGATGCTGTTCTCGACGGAGTCGATCACTTCATCGTCGATAAAATTACTACTCCGCAGGGCGATCCCGTTATAAACGGCAAGGCCGACTGTCGCGACGGAAAGCAGCCCGAGTGGCCACATAGCCCAACCACCAGCTTTGATCATGTCGAGCAGAGATTTTTCAGCGGGAGGCGCGTCCTCGGTGAGTTCCGCCATTTCCTCAGTGGAATCCGCGTCACTACCTGTTGTTTGAGCAGACAATGGCAGAACGAGTGCCATCAATAATCCTGCGCTGATGAGAATGGTATGGATGTGATTTTTTTTCAGCTTCATATGGGTGTGGATTAAAAGTTAGTGTAAATTAGTTTTGTTGTTCGATTTCTGGGAAACGGTTGATGATTGATTTGCGCCACATGTTGTTGGGATAGAAAACAGCCATCTCTTTGGCCAGGCGGCTCGCAGGGACCTTATTTTTGTCCATCATATAGGATTGAATCATGAGAAAGTAAATCTCTGGTTTGTAGGAGTCGGCAATAGTGGTCCGAACCATGGCGCGGGACAAGTAGCGAAGTGCCTGAACAGAATTTTCTTCTGACAGGGCCAGACGGCCTTGGGCGAGGCAATAGATCGAGAACAAAGGACTTTCTTCGGTCACCTCGCCGATCTCATTCAGTAGGCGCTTGGCCTCGTCGGTGCTGCCGGTATTGGCGAGGTTATAGGCAGTCCACATGCGGCCGAGTTTGCGCATGGTTTCGTCTGAGGACTGGCTGAGCACGTTGTAGATGCTTTCCACGATTTCATTTTCGCCCAGCAGTCTGAGCTTATCAGCAACCGGCAGGGCAAGGTTGGAAAATTGTGCGACTGAAAGTCCCTTCTGCAAGGTGTTGAGAAGATCTTCTGCGAAGTTGATGCGCTTCTCGTTTACCATGCGCTCCAGCAAGGTGCTGGCATGGTCGACAAACACCGGCGGTAGGCTGGGGCTATTCCAGGGGATAGCCGATGTCGCCTCAACGGCAACTTGGGGCGCACCGGCGTAGACCAGTGCCCGATAGTAAATTTCGGAGTAGAGGTGAAAATTACAGTTGGACTCGGGGACGACAAGGAAACGCAGCAAGTCGATCGGAGGATTTCTGATTGATCGCAGTGCCTGATCGTAATTGCCGTTGAGGACATTCAACTGAATATCACTGAAGTTGTCAGGATAAGAGTAGGTGAGCCTTATCTGTGAATCCTCCTTAATGGGAATCGAGGCTTCTGCACCCTCCATACCGGCAAACTGGAAAGTGACGGAATTTCCCTGCATGCCGACCAGCATGATTTTCTGTCCGTCCTGGTTGGTCACAGGGATCGGTTCCTTAATTCGGAAATTCTGTGCCTCTGACTGTGCATTCAGAGAGCACACCAGCGCCATGCTGGCCGCTAAGACGGCCGCCGGGGTTTTCTTTAAATTAAAGCGCATAGTTTTCTTCGATTAAACGGTATCCTTTAGTGTCTTTCAGATCGTCACGAGTGCGAACTTCCGAGAGCAACTGATTAACGCTCTCGCTCTCATTCATAGATTCCAGGGTTTTGAGGTCCCAGTAATAAGCTAATGCGACTTCGTCGCGGAAACCGGCGAACCCGAGCATAAGCCTTTCAAAGAAGCCATGCGCTTGAGCGTAGCTTTGCATGTTGTAGTAGGCCACGCCTAGATGCAGGTGGGCTTCAGCTTGGGGCCTGCCGCGCCACTCCGGATTTCTGAGAATGTCGGAGAGCACCTTCAGGGCCTCCTCTTCGCGCTCAAGCTTGATCAGGATCTCGCCCTTCGCGAGGAAAGGGGTGCCGTTTTCGGCACGCATTCCAAAGCGCTCAATGACACGCTCGTAGTGAGACAATGCATTTTCCCAGTTTTCTTTGGACGGATTGCCTTCTGCCTGGCCCTTGGCGATTTCGGCCATCGTCAGCATGGTCTCATAGCGATTGGGAGCGTAAGGGTGCTTTTCGAGCGAAACCTCAAGTAGAGCATTTGCCTGAGCCGGATTCATCGTCATTAGCTTCTTTGCACGCCACAACATGACAGCCGGAGAGGCACTCTTGACTTGTTCTTCCGTAAAAGGGAAGAGCATGTCTGAGTCGGTGAGTTTTTCCCGCCCCATGGCGATTCGAAGTTCAAGAACTGTCGTCGAACCAGTGGCCTCGGCGAGTAGCTTGGAGAAAATCAGCTCCGGTTTGTAGGGTGCGAGCTGATCCAGCTTTTCGTTGTAGTCGGAACGAAGCCCGCTGAGGATATTTTCCGGATTCGCTGTCAGCTTCTTGCGGAAGTCCCGGTCGCGTACGATTTTCTGCGTCAGGTTGGGGTCCACTTTCTGCCCCTCATCAGATTGGAAGAATTTGTACTGAGCGGCACGGTCCTTGATGATGCTGTCGCGATAAGCGGCATCATCCAGAAGGGATTCGATCAGATCGATGGCGGCCTCATAGTTCGTGACGTAAATCGGGTAGTCTTTGACATACTCCAGTAAAATCTGATCGGCGGCATATCGCGTGGGATCGTTAGCCGTGGCTTGCAGGCCGAGCGAGTTGTATTTGAAGCGTTCGGCAATACGTCCCTGCCGCTCTTCGAATCTTCCGAGGCGCAGATAAGCTTCCCCCAGTTCGGCGTCATCACCGTAGCGGTCGATATAGGAAACCAGCGCCTTGACGGCTTCCTCGTCGTTTTGCTTCATTTCATAGACCTCGGATATCGCGAAGGTCGCCTTTGTGATGAAAGTAAGATTGTCTGTGAAGTCTTCCACTTTCTTGTAGTGCTCGAGTGCACTATCCATGTCGTTCTTCTCACGCATGATATCGCCGAGGTACAGTTCGGCTTCACCTCGGCGCTTGCTGTTCGGATAGCGCTCGACGAAATCTGCGAACAGGCTGTAAGCCTCTTGAGCGTTTTGGGCGCCATAAACGCAGATTGCACGGCGATAGTAAGCATCCTCTGAGAACATGCTGCTGCCACCATATTCATCGATGAACTCATTGAAGCTTTCCAAGGCACGATTGTAATCAGCTGCAATTGTCAGCCCCAGGGAGCGCCAGTATCTGGCCGACTCCTGAGTTGCATCCAGGTTTGAGTAGGCTTTGCTGTAACGCTCCATTCGTTCGGAGAGCTCGGCGTAGCGCTCTTTCTCCAATAGGAAAATAGCGAGAAGGTTGGCCAGTTGCGCGCCAACTTCGTCTTGTTCGGGACCTTCGTCCAGATACCTGGTTGCGAGATCGTAGAACTCTTGTTCCTGGCCCTGTTCCTGATAGTAGCTGGCGAGGTCGAGGGTGATTTGTCCTTGGTATTTTTTATACTCGTCACGACCGAGGTAGTCTTTCGCCAGCTTTTCCAGCATGAAGTCGTCTTTGACCTCGCGTGCCTGGCTGAATGCCAAGAAGAGGAATTCTTCCGCCTGCTCGTGCTCGGGATAGTCGAGCATGAGGTTGTAGAAGGACCAGAGGGCTTCCCATGTGCGCTCCGATTCGAGCAACACACGAGCGGAGCGCCACCTGACGTCTGCATCGTAATCTCGAATACCTTTAACCGCCTTAAGGTTGGCTTCGGCTTCCCGGAGGCGTTTTTCAATGGATATGGCTTCCTCTGAACCGGGGGCTTTGTAATCAAGCGCAGTCTTCAACTGCTGAACGGCTTGCTCATAAAAGGCGACGATATCCTGTTTCTTCTTAACAATCGCGTAGAAGAGAATCGCAAAGTCGTAATTCCCACTCTCGAAGAGCTGGTCCCCGGCTTTGATCAGGGTAACGTTGAATTTCGGGTTGTAGAGAGCTGCCTTTTTACCGGTCAGATCATTGAAGTAGGGCAGGATCGCGTCGATGTCGCCTTTCGAGAGGTAGGCCTGCAGCAGCCATGTGGCGGCTTCGGCTTTGGCCTCTTCGTCCAGAATGGCTTGTTCATAAGCTTCCATGAAGTAGGGCATACCCGCTTCCGGCTTGTCTGTTTTCAGATATGTTTTTGCGATGACGCGTCTGATATCGTTCCGTACGGAGCCACTCGTTCTGGGATTGTTGTAGATCTGGGTGTAGGTGGTAATTGCTTTGCCATATTGCTTCAGGTCCGAATAAGCGTCGCCGAGATTAAGCAGGGCGATGATTTTTCTCGGCCCGCTGGGGTATTTCTCGATGTATTCTTCGAAAGCTTTGACCGCATTTTGCAAAGATTCCTCTTTCTCCGTCTCCTGATACTCCTGCAGGTGGGCTGAGGCTAAAAAGAAAGCGATCGCTTCCATGTTCTCCTTGTTGTCCTGCTCCTCCATCCGCTTCTTCATCTCAAGAAGGAAGGGGCGGGCCTGGAGAAACTCGTTTTCCCCCACCAGCTTGATGACTTGCTCGTTGAGGGACTGGTCGCCGAGCTCTTCTGGGTTCGCGGTCGTTGGCGTACTTTGACCGGCCAGAGTTCCGGCAATGAGAAGAGCGGCGAGGTATGTAAAAATTTTGCTGCGAAAACCAGCCATTTTAGGGAACAGTTTTGTTATGATGTAACGATTGGTGAGACTAAACGTAAGCAATATCCCAATTAATAATTAGATGTAAAGCTCTCTCTTACATTCGGGAGTCTGCAGTGTTCCTTTTGAAAGCACTTTCGTCTCCACCGATGGCATTCAACAGTTTTACGATTTTTATCATAAGAATAAGACGAGTCATCCCCACTTGCTAGTCGCAGCGTGTTGTTTTCTGGTTTTGACTTTTTATCGGCCGAAACAATCGTCGTGTATTATGATGCGTAGATTGTATTTTGCCATGTCTCTAAGCTTGGGTGCTTTAGTGACGTCACCGTCGCTGTTCGCCCAGTCTGACAGCCTGCGGGTCACCGTAGCCAACCTCAGTCAGGACGTGAGCCAAATGGAGCAGCAAGTTAAGACACTGCGGCTTGAGATTGAGCAGATGCATCGACTCAATAAGCAATTGCGCGCTCAGTTGGCAGCAGCCACCTCTAGCAACCAGACGAACGCTCAGATTTCAAGTTTGAGCACTGCAATTGACGCAGTCCGCCGGGAATACAAGGCGGCCGATGCCAGCCAAAAGGAGCAGATCCTCGCCGAAATGAACCGGCAAATGGAAGTTCTTGCCAAAGAGACCCAAAAGGCCGTCAATACGGTCGCCGAAGCGGTGGGCAGCGAGCCACAGGTATCAACTCCCGTTCACTTTTCCAGCGACTATCCCAAAACGGGAATCACTTATACCGTGCGAAGCGGAGATACTCTGAGTAAGATTGCCCGCGAGCATGGTTCGAATATCAAACACATCCAGAATGCGAACAAGATTGTCAATCCGGCCCGCGACCTTCAAGTGGGACAGACTATTTTCATCCCGATCGCACAGTAAATATGTCTAGTTCAAAATCCCGACTCGGTCGTGGCCTCGGCGGGCTGATTTCCGGCGCTGGCAACAACGCAGAAAAATCACAGTCCGCTCCCCCAAAGAAAGCAGCCAAAACGGCGGCTAAGAAGGTGGCGACCAAGAAGTCCGCCGTGACACCTGCTGAGGCGAAATCCCTGCCCAATGTGCCCGGCTACTCCGAGATCAACCTCAAGGATATTGTCGCCAATCCTTACCAGCCACGCCGGGAGATCAACCCTCAGCACATCGAGGAACTGGCCAAGAGTATCGTAGCGGAGGGCCTGATTCAACCGATCGTCGTCCGGCAAAAGCAGAAGAAATATGAACTGATCGCCGGCGAGCGCCGTTTCCGTGCCTACCAGCAACTGAAGCGCGATACGATTCCGGCACGGATTATCGAGGCGAGTGACGCCTCCTCCGCGACCTTGGCTCTGATTGAGAATCTTCAGCGTGAGAACTTGAATCCCATCGACGAAGCGCTCGGCTACGCAAGCTTGGTGCGCGACTTTGACCTCACGCAGGAAGCCGCGTCCGAGCGGGTCGGAAAAAGTCGTGCCGCCGTAGCCAATGCTCTGCGCTTACTCACACTGAGTTCCGAGATCCAGGGCTTTCTCAGTCGGCGGCTCATTTCCACTGGTCATGCAAAGGTGCTTCTTGGCTTGGAGAGTGAGGAGCACCGCAGGCTGCTCGCGCGGCGCATCATCGAGACCGGCATGAGCGTGCGGGAAGCTGAACTACAAGTGCGGCGTCTCAAAGAAACCGGTGGCGGTTCCAAGAGCGGTAAATCGCGCAAGGTGCCCGAAGCCGAGAGCACCGCGATCCGTGACCTTGAAAAGCGCATGGGCGATCACTTCAATACGCGAGTCGCACTGCAGCACTCCCCGAAGAAAGGTAAGATCACTATCGAATACTACGGTAACGACGACCTCGACCGCATTCTCGAAAAACTGGGGCTCCAGTGACTGGAGTGAGAGGTGAAATTGTTGTAGGCACTTGTGTGGTCTGAGCGATTGATTATCCTTTTCCTCGCATCCCGCATCCCGCATCCCGCATCCCGCATCCCGCATCCCGCATCCCGCATTTATGCAATATTGGTTAATGAAATCCGAGCCGGATGTCTTCTCTTTTGGAGACCTCAAGGCCTGTAAAAATCAAACTGAGCCCTGGGACGGTATTCGCAACTATCAGGCGCGCAACTTCATGCGTGACGATATGAAAATAGGGGACCAGATCCTCTTCTACCATTCCAACACCAAGCCGCCCGGTGTGGCCGGGATCGCGGAGGTGGCCAGCAAACCTTATCCGGACTTCACCGCTTTTGATAAGAAGTCGAACTACTACGATCCGAAGAGCGACCCGGACAACCCCCGCTGGATGCTGGTCGACGTCAAATTCAAGGCCGACCTCAAGCGCTATGTGCCGCTGGATGAAATCAAGACCATCCCCGAGTGCTCGGAAATGCGCCTCATTCAACGCGGCAACCGTCTTTCTATCACACCGGTGACCAAAGCCGAGTTCCAGGCGATTAAAAAGGCTGGCATGCGGAAGAGCTAAGCATCCAGCCCAAGTAACTTGCCGCCATGTCAAAATGTACAAGGATCGGTCTCATACTCGTAGGGGCTACGATCTGTAGTATTCTCTATGGAGCCGACGCATCCTCCGGGGACATTACGGAGGGACCGAATATTCTGGTTGTCTTGAGTGACGATCAGTCCTGGCCTCACGCAGGAGCTTACGGCACGGATTGGTTGAGCACCCCGCACTTCGATACCCTGGCCCGTGAAGGGGTTCTCTTTAACAATGCTTTCGTCTCGGCCCCGTCCTGCGCGCCGAGTCGGGCCTCGATTCTGGCGGGCCGGCATTTTTATCAGATGGAGGAGGGCGGCATTCACGGTGGCTTCATTCCGGCAAAGTTTCCGCTCTATACTCACCTGCTTGAAGCGTCGGGCTACCGCGTCGGCTACACAGGTAAATCCTGCGGCCCGTTCTGGGAGAACGACGAGGTCGGCCAGCAGAAGGACCCCTACGGGCGGAAATTCAACCAGCATCGGATTTCCCGGGACAAGGACGACATTCACTCCTGGAACAATATCGATTACGCGGCGAACTTCCGCGAATTCCTCAGTCAGCATCCGGACCGCCCTTTTCACTTCACCTTCAGCTCCTGGGAGCCGCACCGGCCCTACCGCAACGGCGCGGCCGAAGCGCACGGTTTGGATCCTGCCAGACTCGATATTCCGTCATCATTGCCCGACGCGACGGTGGTACGCAGGGATTTCAACGAGTACGCCTACGAGATCGATGAACTGGACCGTGACATCGGCCGCTTCATTTCAATCCTCAAGGAGCACGACTTATACAAAAATACCATCATCGTCGTCACTTCCGACAACGGCATGCCTTTTCCCCATGCCAAGATGCAGTCCTACGAATACGGCCACCATGTGCCCTTTGTGATTTCCTGGCCCGCTGGTATCGAAGCGGGGGCTGCTACGGACGCACTTGTCTCCGTGCCCGAAGTGGCCGCTTTCTTTCTAGAGGCCGCCGGTTGTGACGTGCCGTCCGGCATGATGGCGACGACGCTGCCCAATATTCTGAATCTCGACGGGTTCACCCAAAATCCGGTTAACCCTTTCGTGGTCTGGGGCAAGGAAAAGCACAATCCGGCCCGCGAGTGGAACCGGAGCTACCCGATCCGCGCCCTTCGCACTGATGAATTTCTCCTGGTCAAAAATTACGAGCCGGAGCGTTGGCCTGCGGGCCCGCCACCACACTACAAGGACTTCATGTGGCGCGACAGTGCACTCGCCATGGCGCACATTCTCGAAAATCGGAAGGAACCGGGCATTCAACCCTTTTTCGACCGCTACACCCGTAAGCGTCCCGCGCTGGAGCTGTTCGATCTACGCCGTGATGTTGCCTGCCTGCATAACCTGGCGCAGCAGGACAACTACCGTGAACTGGCCAAACGGCTTGAAGTCAAACTCGATGCCAAGCTGATCGCCGATGGTGATCCCCGTGCCTTTGGTAATGGGGAGCTCTTTGAATCCACGCCCTCGCTATTCTCCAATCCCAAAGACCCCGATAGCGGAGAGCCGATTTTTGAAAACTTTCCGGCTTCCCGTGAGCCAGTGCCCGGGTTGAGGACTTTCAGGGACTAGGTTTCGCTGTTTAGGTACTCCCGCTCCACGCTTTGCAGGCAAGCCGGAACCGGTACACCGGTTCAAGCCTGCTCTTTCGGCAGTTGAATAGTAAAGGTCGTGCCCCGGGCGCTGGTCTCGAAGTCGATACTGCCTTTGTGGGCCAGGACGATGCTTTTGACGATGGCGGTGCCGAGACCGGTGCCCTCGTTTTTGCCCTGCGTGACAAAGGGCTCGAAGAAGTTTTCCCGGATGTCGGGGGGGATGCCGGGGCCGTTGTCGCTGACGCGGATGATCACATCATCGCCCTTCGTTTCAGCGTCGACTTTGATTTCACCCTCGATTTCAGCTGTGTGAAGGGCATCGATGGCGTTACCTACTAGATTCTGCAAGATTCTGAGGAGGCGGCTGGCGTCACCTTGAAGCGTGATCCCGTTACCGTTCAGTTTGAGGTCGATCTGGTTGTCATCGAAGAACGGGCCGTTCAACTCCTGAAAGTGTTCGAATAGGGTGTCCAGGGAGATGTGGGCAATCTCGATTTCGTGTTCGCCCCGGGCAAAAGCGGCCAAATCGTTGGCCATGTTGACCATGCGGCGGATCTGGGTTTCCATATCGTTACAGATCTTGGCGGTTTTCGGATCATCCTTGTGGCGGTTTTGGATGATGGTGGAGCCGAGGCTGATAATGGAGAAGGGATTTTTGAAATCGTGCAGGATGGAGGAGACCATCGTGCCGACGAGGGCAAACTTTTCCGTGCGCATGACCTCGCTCATGTAATGATTGGTCGTGCTCTTGAGATGGTGAATGACGCTCTCCAGAATACGGCGGACCGGCTCGGAGTCTTCGATAATTCTTTTCACGGTCGGTTCGGGCACGCGGGCCACGCGGCTTTTTCCCCGAGTCTGGGCGCCGAGTGCCCGTTTTTCCCCGGTGAAGACGCCCACTTCGCCGAAGAAGCTGCCAGCCTCGGACTCGCTGACGATTTGGCGACTTCCGTCGTTCTTCGCCTTGGTGAAACAGACAGAGCCTTCGAGAATGAGATAAAGTGCATCCGGTTCGGATTTTTCCTCGAAGATAGGCATCTCCGGTTCGAGTTCGAGCACCTCAATCTCGCCCAGGATCAAGTCACGACGTTCCGCGGAAATACTTTCTATAAATGGGTGTTCTTCCAGCTTCATTGTGAACCGCAGTTACTGCGTTCAGAGATGCGACTATTTTTCGCGGAGGCGTTCAAATCTCTGAGAGTGAATAAGGTCATCTTTGCTTAGCGTCTCTTAATAGCTGATTTCTTAATAGGTAAGCTTTGGCAAACGTCGAATCATAATTTTCATGCTTGTGTGGGATGTAAAAAATTGCATCAGGACAAGCGGTCGCGGTAGTCGGCATAACCGAATTGCCGGATCCCGGTCAGGCCGGCAGCTTGGGAGTAGGTATTGATCGAGGGAAGTGGCACACCGTTAAACGTCGTGGTCTTGACCATTGTGTAGTGTGACATATCGAGGAAGGCCAGGCGTTGGCCGACCCGCAGCGGTTCCTCAAAGGAGTAATCTCCGATCACGTCACCTGCCAGGCAGGAGAGCCCTCCCAGGCGGTAAGTGTATTCATTTTCGCCGGGTTTGCCGGCGCCGGCGATATTGGGGCGATAGGGCATTTCCAGTACGTCGGGCATGTGGCAGGTCGCGGAGCTATCGAGTATGGCGAGCTGGTGGCCTCCGGCCTCAAGAATGTCGAGCACGGTAACCACGAGAATTCCGGTGTGCAGTGCCACGGCTTCGCCCGGTTCAAGGTAGATCTCGACTTGGTAACTCTCCCGGAAGCGCCGTATGACCGAGATCAGTCTCTCCACATCGTAGCCCGGTCGGGTAATGTGATGCCCACCGCCGAAGTTGACCCATTTGACCCGTGCGATGAGGTCGCTGAATTTGGCTTCAAAAGCCGCGACGGTATGCTCAAGCGCATCCGCGTCCTGTTCACAAAGGGCATGAAAATGCAGGCCATCCAGAGCCTCGAAGGCATCCGGGTTCTCGGTCAGCACCGTATCCAGGGCGGACCTGGGTGTGCCCAGTCTCGAGTCGGGCGCACAGGGATCGTAGAGGTCCGTTTCCACCTCCGAATATTCCGGGTTGATTCGCAGGCCGATTTCCGGGCGGCTTTTCTTTTGCAGTGATTTCAGGCCGGCCTCGAGCTGCCTGGGCGAGTTAAAGACAAGACTGTGTGCGAAGCTTCCGAGCTCGGCCAGTTCTTCGCTTTTATAGGCAGGGCAGTAGACATGAACTTCCTTCCCAAAGTACTCTTTCGCCAGAAGTGCCTCATGGAGCCCGCTGGAGGTCGTCCCCTGCAGATACTGGCGAATCAAAGGGAACGTGGCATGACAGGCGAAGCCCTTGAGGGCGAGGAGGACCTTGGCGCCCGAGCGTTCGGCCACTGAGGCGAGGAGTTGGCAGTTTTCCTCCAGCCGGTCCAAATGCACGACATAGCCCGGTGAGGAAACCGCATCGAGCGGAATTTGGGCCAGTTGTTTCAGGCTTTGCGCGGATAAAGGTGGTGTCGGGTCTTGTGACATACAGGTGGCGACCAGGCTGAGTCCGGTCGTGTTTATATATATGGTTTAATCCAGTGGTCGTGGGACGGAAAACAAAAATTCCCGCAGGTTAAAAATTCCAAAACTTTAGGTTGCTTTTCGATTCGGCTATTCTACTCTGCCCCGTTTTCTCAATTCCAGAGCCGTTTCAGGAACGGCGTAGTCTTGAATTCTACCAGTTATGCAAACATATTCGTTAAACATATCCAGCCGTGAAAACACGGGCCGCGGTGTTGCCCGTCGCCTACGAGCAGAGGGTCGCATCCCTGCCTCGCTTTACGGTCAGGGCAATGCCCGCTCTATTTCCGTTTCCGCGGTCGATTTTCGTAACCTGAACCGTGAGATCGGTGGTGGCGCAGCTGTGGTCGAATTGACCGACGAGAAGGGGGAGAAAGCACTCTCCTTGGTCCAGGATATCCAACGAGATGCCGTCAAAAACATCATCAACCATATCGATTTCCAGGAAATCGAGCGCGGCCACGCCTTCACCACACACATTCCGGTGCATCTTGTCGGTGAGGCCGATTGTGTCGGTGTGAAGAACGACGGTGGTGTGATCGACCACAAGACGCACGATGTGGACATTCGCTGCCGTCCGTCCAAGCTTCCCGACCACGTTGAGGTTGACGTGAGCAAGCTTGAGGTGGGTGAAGCCATCCACATTGACGAGCTCCCTGAACTCGAAGGCGTGGAGTATCTCAACGAACCGGCCCAGGTGATTGTTTCCTGCCAGCCGCCGACAGTCGAGGCTGAGCCTGAAGAGGGTGCTGAAGAAGTCGCCGCTGATGAAGTGCCTTCGACCAAGGTCAGCGATGACGAAGAAGCGCCCGAAGGAGGCGACGACTCCGACGCTGACGAAGCTAAGAGCTAATTTTTCATCCAATTCAATCCTACCTGCAGGCAAGTTGCCTGCCGAACTGTTCTTTCAAAATGTCCATCGCGGTCATTGCCGGTCTCGGAAATCCGGGCCCAAAATACCGCAACACCCGCCACAACATCGGTTTTGATGTTGTCGACCGGTTCGCTTACCAGCTTGGGGGCGTCTGGCGTCCGGAGGCCCGTTTCGAGGCTGAGGTCGCCACCGTTCAAGCTGGAGAGCGCAAGCTATTGCTGGTCAAGCCGCAAACCTACATGAACGACAGTGGTCGCTCACTCGGTGCGGTGCTTCGCTACCACAAGCTTGGGCCGGAGTCACTCCTGGTGACTTACGACGATCTGACGCTCGACCTCGGTCGGGCCAAGCTAAGTGTCAACGGCAGTTCGGGTGGCCACAACGGCATAGGCGATCTGCTTGATCGGATCGGTCCCGGATTCGTCCGCTACCGGATCGGGATTGGCGCCAAGCCTGTTAAAGAGATGGACCTCGCAGATTACGTACTCAGCCAGTTTAAGCCGGCCGAGCGCGAATTGATTTCAAGTCGCATGCCTGACTTCCTCGATCATATACGACTGATCATTGACAAGGGCATCGAGACCGCCTTCAACATCATCAACCAACGCACATCAACGACGCATGAGCGCAGTCACAACAAATAACTACAAAGCAACCTTCATCCTAGATCTCCGCGAGTCCGAAGACGACGCCGCGAAGGTTTTGGCTGATATTAAAGACGTTTTCGGCGACATTGGAGCCGAAGTGAGTGAAAGCGAGGATCTCGGTATCCGCGATTTCTCCCGCGCCGCCGATCAACGCTACAAGCAAGGGCACTATCTGGAGTTCTACTTCAGCGGACCCGGTTCGGTGCCTGCCACGCTCAAGGAAAAGCTTCGCCTCGACAAGCGCGTCAACCGTATCTTCGTCGAATCTCTCTAATTCCAATCCTACGCACGTCCCATGGCCTCATTCAATAAAGTCATCCTTCTCGGTAATCTGACCCGCGATCCGGAGACTCGTGTGACGGCTAATGGCAACACCATCTGCAAGCTGGGCATGGCGGTTTCCCGGGTATTCTCGACCCGCGACGGCGAGCGCCGGGAAGAAACCACCTTCGTGGATATTGATGCTTTCGGTAAACAGGCCGAAGTCATTACCAAATACATGCGCAAAGGTCGCCCGCTTATGGTAGAGGGCCGCTTGAAGCTCGACCAATGGGAGACCAACGAAGGACAAAAGCGCAGCAAGCTGGGCGTTGTCCTGGAAAATTTCCAATTCATCGGCGGGCGCGATGACAATGCAGGCGGTGGCAATTCCGGTGGTTACGAGAGCAGTTCACCACCCGCGAATTCCAAACCGTCCGCTTCCTCCTCGCAGAACGACGATAGCGACACGCTCGACGAAGACGTGCCCTTCTAAAAACACCTATTACACTCATTTACTCAAATACTCATCATGGCCAATAATCAGGTTCTTCTCTTAAAACCCATTCATGGACTCGGCGCGGAGGGCGACACCGTCACCGTTCGTTCCGGCTACGCTCGCAACTTTCTGCTGCCGCGTAAACTGGCACTGCCGATCACGCAGGCGAACAAGAAGCAGATCGAAGCGCTTCTGAAAGCCCGCGAAGTGCGTGAGCAAAAGGAACTCGATGAAGCCCGCACGCTGGCTGAGCAGATTGATGCCAAGAATATCGCGATCGCGGTAAAGACCGGCGAGGGTGGCAAGATGTTTGGCGCCGTGACCGCCAACGACCTGATCGAGCGTCTGAAGGAAGAAGGCGTCGAGCTGGTGAAGAAGCAGCTCTCGCTACCGGCTCCGATCAAGGAGCTTGGTTCCCACACGGTCACTGTGAAACTTGCCGGCGAAGTCACGGCAGAGCTCAAGTTCGAAGTCGTTTCTGAAAATCCCATTGAGGAAGCTGCCGAAGAAGAGGCTGCGGACGCTGAAGACAAGGAATAGTTTTTCACATCCGGCGGGATAGGGTTGATTCACCGCTGTCAATACGACACCACCTATTTCCATGCCATCTGATTCGAGCGCCGCTGGTTCCGGTCGAAAAAAATTTCCGGGTAAAAATCGATTTACTCCCGAGACTGCTGAGGGCTCGGAGCTGCGTGTGCCGCCCCATAACATGGAGGCGGAGGAAGGCTTACTGGCCGCCTGCCTCCTGGACGGGGGGCTGGAGGTCATTACGACCTGCATTGAGATGCAGATTCAACCGGAGTGTTTCTTCAAGGAAGCACACGCCCAGATCTATCAAACCCTGCTAGAGCTCTATGAGATCGGTGATCCCATCGACGAAATCGTCTTATTTGACACTCTGCAGCGAAAAGGGATTGAGGAGGAAGTCGGTGGGCTGGCTCAAATCTATCATATCCAGGGCCGGATCGAGACTTCAGCGCACGCCAAATACTACGCCAAGATTGTTCATGAGAAGTACCTTCTTCGGCGCCTGATTCGTACCTCCCGCGAGGCGACAGAGGCCTGCTACCAGCAGCAGGAGGATATCAGTGTTTTTATTGATAAGATCGAGTCGGAGATTCACCACATCAGTAGTGGCCGGGTTTCCAAAACCGCGACACCCATCAAGGAATCGCTCAAAGATGCGGTTTCCGATATTCATGCCCTCTTGAATAACAAGCAGGAAGCCAGCGGCGTGCTGTCCGGCTTCCGCGATCTCGACGGCATGACCTACGGCTTTCATCCCGGTCAGATGATCGTTCTCGCCGCCCGTCCTTCCGTGGGTAAGACGAGTCTTGCGATGAACTTTGCCGAACATGCCATCATTCCCGATGGTGGTCGCGAACCGACCGGCGTGCTTGTTTTCAGTCTGGAAATGACGGCGGCGCAGTTGGCCATGCGTTTGATCTGTAGCCGTGCCCGGGTGGACATGAAGCGCATCCGCGACAGGGTGGCCTCGTCCGATGACCAGCGCCAGATCACCCAGACCGTGAAAGAGCTCGAGCGTACACCGCTTTGGATTGATGACGCGGCGGACTCCACAATTCTCGACCTGCGCGCGAAGGCCCGACGGATTGACGCCAAGAATCGTCTCGGCCTGATTGTAATCGACTATCTTCAACTGGTTCGCGGCACAGATTCGCGTGCGCCCCGCGAGCAACAGATCGCCGATATTTCCCGAGGGGTGAAGAGCCTGGCGAAAGAGCTGGATGTTCCGGTCGTTGTGCTCAGCCAGCTTAATCGTGAGTCGGAAAAGGACAACCGCGATCCACGTCTATCCGACCTTCGTGAGTCCGGTTCGATCGAGCAGGATGCCGACGTCGTATTCCTACTGAGCCGCGCCAAAAAGCGCGATGATGATGAAAGCGTTGAAGAGGGCGGACTGCCCGGAGATGTTGAGCAAATTAAATTAATCATTGCCAAGCAACGTAACGGCCCAGTAGGGGATATCGATCTTACCTTCGTTCGCCGTTATACCCGCTACGAGAATTTCCAGCACTAGCTGCCCGTATTCCCCAGGAATTAGTCCATGCGTTTCTTCAAAACACTTTTTCGCACCCTTACTCTATCATCCGTTCTTCTGAGCTGTACCGGCGCGCTGGCGCAGGACGCCGCGGAGGAGTATCCGGAAATTCGTCGTATTATACCGGAGTTCAAAGGATTCCGTGCGGTCAGCGACCAGTTCATTTTTAGTAACGTTCAATTGCGCCCCGGGATGGATTATAATCCTGCCCTGATCGACCAATCGATTCGTGCGCTTTACTCCTCCGGTTATTTTGAATTTGTCGAAGTCCGGGTGGAAAAAGCTCCGGAAGATAAAATCGATGTTTATTTTGAACTGGAGTCCAAGTATACCATCGAGCGCATTCGCTTTAACGGGAACGAAAACTATTCGGACAAGCGTCTGGCCCGAAAAGCTGAAATTGAAGAGGACGTCACTCTCGAAAGCGGCGATTCGCTCGATGAATACAAAGTCAGCCTGGCTGCGGATGCAATCGCGGCTTATTATGTGAAGAAAGGCTACCCTGATGTGTCTGTGGACTATCGTATTTCGCGAAATCCTGAAACCGGTTATGCGATTGTGGATATCGACATAGAAGAAGGTGGAGACCTGCGGATTGAGGATATTATTTTTAAGGGCAACGAAGTCTTCTCGGACAAGAAGCTGCGTAAGCAACTGGAGACGAAAAAGGACGGGTGGTTTTCCTGGATCACAGGCTCAGGGAAGTTTGATGAAAAGCAGTTCAAGGAGGACCTTGAAACATTGCGGAATTTCTATCGGGACAACGGCTATCTGGATTCTGTCGTTCATGAAGATCGGGTCGAATTTGAATTCGAAGGCGAAGACGAAGTCGATATCGTCATCACCGTGTCGGAGGGAGACCTCTACTACCTCGGGGAGCTTTCCGTGGATAATAATACGGTATTCACCAACGGGGAGCTCCTGTCCGGAATTAAGGTTGAGACCGGCGAAAAGTTTTCTCCCCAGAAGGTTGACGATGCAGCCAGCACGATTCGCGAATACTACACTTCGCGTGGTTACCTCGATTCCGGTGTCCGCGCCGAGCGTGTGCCGAACATGGAAAACCGCCGGATCGATGTTGTCTTTCGCGTTCGTGAAAGTGAACGCTTTTACCTCGAGTCGATTCGTGTCGAGGGGAATACCAAGTCGAAAGCCACGGTAATTATCCGTGAATTGGCCTTACGCCCAGGTGATGTCTTCGACCGGCAAAGAATGGACGTGAGCGAAGCACGTCTTAAAAACACCAACTACTTCGAGGATGTCCGCCTCAACCCTGAACCGACGAATATTCCCGGGCGCAAGGATCTCGGAATTACCGTACGTGAAGGGCGTACCGGTAACTTTACCATAGGCGCGGGTTTTGGTTCGGTTGAAAGTGCAGTCGTCTATTTCGAGGTGACGCAGGGCAATTTCGATCTCTTTAATTGGCGCTCCGGTTTTCAAGGTGACGGTCAAAAATTCCGTTTCCGCGCTTCGGTCGGTACGGAGAGTAATCAGGTTGTTGTTTCCTTTATCGAGCCCTGGCTTTTCGAGCAGCGTCTGGAGTTCGGGGTCGAGCTTTATCGAACGGAGTCCGACTACAACAGTGCCGATTATAACGAGTTGCGGACCGGTTTTGAGCTCTTCCTTCGCCGCAGGCTTTTTGAACTGGTTGAGGCACGTTTGTCCTACCGGCTGGAGCTGGTTGAGATCTTCGACGTAGCGCGTAATCCGGGTGCACCCGGAGCGGTCCTGAATGCCGACGGTTCCATTACGGGTGACGGGGTTCCGGATGTTTTTCAGGCGGCAGAAGGCGAAGAGTTGATTTCAAAAGTAGGGCTTACCTTCCTGAGAGACAACCGGGACAGCCTGATTTTCACCCGCAAAGGTAATCGGACCTCGTTGAACAACGAAGTGGCCGGCCTCGGGGGGGATGTGAACTACTACAAATTCGAGGCCAAGACCGCGCATTACTTCCCGACCTTTGACACTTTGGAACAGTCTTTTTCAGTCGTCGCAAGGGCCGGCACGGTAACGCCTTGGGGGAACAGCACGGATGTTCCATTCTATGATCGTTTCTACCTTGGTGGACCGGACACCTTGCGCGGTTTTGATTTCAGAGACGTCGGTCCGAGAGATCCGGATGATGACGACGAATCAATCGGTGGTAACAGCTACTCCATGGTTTCTTTCGAATATCTCTTCCGTGTGGCGGAACCTTTGGGGCTCGTGGTTTTCTACGATTGGGGCTTTGTTAATGAAGAAGATTTTGATTTCAGCATGTCAGACTATGCCGATAACTGGGGTGTCGGTGCCCGTATTCTCCTTATGGGCTCGCCACTACAGCTTGATTACGGCATTCCGATTACTTCGCCCGAAGGCTCCGGCGGCGGCGGACAGTTCAATTTTTCTTTTGGCACGCGCTTCTAGTCCTGTTTAATCCACTCTCGAAAACTCACCTACACCAAAAATTATGAAAAAACTTGTTACTATTATCACTGCCTCGGTCATTTTCGCTGCCGCCCTGGTCGCCCAGAAAACACCGGTTGTCGGCACGGTCGATGTACAGCGCGTGCTGAACGACTACACCGAATTCCAGACGGCGGTGGAAAAAATCCGTGGTTCGGTCGCTCCGGTCGAGGAGGAGATCAAAAAAATGCAGGAAAACATCCAGCAGATCATCACCGAAGGACGTGAGGCCGAGACCATGGCCAAAAATCCTGCAGCCAGCGAATCAGCCGTTTCGGATGCACAGACCAAGGTAGCTGAATTGCAACAAAAGCTGCAACAAGAGCAGGTTAAGCTACAGCAGTTCCGTCAACAGGCCCAGCAACTCGCCCAGAAAGGACAGCAGGAAGATCTTGCGCCGCTGCAGGAAAAAGCGGTGGAAGCGGTTTCCGTGGTGGCCAAGGACAAGGGAATCGACCTCGTCGTCGCTAAGAACAATGTCATCTTCGCGGACGACTCGCTCGAAATCACCGATGCGGTGATCGCTGTCCTCAACGCACAGGCTGCAGAGTAGTCTTGTCAAAATAACTAATTTCCAAACCCTGTTCTGTTTTGCAGAACAGGGTTTTTATTTAGTATGGCATTTGTTTTTTCGCTCCAGCGCATCCTTGAGATGCTGCCACCGGATGTTGAGTCGGTGGGAGATTTTTCTGGCGATATTGTCGGGATTGCTTCCTTGTCCAGCGCGAAGGCGGGCGACCTTTCTTTTCTGGGTAATCATAAATACCACAGCCAGGTCGAAACTTCGAACGCTTCGGTCGTGCTCCTGCCCAAGGACTACGACGGCGAACCCTCCGAAGGGCAGATCTACCTGAAGGTCGAAAATCCTTCTTTTTCCCTCGCGATGATCTGCCGGGAAATCGAGCGTTTGCTCATGCCCGCACCCGAGCCTGGGGCCCATCCCTCGGCCGTGATTCACCCTGAGGCGAAGGTTTCACCCGAGGCGACCATTGGGCCGCTCTGTGTCGTGGAGGCCGGAGCCACGGTTGAGGCTGCCGTCCTGGAAAGCCAGGTGCATGTCGGGCGACATGCCAAGATTTCAGCAGGGACCTATTTGTTTCCGAGGGTTGTGGTCGGGAATTACTGCGAGATTGGCGAGCGGAACCGTCTCCTGCCGGGCTGTGTTATCGGATCGGACGGATACGGCTATGAATTCGTGGAGAATGCGCATCAGCGCGTGCCTCAAGTGGGC
The DNA here is from genome assembly GCF_003185655.1 of Coraliomargarita sinensis. Lineage (NCBI taxonomy): Bacteria > Pseudomonadati > Verrucomicrobiota > Opitutia > Puniceicoccales > Coraliomargaritaceae > Coraliomargarita > Coraliomargarita sinensis. Next base: position 316,409 of record NZ_QHJQ01000003.1, on the reverse strand, counting down.
AGAGTCGTTACCGCTGCGGATGTTGATGTCGGGGCCAACTCAACCATCGACCGCGCGCGTTTCGGCAGCACCTACATCGGACAAGGCACGAAAATCGACAATCAGGTGCAGATTGCCCACAATGTTCGGGTGGGGAAGCACTGCCTGCTGGTTGCCCAGGTCGGCATCAGTGGCAGCACGGAGATCGGCGACGGCGTCGTCATCGGGGGGCAGGCAGGTGTTGCCGGCCATCTCCAAATCGGTGACGGGGCGATGATCGCAGGCGGTGCGGCTATCGTGAAGTCAGTCGAGGCAGGCACGAAGATGCGGGGCAGCCCGGCCACGGAAATGGCACTCCACAACCGGATTATCGTTCTACAGAGAAAATTGCCCGAACTTTTCAAAAGGTTTGATCAACTGGAGAAATCGATTGAGTCTCGTGAACAGGAATGAATATGAGTGAATCGCGGTTGAAAATTTTTTGCGGGAATTCGAATCCCGCACTGGCAAAAGAAATTTGTGAGTATCTGAAGACCCCGCTGGGCAAGGCTGATGTTGTCAGCTTTCCGGACGGTGAGAGCTTTGTGCGCATTAACGAAAATATCCGCGGCGCGGACGTTTTCATTATCCAATCGACCAGCAATCCGGCGAATCAGAATCTAATGGAGCTGTTCATCATGATTGACGCGGCCCGCCGGGCCTCGGCCAATCGCATCACCGCAGTAATTCCCTTTTACGGCTACGCCAGGCAGGACCGTAAAGACCAGCCGCGGGTGCCGATCACTTCCAAATTGGTGGCCAATCTGCTGGTTTCGGCCGGTGCCAACCGTGTGCTGACGGTGGACCTCCACGCTCAGCAGATTCAGGGCTTTTTCGATATACCGGTCGACCATCTCTACGCGTCTCCGGTGCTTTTTGAATATCTCAAGAATATCGACACCACAAATCTCTCTCTCTTTTCTCCCGATGTTGGGGGGATGAAAATGGCGTCCGCCTACGCCAACATGCTCGACGTGCCGCTTGGTTTTATCGCCAAACGCCGTGTGAGTGCGGAGCGTGTGGAAGCCACCTCACTGGTCGGGGAGACGGAGGGGCGGGATATACTGTTGATCGATGACATGACGGAGACCGCAGGCACGCTCTGTGCCGCCGCCGAACTCTTGAAGAAAAACGGCGCGAAAAGCGTCATGGCGGCGGTGAGCCACGGGGTGCTGAACGAGCGTGGTTACGAGCGTATGGCCAATGGCCCGATTGACCGCCTGATCACCACCAATACGACTCCGGTCAAACAGGAAGAGGGCTTGCCGATTACCGTGCTCAGTGTGGCCGAGCTGCTGGGCGAGGGGATTCTTCGCATCCACAACAATGCAAGCGTGACCGGGCTCTTTGAGATCAAGGGCTTCTAGTCGCTTATCGGGCTTCTCTCAGAGTGATTCAACTGGAAGTAGATGTCTTTTTTCTCCTCTACCTGGGAGCCGGCTTTCTTTTGATATTCGGACTTTGGTTTTACTATGATCGTCGTGATAAGAATCTGCATGAAGCCAAGCGTATGAAAGTTGTTTATCACTGTATTAAATGCAGCGAGATTTACACCGGACCACACCAGAGTTTTGAATGCGATTGCCCGCAGTGCGGTTTTACCAACGGGCGCTTAGGATTTTGATTTTACGACCTTCATTATCACCTTCACTTTCACCCTCACTTTCACTTTCACCTCCACTAAACCATGCCAGACACCATCGCCGTTCTCGATTTCGGATCTCAATACACGCAGGTCATCGCCCGCCGTATTCGTGAGGCCCACGTGCTTTCCCGTATTTACCCTTACAATACCAAGGCCAGCGTCCTGAAGAAAGATGGCGTCAAGGGCATCATCCTGTCCGGCGGGCCTTCTTCGGTCTTGCTGAAAGGATCGCCCCGTCCGGACAAGAAAGTCTTCGAGATGGGCGTCCCCGTCCTCGGGATCTGCTATGGCGAGCAGCTCATGGCGCATATGCTCGGCGGCCGGGTCGGCAAGAGCGAGCAGCGCGAGTTCGGCCACGGCACGCTGAAGGTGGCGAAAAAAGGTAAGCTTTTTGCCGGCCTGCCCAAGAACCTCCGCGTCTGGAATTCGCACGGGGACCGATTGGACAAACTACCTAAGGGCTTTGAAGCCATCGCCTCCACGGAAAATTCGCCTTACGCCACCATTCAGGATGCCAAGCGCGACTTTTATGGCATGCAGTTTCACCCGGAGGTCGCCCACTCTGAGATGGGGATGGAAGTGCTCAATAACTTTCTGGTGAAGATCTGTAAATGTAAGCGCGAGTGGTCGATGGCGAACTACATCGAGGAGTCCGTACGCCAGATTCGCGAAACCGTGGGCGACAAGCGTGTTATTCTTGGACTCAGCGGGGGGGTCGACTCCTCTGTCGCCGCGGCCTTGATCCATAAGGCGATTGGTAAGCAACTCACTTGTGTATTCGTGGACAATGGCTTGCTGCGTCTGCATGAGCGCGAGCAGGTAGAGAAGCTTTATGGTGATCATTTCGATCTCGATCTGCGTGTCGCAAAAAAGGCCAATCTTTTCCTCGGCCGTCTTAAAGGGGTTTCAGATCCGGAGAAAAAGCGTAAAATTATCGGCAATACCTTCGTCGAAGTTTTTGACGAAGAAGTGAACAAGCTGAAGAAGCGCGGCAACTATGCTTTTCTTGCCCAGGGCACACTTTACCCCGACGTCATCGAATCGGTGGCGATCGATGGGAACCCCGCGGCGTTGATCAAGAGCCATCACAATGTCGGCGGTTTGCCTAAGAAAATGAAGCTCGATCTGCTCGAGCCGCTGCGCGCGCTTTTCAAAGACGAAGTTCGCGAGCTCGGCTCCGAGTTGGGCCTGCCCAAAGAGGTCGTCTGGCGGCAACCGTTCCCCGGGCCGGGGCTTGGTGTGCGCGTGATGGGGCCGATTCGTAAGAAAGACCTCGATGTGCTCCGCCGTGCCGATGCGATTTTGCACGAAGAGATGATGGCCGCCGACTTGTACTACAAAGTCTGGCAGTCTTTCTGTGTCTTTCTCCCCGTTAAGACGGTGGGTGTTATGGGTGACGAGCGCACTTACGAAAACGTGGTCGCACTCCGTATTGTCGAAAGTGTCGACGCCATGACGGCGGACTGGGCGCGTGTTCCCTACGAGGTGCTGCGCACCATCTCGAGCCGGATTATCAATGAAGTCACGGGTTGTAATCGGGTCGTGCTGGATATTAGCTCGAAGCCTCCCAGCACAATTGAGTGGGAGTAGGCCGAACCTTTTCTTTTCTTTCTGGTCGTATCACTTGGTATGAAGAGAACTATTCTACATCTATTCTTGGGATTCGCCATGGTGGGGAACTCGTTGGCCAAGGCGCCCTCGACGACCGATTTGATCAACCGTGCCCGGGCAACCCTGGGAACGGAAAAAGCACTGAACGGCGTCGTCACCTTGAAAATGGTAGGCAGCCTTGAGCCGGTAGACCCGAAAGTGCCTGCGGCCACGGTCCTGATCATTGCGCGTAAACCGCAGTCGCAGCGCCTGGAGATCCGGGTGGATGACATGGTGGAGACGACCATCTTGAACTGCCGCAAGTCCTGCATTATCCGCTCCAACCTCAAAGAAGACGCATCACAAATGCGGGAGTTGACCGGCCCGGAGCTGGAGCGCGTACGCCACAGCACCCGGCAGTTTTTCAACTTCTACCGGCCTGATTTTAAGAACGGCGAACGCGTTTCCTATGAAGGGATCGTGACGCACCGTGACAAGCGTGCGCATAAAGTGAAATACACCTATCCCGAAGGTTTGGAGACGATTCGCTACTTTTCGGTCGAGGACGACACTCTTGTGGCGACGATCACGGAAAATGATGTCGAAAGTGTTAATCGTGGCGCGCAGGTCGTAAAGGGGATCAAGTACCCCGAGTCCATCGATTACTATGAGGACGGTCGTAAGCTTCACACCATCAAATGGTCTGAAGTAGAGGTGAATGAGCCACTTGCAGCCGGTGTCTTTAAAGTGCCGCAAGCGTCTGAAAAATAAGGCAGCGCCTTGCACTGAACAGAGAGACTTGTTCTTCTAGCGACATGCAAAAACTCGATTATTCCAATTCGCCGAAGTTTCAGAAGGCGTTGAGTCAGTTCTGTGAGAAGGCTTCCGCCAGCGGGGACGTTTCGTCGGTGGTGTCCGGAGTGCTGCAGGATGTCCAAAAACGCGGTGATGCGGCAGTTCTGGAATATACGACAAAATTTGACGGGGCCAAGATGAAGGCTCCGGATATGCGCGTGTCCGCCGATGAGCTGAAAGCGGCTAAATCCAGCCTTTCTCCGGCAGACCGAAAAGCTATTCGGGCATCCATTGCATTGGTGAAGGACTTTCACAAGAAGACCCTACCCAAGGACTGGAAAGCAAAGAACGCCCAGGGCGGAACGGTGGGCGAGCGCTTTTATCCCATTCAGCGTGTCGGCCTTTATGTGCCGGGTGGAAATGTCCCCTTGGTCTCGAGCGTCATTATGTCGGCCGTGCTGGCCAAGCTGGTGAAGTGTCCGCAGATTGTGGTCTGCACACCGCCGAACGCGGAAGGAGAGATTGCCCCGGGTATGCTGGCCGCACTCGCCATGGTGGGCATTGAAGAAATTTACAAAGTGGGGGGCGTGCAGGCCATTGGCGCCATGGCTTACGGGACGGAGACCGTTCCTGCGGTCGATAAGATTTACGGCCCGGGAAATGCCTTCGTTATGGAGGCCAAACGGCAGGTGCTCGGCACTGTAGGCATCGACTTGCTGCCGGGACCCAGTGAGGTGATGGTGATTGCCGACGGCGGCGCCAAGCCCGCCCACGTCGCCGCCGACTTGCTGGCTCAAGCCGAACACGGCAGTGGTAAGGAGATTATTTATTTTGCCACCACCAGTAAGGTGCTGTTGGGGAAGGTGGAGAAGGAAATCGAGAAGCAGTTGCCGGAACTCAGTCACAGCGCCAAGTGTGAAAAGGTGATGCAGGATCGTTTTCTGGCGGTGGCCTGCCAGTCCCTGAGCCAGACCGCGACTGTGGCCAACTACATTGCACCGGAACACCTGGAGCTTCAGGTTGCGGATAAGTCGATCGAACCACTGACCAAACAGATTACGACTGCCGGTGCGATCCTGCAGGGCTATATGACGCCGACGGTTTTGGGTGACTTTACCGCCGGCCCCAGCCACACACTGCCGACCGGACGAGCCGGGCGTTTCTTTAGCGGGCTGCAGGCGACCGATTTTATGCGCCGCTCCAGCACCGTGCGCTACAACGCGAAATCACTTCAAGCGGCCGCACCGGTCGTCGAGACCTTCGCACGCCTCGAGCAACTGGATGCCCACGGCAGGTCGTTGACCATTCGACTCTAGTTAAGAGAAAATTTTTTTACGTAGCCGGAGCGCTTCCGCTTCGGTCGAACTTTGTGGAAGTTCGATACGACCGAACGGGAAGCCGTTCGGCTACGAGTTCGGGAGATCCGAAGTGTGAAAAGCTATTTCGCCGGACCGTAGGAAAACCAGGCGGTGGCGGTGGTTGCGGTATCGCTGGCTACGCGTACCCAGTGGGCGTGAAAGCCCTCAGGAAATAGGTGATGGACCGTTTCTCCCGCCGCCAGAGTGAATGTCTTGTAGGTCGACCAGGTATCGTCGGCAAGGAAATCGACCTCGACCGTGAAAGTAGTGGCTGAGTCGGTGGACAGGGTTAGTTCCTTGCGGTCGTATCCATACATCAGGTAGGGGGCAGAGGGTCGATTTGCGGTCACGGTCGTGTTCTTCCATGGTCCACCTGTTCCTCTCGGTTCGCCCATCTTCCAAATGTCATCGACCTCTCCCAGCCAGAGCGCGGCGCCGGAGGGGCTGCGCACCAGTGACTCGCTGGTCGGCGCGTCGTCGCGCACTCCGGTGAGCACGAGCAGTCCGCGCCAGGAGGCAAAATCCGTGATGCGCTTGCCGTGCGTGGCGAGAGGGCGTAGCAGGCGCTTGCCACCGGAGTTGTCGCGCGGGACTTCGTAGAAGGTTCCATGGACGTTCAGCAGCTTGCGTTCGGTAACGACTTCCCGCTCGCCCCGGGCCCAACCGGAGAGGAAGGGTGCATCGTAAAGCGGATCAAGTTTCGGAAGCCGGAAGCGTGTCCCGCCGTCATCAATCCATGCCGAGGCCGCGTCGCTGCCGAAATCCCGACTCAGGGCACCTTCTGAGCGGAGGTCTGCCTCGGCGGCGCGACTGTCGATGTCCTCTAGGGAAAGCGCTTTACCGATCCGGTGATAGCCCTTGTCCGAAGCGAACTCCAGCTGCAGATCACTGCTACCCATCGCCCGGATAATTCCGTCGGATTGCTCGGTGGTGTCGTGGATGTTGGCGAGCGCGGCGAAGCGTCCGTTTCCGGTCGATGGAACGGAAGCGTGCGGGTAGGGGTTGGACATATGGAAGAAGGCGGTAAGTTCGCTGCTGGAACCCTTCGCGGCAAGGCGGACCCATTCACCGGGAAGTTCGCTGATAACATCGTAGAGATATCCGCCGGCCGGCAAATTGAGGGTCATGGCGGTTGCCCATGAGTCGTCCCCCTTCGACGTTTGAATCTCGATTTCAATAGCGGAGTGACCGCCGTTACGGAGGTGGAGGGTCCTCTGGGTAAAACCGTTCACCAAAAACGGCTCGGATATTCCGCCGTCGGGAACTGCTTCGTTCAGCCAGACCGAACCATGTCCGGAGGGGGCGCCCCATTGCTCCAGGTCGGATAGCTGTCCAAACCAGAAGTTTGACTGTGCCCGCAGCGCCAGAGCATTGTCGAACTTTGAAGCGTCGTTCTTGGCGATCACGAGCTGGCCGTTGAACATACAGTAGTCGACCGGCATCTTGTAGTAGTTGCAAATCGGTTTGAGCCGGGAGAAATCGTTTTTCGAGAAAGTCGGTGGAAAGTCGAAGAAAAGCCCGTGCATGTGCATGAGATAGGGGGAGTCCGGGTGATCGGGATCAAGTTGCCGGATCCGGGGCCATTCGGTGTGCCAGCCGTGGGAGCCGTCATGTGAGTAGGAGGCCTTTGGTAGCCTCCAGGTGTTCCATTGGCCGTCTTCCAGCACCCGCAGTACCACCGACTTGGCGTCAAAGCCTGTGGCCCAGACCGGATCCGTGGCCGGATTCGGGTTGCCCCGAATTCCTCCCGGGCCGGTGACTTCGCAATGCTGCACAGTAAAGTCCTGGGTCCACCCCGCAATGTAGTCCGGCTTGCCGGCAACCGGGCTTTTGCTGTTTTCGTAATTCGTGTCGCTGTTGATCGCAGGTCGAGGGAGATAGTTGTTCCCCTTGTCGGCGTAGGTCGTGCCGTCCCAACGCGCCAGCACGCCGGAGGGCTTCAGCGGGGTGTGCTGGCTGGAGGGGCGTCCATTGTTTGCGACGACCAAGGTCCCCTGTCCGGTGTAAGCCCCCTTGCCATGATAACCGAAGAGAAACTGGTCTCCCTTGGATTGAACGTCGGGGTAACGGATTACAAAGCTCAGGTCGTTGACATTAACATCGTAGACGGCGTTCTCCATTGTAAAGATGTAGATGCGGTTTTCCGGATCTGTCAGGTGCGCGGCGGTACCAGTGGGGCGGCCCGGTGCGGCAGAGTAGGGCAGGTTGCGGACCTCGCCTGATGCGTCGACGAAGTGCTGTCCGATGATCAGCTGCTGTGAGGGTTCGTGGATAAAACGGTTAGCAGGGGTCCCTCCGAGCGATTCGGGGCGGATCACCGGGTTGAGTGCCTGATCGATTTCATAGAGCTTGTTCGAATTATCTCCCTTGGGAAGGTGCGGGCCATAAGTGATGGCCCAGAGACGACCCGCCCATGGCACGACGGCACCGATCCCCACTTCGCGCTCGTCGCTGGTTACGGCAAGGTGGGGATAGACTCCGGAGATCTGGGGCAATCCATCGGGTCCGGAGACGATTTCACCTGTCGTTACCGTCTTTCCCAGGCCAAAGCCCAGTACGGCTAGGGCCGAAATGCGCAAGGTTCGCTGTAGCTTCCTCACGAGAGGTGTACCCAAGCTCACGAACCCTTTCGGCGATCGGTTAACCAGGTTTTTGATTGGGGTATCTTTGAGGTGCCTAAGTAGCGTCATTATTCTCTTGGTGTGTGGAGAATACGGCTTCCAAGACAGCGGTCGAACTCTTTTAATAAAAAGAGCAATCCTCTCGCGCATTGGGGGAAGAGCTTCTGGCTCCGCAACAGAAAAGGTCGGCCCGATTTAGGCTTCGTAGACGCCTTGTTCCGTCAGCTTCGCGATGCTTTCAACGACACGTACTTTGTCCTCGGGGTAGGTCACACCGAACCAAGGGCTGTCGGTCCTTAAAACCGGACATTCTGTCTGACCGTCCCTGATCAGCTGGTCGACCAGGGTCGGCAGGTAGTATTCCGATTTCATTTCGCTTCCTCTTGAGGCGAGAAACTGTGCGAAGCCCTCTTCCAAAGGTTCGAAGAGAGAGGGGGAGAAGCCCCAGAAGTTCATGGAGACGATGACATCCTCATCCAGTTTGACCCGTTGTCCATCCCGCCCCTCGCCGCGCAAGGTTCCGTCTTCATCGATTCCGATCGCGATAAACTCTTCGACAGCCTGTAATTTGCCGTCGTCGAGTCGGCAAATCCCCCGGTTGACCGTGCCGTGGGGGGAAAGGGTGTTTTTCAAAACATAGCCGACCATACTGGCCGACAAGGCCTCCGTTCCGGCGATCCCGCGCAAATGCCCGGCCATTTGGCGATAGGCCTCAGCCCCGTAGAAGTCGTCCGCGTTGATCACAGCGAAGGGCTCGGAGATGACATTGCGCGCCGCGCGAACGGCGTGGGCGGTTCCCCAGGGCTTGGTGCGTCCCTCGGGTACGGATTGCCCCGCGGGCAGGTCGTGGAGGTCCTGAAAGGCGTATTCGACAGCAATACGCTTCTCGTAGCGCTGTCCGATCGTCTCGCGAAACTCGGCTTCAAAGTCTTTCCGGATGACGAAGACGATCTTGCCGAAGCCGGCCCGGATGGCATCAATCACCGCGTAGTCGATCATGGTTTGGCCGGACGGCCCCATGGCGTCCAGCTGCTTGAGGCCACCATAGCGTGAGCCCATACCGGCGGCGAGGAGAAGGAGAGCGGGTTGCATGATATCTCAATAAGGAAACAAGCCGTTTGCTGACAACACGCAAAACTCAATCTTTGCTCACAACCTCGCCGTAGAGGTCACGCTCGATATCTTCCAGCGTCCGCCCCTTTGTCTCCGGTAGCACGCGCCGTACCACGAGAAAACCGACGATGCAGACCCCCGCGAAAAGCCAGAACACGCCGGACATGCCGAGCTGCTTGTTGACGGTGGGGAAAGTATAGGTGAGAGTGAAGTTGGCCACCCAATGGGCGGTCGCGGCAATCGAGATGGCGGCCCCGCGGATCCGGTTGGGATAGATCTCCGAAAGAATGACCCAGAGCAGGGGAGCGAGGGTGAAGGAGTATACCGAGACACAGATCAGCGTCAGCAGCACCACGGGCAGGCCTTGGACGCCCGTATGAAAACAGATTCCAATTGCGATATAGACGGCGGCCAGTACGCCACAGCCGAAGAGGAGCAGGCTCTTTCGTCCCACCCGGTCCACCAGCGCCATGGTGATGAACACGGAAACCACCATCACGCTGCCGATCACCACAATATTCAGCATCATCGCCTTCAGATTATAGCCAGCGGCTTTGAAGATGTCGGCGGCATAATAAAAGACCGCATTCATGCCACACCACTGCTGCAGGAAACTGAGAAAGACACCGAGCAGGAGCACTTTCAGGACATGTCGCTCGATCAGGTCGGAAAAACGCACCACGCCGATCTCTTCCTTCGGGAGTGTGCTGGCGACATCGGCCACCTCGGCATCGGCATAAGCTTTGCCACCGAGTTTTTCAAAGACGCCTCTCGCTTCCTCGTGGCGTCCCTTTTTCATCAGCCAGCGGGCGCTTTCCGGCACAAAGAACATGAGGACAAAGAAGAGCACCGCCGGCACCGCCTCCGCGCCGAACATCCAGCGCCAGCCGGTCAGGCCGTTCCAACTCCCGGCGATGATTTCCGGCGTGGCATCGACCGGCATGGCGGTATCGATGAGGGAGATGCGCCAGTTAACGATTTGGGCGCAGAGCACCCCCAGCATGATGGAGAGTTGGTTGACCGAGACCATCATCCCGCGCATCCGTGAGGGGCTCATCTCGGAAATGTAGAGTGGCGAGACATTCAGTGCGATGCCCATCCCCAAGCCGCCGATGATCCGGAAGCTGTTGTATTGGGAAAAGGTCTCTGCCAGTCCGGTACCCACTGCGGAAATGGCAAAGAGCAGCCCGGCCAGAATCAGCAGGCGCTTACGGCCAAAACGGTCCGAGACAAACGAGCAGCCAACCGCCCCGATGATACAACCGATGAGAGCCGAGCTTGTGCCCCAACCCTTGGCCAGTTCCATGCCCTCGCCGTAGATCCCGAAGTGTGCTTCGTAAAATTCCTTGGCCCCGCCGACCACGACCCAGTCGTATCCGAAGAGAAAGCCGCCCAGTGTTGCGACAAGACAGATCGTCCAGAGGTAGGCCTTGTGAACCTGCGTTTCATCGGGGTGGGTGGGGTGCATGCTGACAAATCCATCGACTGCCCGCGCCCTGGACAAGTGAAATTGTTTCGCCTTCATATTCCAACTGAGTCCGGGTGTTGGTTCGCCTCTGTAATACTATTGGATACAGGAAATTCATTAATCTGAAGTTTCGTGCAGTTGATTCTCTTATCTTTCTCATGCAATGTGTGCCTTCATGCATTCTCGACTGCTCTCCAAATTTCAATCTTTGCCCGCCTTTCTCGTTGTCTTATGGACGACTTGCATTTCGACGGCCCTTGCTCCAGCAGCTGCGCGCAACGCAGTTGTCATCTTGGTCGACGACCTTGGATGGAGGGATCTCTCGTGTATGGGCAGCCCGGTTTACGAGACGCCGCACATCGATGCGCTGGCGGCAAGCGGTATGCTTTTTACCGACGGCTATGCTCCCAGTTCCATTTGCTCGCCCTCGCGGGCTGGAATCCTGACCGGATCGCAGCCGTCCCGTCATGGGGTTTATACGGTGGTGAAGAACCGCGGGAAGGAAGCGGAATGGAAGGTCGTTCCGAAACAGAATCGAAAATTTCTTCCCAAAGATTATCCGACCATCGGCACAGTGTTGAGCGATGCTGGAATCGCCAACGGCACCATCGGGAAATGGCACGTCGCGGTCAGTTCCCCGTCCCACGGTTTCGCCGAGGGCAAATGGGGCGGCTATCTGGGTTTGCCGATCAATTACTTCGCACCTTTTAAGCTAGGCTTTTTACCCAAGGATGTGCCGGAAGGCGCTTACCTGCCTGCATTCATCCGGGATGCGGGAACCGATTTTCTCGAACGGCATAAGGACGAGCGCTTCTTCCTCTATTTCTCCACTTATCTGCCGCACGACGAAATTAATAACGAGGGCGAAGACCCGGATGCCGAAGGCATGTTCCGACTTGCGGCCCCCGAGCCGGTCGTGGAAAAATACCGAAAGAAAATCGCGGCAATGCAAAGGGCCGGCGAAGATTTGCAAGGGCATGACAATCCGGTCTATGCCGCCATGATCGAAGAGACGGACCGCTCGGTCGGGGCGATTATCGATAAGCTGGATGAACTCGAATTGCGGGAGAAGACGCTGGTTCTTTTCATCTCCGACAACGGCGGGCTCAGTAAATACACCAGCAACCGTCCCCTGCGCGGCGAGAAGACCACCCTCTACGAGGGTGGTATCCGGGTGCCCGTGATCGCTTCGATGCCCGGCGAAATCGTCGCCGGAAGAATCTCGCACGAACCGATCTCCGGAATCGATTTTTATCCGACGCTCTGCACCTTTTTCGGGGTGAAGCCTTCCGACCCCGCCAAGGTCGATGGCGAGGACCTCTCCAAGTTGCTTTTTGACGGAAAACCGCTGGGTGAGCGTAACTTATTCTGGAATTTTCCGTCCTACAACGACCCTCAAGTGCCGGCCCGTGGACCGCGTAGCGCCCTGCGGCGCGGGGATTGGAAGCTCATCCACCGCTACGAGGACGACGGGTATGAGCTCTACAATCTCAACACCGACATCGGCGAAACGACCGACCTGTCGGCTGGCCGTCCGGAGATTCTCCAAAACATGCGTCAACATCTGGAGGCCAGCTATCAGCGCTTCGGTGCGGCGGCATCACTGCCGCCCAATCCGGCTTATCGGGCAGATTGATTCCAGAGAGTTGCCTCAAAAAGTTATGAACTCTTCAATATTTCGAAACCTCTTTCTCACCGTGCTCTTTGGCGTGAGCTCATCTTTCGCTCTGGAAAAGCCCAACATCATTCTCATCCTCGCCGACGACATGGGGCCGGGTGAACCGAGTCACATGGGGGGCCTTGTGCCAACCCCGGCGATTGACAGCCTCGCTGCCGAGGGCATGCGCTTTACAGATGCGCATACGTCTTCCTCGGTTTGCACGCCCACCCGTTATGGCTTGCTCACGGGGCGCTACAACTGGCGTAGCCGTCTCAAGCGTTTCGTGCTGATCGACGCGACGGAAAAGGCACTGATGGATCCAAAGCGTCTCAATATGCCGGCTTTCCTGAAAGAGCAAAATTACCACACCGGGATGATCGGCAAGTGGCATCTGGGCGCGGATTTTGAACGGCTGAATTCACCGCCCGGCGACGAGGATCGCCAGGACGCCTCGTGGAAATTGGATTACACCAAGCCGTTTCGTAACGGGCCGGCCGACATCGGTTTCGACCAGTCTTTTTTCGTCCTCTCTTCCCTCGACGTGCCTCCCTACGTTTATCTTCGGGATGACAAGGCGGTCGCTGTTCCCACCGAAAACGGAGGCTGGCCCCACAACGAATACAATGATTTCAAACGCGTCGGTGCCCGCGATCCCGAGTTTGACGCGCACGATGCGCTGCCGGATTTCGCCCGGGAAGCGCGGGAGTATATCAAAGTCCAAGCCGAGAACGAAGCGAAGCCGTTTTTTCTCTTCCTTTCGTTAACCTCCCCGCATACCCCCATTACACCTAGCGAACGCTTCAAAGGCAAATACCCCCAATACAGTCATTACGCCGATTTTATTGCCGAGACCGACTGGGTTGTCGGAGAAGTCATCGCGGAGGTTACCGCTTCCGGGATCGGGGAAAATACCATGATCATCTATACTTCGGACAATGGTTTCGCGCCCTACGTGAAAATCCCCGAAATGCTCGCTGCCGGTTACAAACCCTCGGGAGACTGGCGTGGCGACAAGGCGACCATCTACGAAGGCGGGCACCGCGTGCCCTTCCTCGTGCGTTGGCCCGCCGGGGTCGAGCCCGGCACCACCAGTGATGTCACCGTTTGCACTACCGATTTCTACGCGACCTTCGCCGACCTGCTCGGTGCCCGCGATGCGATCCCCCCTGATGCGGCCGAGGATTCCTTTTCCTTTCTGCCCGCCCTTCACGGGTTCAGTGATCCGATCCGGCCTTTTACCATTCACCACTCGCTCAACGGCACCTTCGCGATTCGAAAGGGCGATTGGAAATTGATCTTCGGCACCGGCCCCGGCGGAGGCTGGTCCGATGAACCGCCGCCGCCCGCAGAACTCGTCCAGCTGTTCAACCTCGCGAAGGATCCGGCGGAAACCCGTAACCTCGAGGCCGAAAACCCCGCCAAAGTCGCCGAACTGGTGGACGATCTCGCCGAGACCTTTCATCGCGGACGCACCACGCCCGGCCCGGATCAATCCAACGACGGCTGGCCCATGTTGCGGCGGGATCTCAATGAGCTGGCCGCCAGCTTCCCCCAACTCGCTCCGCCCGATGAATAGACCGATCATACACGCTGTTATTCTTCCATGCAGGCGGTTGCTTTAAAGCATCATCTGCCTGGGTGGTGGGTCGCTGTCGCTGGCCGAAACCGCCGAACCGGTCACCGTGCAAGCCCCGGGAAACTTGATTCTCGTTCTGATCGACGACCTCGGCTATGGCGACATTGCGGCACACGGTAATCCGGTGGTCCATACGCCGAACCTCGACGCCCTGTGTTAGACCAGCGTTGAGTTTACGAATTTCGCTGTCAGCCCCACCTGCGCACCGACCCGGGCGGCACTGCTGACCGGCAAGCATGAGTTCAAGTCCGGGGTCACGCATACGATCCGGCCCATGCGCAACATGGATGTGAACTCGACCACAATTGCCGAAGTCTTCCGGCGCAACGGATACGCCACCGGTCTCTTCGGTAAGTGGCATCTCGGCCAGTCGGAGCGATACGGTCCCTGGTTTCGCGGCTTCGACGAAACCCTCACCGCCGAGGGCGACAACCAGCGCTCGCACTTCGATCCTGTGTTATTGCAAAACCGCAAGCCGGTCCCTTTCGAAGGTTACCGGACCGATGTTCTTTTCGACGAAGCCATCGATTTCATGAAGCGACATCAGGAGGAGCCGTTCTTTTGTTATCTGCCGACCTACACGCCGCACGCCCCGCTCAAAGTGCCGGAGCAATATATCGAACCCTATAAACACTTGGATCCCCAGATTGCCGCCTATTACGGGATGGTCGCCCAACTCGTGCGGACCCACACCTGTTATCGTCCGGACTGCCAACCCTGCTACCAAGCGATGCACTCCGGACATCGTGTCCTGCAGCGCTCCGCAAGCAGTTTCGTTCCGCAGGTGGGCGACGAGTTGCTCGATGGCGGACTGATCCTGAAAAGCTTTCATCGCCGGAAATCTGTATCCCTAAGTGATACAGAAGCTCAAGTTCTGAATTCTCGAAATCTCGGACCGAAAACTCATGGTTGGGGTTAAGTTTCCGATATGCTGCTCCTTTCGATAATGTGAATCCAACGAATTTACGCTCTCAAACCATTAACCAAAACGCCTAAAAAATCATGAAAAGAATGAATAAGCTCTCCTTCTTGGCACTCGCTGCATTAACTGCCTCCAGCGTGTCAGCCCAAATCAGTCTCGATCTCACAAATGATGCCGGCACGTTTAATGGTTCATTTAATAGTTCACCGATTGGAGATGGAACGACTTACACCGTTAGTTCACTGAGTAACGGTTCGCCAAGCGAATCAGGGTGGAGTAACATGGAAAGTCGCGCCGAGCCAAGTGGTTCTTTAAGCGGCGTCTTAAACACAGCATCATTTAGCTTTATCGGCGGCACCTTTACCGCATCTACTCTATCGGGTAGTGACTTCTCAACCAGTGATATCGGTCAAGCGGCGTTCGCATCAAATGGCTCTGGGATTGAAATCGCTGGTGCTGGCTTAACTGGCGACAGAGGCTTCTTCCTGCAATTTGATGTGTCGAATTTTGACCCTGGCTATACACTGCGTGTAACAGGGGCAACCGCAACTGTGGATAACGCTGGCACAACCGATTCAATGCAACTGATCTTCGGTTCTTCCACATTTTCAGACGGCGGGGACTTGTCCATTACCTCAACGAATACGACGAGTGGCACTGGTATGACACTTAATGACGGGAGCATCAATTACTCGGGCCTTGCGCTCGACATCAGCGACGGCGATTACCTGTTCTTCAGGAATACAGGCGACAGTCAGTTTCGCGTTTCCAGTTTAACATTTGACGCTGTTGCTGTTCCCGAGCCTTCCGCATTTGCTCTTATTGCGGGTGCGTTTGGCTTGGTTTCGGTCATGCTGCGTCATCGCAGGAGCTAGGTCGCCACAGGAGCGATTGCTGAAAATTTTTACACGGCAGCGGACCCATGGGGGCGCTGCCGTTTTTTCTCCTCATAACCGCATCCAATCCAGTTAGCGGATTGTAACGACCGGAACCGGCGTGGAATCTTTTCAGACTGGTGTAGATTTAAACAATCGCACAAATTGAGGAATTCCCTATCCGCTGTACTTTGGATGAAGAAGCGATCCGCAAATGGTATTTCGACTATGAATACCCTGACAAGCGGGAGATCAAGGGGAGAGACTTGATAACCGCAGTGGAAAGTGTGACGACGCGTCGGCGCTACGAAACCGTGATCTTTGTCTGGATGCGGGGAGAACGGGATGCCAAAGAAGGATTCTCGGGAGTTTACGCGAAGGGTTTCCGTGGGATTCACGAACAATTGGATGACGATCCGAAGCCGTCGGAAATCTACTTTGTGCCTACGTTTCGCTGAAGAGGCGATCGCTTTGATCAAGAACCAAGGATGAACAACAGAGGCAGGCGAGTCGACGCGCCGTTCTGCGGAGCCTTTCTCCTCATGCTTTCTCAAGGGTGAATTTACCACGCCAAGCTACTTGGAGGCAGATTTTAGAAGAATTTATTTGAAAACATCCATAAGAAAGATCCCACCTGCTCTAATAGCCGCATGTCTCGTCACGATGTTCGGTACGGCTTACGGGTATGCGCCGAAAAACGTAATTCTC
>NZ_QHJQ01000002.1:300000-494650 GCF_003185655.1 Coraliomargarita sinensis | reverse complement strand
AACGTTCGAACTCGCACGTCTTGAGGCACAGCTACGCCACCCACCTGCTGGAGAACGGAAGCAACATCCGCACGGTCCAGGAGCTTCTGGGGCATACCTGCGTCGAGACGACCATGATCTACCTGCATGTGATGGAGGACGAAAAGGATCAGACGCTGAGCCCGCTGGACGCGCTTTAAGGGCAGCGTATCATCCGTCTGACGACCGGATGATGCGACTAAATTGAAGTGGAGCTACAGCACTTAGGATAAGTCAGCCAGACGCACACCAACCTCTACCTTCCTTCCTCTGGTCTCTGACTTTTGGCCCCTGCCCCCTGTCTTCTGTCTTCTGGCTTCTGGCCTCTGTCCTAAACCTTGATCTTAATCTTAATGCCTCGCCGCATGAAGGTGGGCACATCGAGATCTTCTTCGTTGTAGAGGTTGCGGTCGGTCTTGTCGAAGTAGCCGCGCTGGGCGTTGGTATCGACGAAGAGGAATTCCTCCTGATCGGCGTCGTGGACCTTTTTCTTTTTGCGGCCGAGTTTGGACTGGTGCACCGGTCGGGGCGGCTTGTCATCCTGGGCGATGGCAGGCTCGAGGTTGAGCCCTTCGGCAGGTGCGGGAGCGGCTGCGGGATCGGCCTTGGGTGGGAGCACCGGCTTGGCTTCGATACCGGCCTTACCGAGCACGCAGATTTCCAGCGAGGTCGAACGACTCTCGTCGATCACGGCACCGAAAACGATGTCATCGCGTGAGTTGAAGCGCTTGGAAACGACCGACATCACCTCGTTGACCTTGGCGATGCCGAGGTCTGTGCCGCCGACAATATTGACGAGGATGCGATCCAGCTGGGCGGGGCGATCGCCCATGTGCAGCAGCGGGCAAATGAAGAGCTCATCGAGGGCGTCCTTGACGTAGTCACCACCGCTGGCGGAGCCGGTGCCGAAAATAGTGCGCCCTCCCCTGTCGTTGAAGACGGAGCGTACGGAACTGATATCCTGATTGATCAGGCCCGTTTTGAGCAGCATGGCGCAGAGGGAGTTAACCCCGCGCCCGATCCAGCGGTCGGCCACGGCAAATGCGTTGAGCACGGAGGTGTCTTCCTCCCCTTCCTGCAGGAGGACATCATTGGGCAAAGGGATGAGGCCGTGCACGAGCTGACGGAGCTCGCCTACGCTCTCTTCCGCGATCTGCTTGCGGCGGCTGCCTTCGAAGGAGAAAGGCAGCGTGGCAAAGGCCAGGACGAGCGCCTGGGTTTTGGCCGCAACTTCCGCGACAACATTGGCGGCGGCGCTGCCGGTGCCGCCCCCCAGCCCGACCACGAGTATGATCAGATCCATATCCCCGATCAGCCGGGCGATGGCATCGCGGTCGGCCTCGGCGGCCTTTCTACCGATCTCGATCTCACCGCCGGCACCGAGGCCGCGGGTGACGGAGCGGCCGATGACGAGCTTCTCCGCGATCGGCGAATTGGCGAGCGCCTGGGCATCGGTATTAATGGCAGCGAGTTGCACCCTGCCTGCATCGCCCAGATCATCGAGCCGGAGGCCGTCCACCGCGTTGGTGCCGGCCCCGCCGACCCCGACAATCTTGATCTTCAGTTCGTCGGTGCCCGATTGTTGGTTGAATAAACTGTCAGCTGTCTGGTTCACTTAATCGAAATTGAGCAGTCCGGTGAGTTTACGGAAAAGGTTATTGGGCTTGGCGGCCTGCCGTTTGTCCTCCTGTCCGGTGAGGGCGTAGTGCAGCAGCCCCAGCGCCGTGCTGTAGCCGGGGTGGCGGAGCTCCGCAGTCACGTCGAGCGGCCCCTCGGAGACGCGCGCATCCAGACCGAGATTACGCTGGGCGGCTTCGTCGATGCCCGCCAGCTGGGCGGTGCCCCCCGTGAGCACGACACCGGACGCGATGTCGGCCGGTTCGTAAAGTTCGGCTTCCTCGAGTTGATCCTTGATTATGCTGAAGATTTCGGAGACGCGGGCTTCGATAATTTTGGTGATGGCCGCGAGCGGGTATTCGCGGTCGCCGATGGTAAGATCGCCAAAGAGCCAGACTTTTTCGTCGCGGTCGGCGCTGTCGTAGTAGGCGCGGCCGTTTTTCACCTTAAATTCTTCCGCACTCTTGCGCCCGACCCGCAAGCCGATGCTGAGATCGTTGGTAATATGGTCTCCGCCGACCGGGATGACGCCGGTTTTCACGATGTAACCTTTGCGATAAAGCACATAATCGGTGGTGCCGCCCCCGATATCGATGACCAGAGCGCCGTTTTCCTTCTCGGAGTCCTCCAGCAGCACCGCCCCGGAAGCGATGCTGGAAATAATCATGTCACTCACGTCGAGATCGATGCCCTGAATCACGCGGAGGCTGTCGCTCACTTTATGGCTGTCACCGTGAACGGACCAGTAGCCGACCTGCAGCTGCCGGCCTTCGTGGGAGAGCGGGCTCTCCACCTGATGGCCGTCGATAGCGAAAGGGTTCTGGATGTGGTGGATGTAGGTGCGGCTGGGCGGGAGTTTGCGACGCTTGGCGTCCTCCTTGGCCTGATCGACATCGATCTGCCGGACAATATTATCCGATGAGCTGACGTTGGTGCCGCCGACGTTGAAATTTCCCTCCAGATGGCTGCCGGTCTGGGCCAGATAGACTTCGTCGATGCGCGACTGGGCGCTTTTCTCCGCCTTCATGATCGCGGCGTGCACACAGTCGCTGGCGGCATTGAGATCCTGGATCTCGCCCTTCTTCACCCCTTTGGAGGAGCCGACACAGTGGCCGATAATATTCAGGCCTTCGTCGCCGATAATCTCCCCCAGGAGCACCACGACTTTCGAGGTCCCGATTTCGACAGCGCCAACTACTCTCGATTCACTCATTCAGGCTGAATTGTTGGAATGGAAAGACATCTTTTAAAAGCTACTGATTCGACCACTGCTAAACTGCACGGCAGCCGAGCCGCGTAAAGAAAGATCGATCCGTTTCATCGATGGATTTCCCTTGGCGCGCACATACTCGAGAATGACCTTGAGGCGGTCGAGTTGTTGGGAGAAATCCGTGGAGGCGCCAAAGATGATGCGCGGCACATAACTGCTGCGCACTTCGATCACCTCGCCGGAGAGCGTGGGGTTCCCCGAGTAGTGCTTGAGCGAAACCACTTTCCAGGTGCGGAAAAATTCCGGTTGTTTGCGACGGGCCGAGTCGAGCAAAACGGCCACCTGCTCGATACCCTGCATGGGGCGAATACTGCCATTGCTGTGCCGGAAAGGCTCGACAAAGGGTAAGGCCCGCAGGGTCGCCTTTTTGTAGCCGATCCCCTCGTAGATCGTCCCGTCGCGGGCCACGATGCGCTGCACCGGTTTGCCCGAGGCCCCTTGCACCGCAATTCGCAGCACGGGATGGTGCTCCTTGACGGAAATCTTCAACGAGCCCGGAAAGACCCGTTCCACCGAGGCGGAAACCACCTGGGCTTCCTCCTCAAGGGCCTGCTTCATGGCATGAATATCGACCTCCATCATGGTCGTCCCCTTCCCCAACTGAATGACCGTACCGAGCCAGGCATCGGGTAAGACGCCGTCCGTCTGAAAAATAATCTGCTCGATCTCGCGCGAGGGTGTACTGATTTGGATCGGCTCAGCGCGGTCTTTGATCAGCGATCGTATCCAGAAGCCCAGGCCGATCAGCCCCGCCAGGACTAGAACCACCGCCAGTAGTTTGAGGATCTTGGCCTGTCGACGCTTTTTGGCCTGGGGTGAGTTCACCCGTTTTCGTCTGGGTGTGCCGGCCAGCTCCCGCCAGCTCTGTGAGCCGGTCGCCGAACTACTCCCTTTATTTTTTTTACCACCGATCATGGAGCTTCCTCCCCATTTCCGGCCGAGAGTAAACGCTTCACCGCAGGAGCGACAAGCGCTTCCGCCAGCATCTCAAAATCGTAGCCCGCACAGGATGCACTCTTGGGCAACAAACTGGTCGTGGTAAGCCCGGGCAAGGTATTGATCTCAAGGAAGTAAAGAGACTCTCCGTCCAATAGAAAATCGACCCGGGCAAAATCGCGGCACCCGCAGGCGGCAAAGAGCCGCTCGGCGTAGCGCTGAATGTGCGCTTTGATATCCGGTTTCAACTTGGCGGGATAAAGATATTCGGTCGAGCCCGGGGTGTATTTGGCCTGGTAATCGTAAACACCGCTGGAGCTGACAATCTCGACGACACCCATGGCCTTGCCCTCAAGCAGACCGACCGTCAATTCACGCCCGGTGATGCGTTGCTCGATGAGCCACTTTCCGCGATGCACCTGGGAAAGCGCCACTCCCAGTGCCGAGCGATGGTCGCTGAAGTGCAGGCCCACACTGCTGCCCTGATCCACCGGTTTCACCACCAGCGAAGGTCCGAGCTGCGCAATCACATCATCCGCCAGCGGTTTCCCCTCGGCATCGAAAGTCATCCAGTCCGGCGTCGGCACCCCTTGCTCCCGGGCGACGACCTTGGCCGCGACCTTGTCCATGCATAAACGACTGGCCGCGGCGCCGCTGCCACAATACTCGACTCCGGCGGCATCAAGTAGAGCCTGCAACTGCCCATCCTCACCGAATGTACCATGCAGCGCAGGAAATACCACCGTATCCGCAGACTGGATACCGTCCGGTAAAGAATCCTGATCGAGGCGTACCAGCTCAACCGTGTGCCTGAGCTCGAGCGCATCAGCCACGGCCCGGCCACTCGCGAGTGACACTTCCCGCTCTTTGCTGGTACCACCGTGCAAAATAAGTATTTTTACCGGATCAGACATCGGCGCCCTCCTTCAACACTTCCGGCCAGCTACGACCGACCAGCAACACCTCCGGTTCCAGGTCGTAGCCGGATTCGGCCTTCACCTTGGCCCGAATTCGCCGGACCAGTTCAATGACATCGCCGGCGGTGGCCCCGCCCTGATTGACGATAAAGTTGCCGTGCACCGCCGACACTTCGGCAGCGCCCACGCGCATGCCCTTGAGCCCGTGCTCATCGATCAGTTTACCCGCATAGCTGCCTTCCGGATTTTTAAAGATACAGCCGGCACTGGGCCCACGCGGCTGGCTTTCCTTGCGGGTGGTCGAGTAGCTGTCGATCCGGCTGCGAATGGAGGATTCTTCTTCACTCTCCGGGCTCTTCAACACCGCGCCCAGAGCAATTCCCCGGCTGATTTCTTCGACCCGGCGGTAGCCGAAGTGAAACTTTTCCCTGGGCCAGTCCTGATAATGACCGTTCGCATCGATAAACTGAACCCGCTCGACCACATCGAACATCCAGCTCCCCATGGCGCCGGCGTTCATTCGAAGCGCCCCGCCCACGGCACCGGGAATCCCTTCCAGAAATTCAAATCCGGCCAGGCCCGCCTTGGCGGCAAAGCCGCAAATTTCTTTCAAACGTCCGCCGGCGGCCGCCCAGATCCGGCCTGCCCCCAGGGTTTCCACCCTGCGCCATGCTGGCGCGGAGAAACGAATGACCAGGCCATCGAAGCCTTCATCCGCCACCAGCAAATTGGAGCCCCGGCCGATGCAAAAATAATCCAAGGCAAAGAGCTGGGCCGCCTTGAGCAGTTGCTGGAGATCCGCGAAGCTCGCCGGCTCGGCATAGATCCGGGCCGGTCCGCCGATCCGCATGGTGGTCTTGTTGGCCAGCGGCTCATTGAGCTTGATCTTCGCCTCGGGCGAGAGGCGCTCCTCCAGGAACCCCAGGCAGGCCCCATCGACCGAGTCCGGTTCACGCAGCAAGGCCACACTGGCCGCCGCAAAGTCCTCGATATCACCCGCGCCGATGAAGGCCAGTAACGCCGGCCGGGACATCGCCGCCTGGTTGACCTGTTTCAGCCCGGCCAGCCCCGACTCTAGGACGACCGGCTCCGAATCTTTAAAAACATCCACCATGTCCGCCAATTCCCCGCCCTCGACCAGTGGCTCATGCGCGGCATAAACCGGCAGGAGGTAGCAGGCATCCGCCTCGGAGAGCGTGGCGGCAAAGCCTTCTTTGAACTGGCGGGTGCGGCTGAAACGATGGGGTTGAAAGACCACCAGCAACTGGCGCGAGCTCGCCCGTTCGCGGAGGTTTTGCATCAACGCGCCAATCTCCGTCGGGTGGTGGGCGTAATCTTCGATCACGGTGAGGCCCTCCCGATCGAGCAATAGTTCCTGACGACGCGCGATGCCCGGAAAGTCTTCCAGCACGTCTTCCGGTAAATTGTTGGACACGCAGGCCAGTGCGGCGAAAGCGGCACGGGCATTATTGGTATTGAAGTCCTGCTCCGGGCTGGAGGCATAGCGGACGACCTTGGCTTCATCCAAGCCCTTCAAGTCCATGCCATCCGGAAGCAGAACCGTCTGCCGTGTCCTCAGGCTCAGATCGGTAAAGGCCGTCTCCAGTTGGGCCGCCTTGCCGTAATAATCGGCATGGTCCCAATCGAGGTTCAACACCAGCGTGTGTTCCGGAGAAAAGTTTTCGATCGTGCCATCACTCTCATCGATCTCCGCCACCAACCAGGGGCTCTTCGAATATCGACTCGGAGCCAGGGAGGTATCGGCAAACAAACCACCGAGAATGTAATTCGCCTCGATCCCCTGCCGCTGCAGCGCATAGGCAATCATGCCGGTCGTGGTGGTCTTACCGTGGCTGCCGATGACGGCGACCAACCTCAAACCTTCGGCCATTCGGGCCAGCATCTCGCCGCGGCGAAGGCAATCCAGACCAAGTGACCGGGCCGCATCGAGCACGGGGTGACCGGCACGCACCGCACTGGAATAGACGACGGTCGTAAACTCCCCCAGTTGCTCCGGAAAGACGAAGTCGCGCAGGGTCACGCCGCTGGCCTCAAGATGCTGGCGCACCTCCTCCTGCAAACAGGCATCGTGCCCGGTGATGGAATATCCCGCGCTCGACATCCAGCAGGCAAGCGGAGCCATACCCATGCCCCCGACACCGAGAAAGAGATAACGTGGCTCACCCGCTGCGCTCATACCTTGTCCTCCGGTTCGGGTTGCGTCCTTGCCAGGACATAGTCTTCACAAAGCGACTCCAGGTCGGAGGCGATTCGCTCACTGGAGTTGAACCGGTCGAGGCGTTCCATGTTCAGCTTGAATTTGGCCAGCAAAGCGTCGTTGAAAATCAGCTCGTTGACTTCATCGGCCAGGGTATCCAGGCGGTCATGATCCAGCACCATACCGGCACCATGCTGTTCGTGCATCCTGGCGTTGGCATGTTGATGGTCATCGGCCGCATAGGGATAAGGAATCAGAATCGCCGGCGCGCGGCAGCGAATGATCTCGGCAATCGAACCGGCCCCGGCACGTGAAATCACCAGGTCGGCTGCGGAGATCACATCCCCCATTTGATCGGAAAACGGCACCATGGTGGCAGTCACCTCCGAGCCGTCGTGACCGATCTCGTGGATCGTGCCGGAAGAACTGTTCCCCAGACCGGTGACGCAATAAACGGAAATCCCCTTCCGCGCGAGCTGGGCAAAATTCTGCGTCACCCAGTCATTGAGCGATTTCGCGCCCTGGCTGCCACCGATAATCACGAGCAACTTACTCGCGACTTTGATTTTGAGCTTCCGCGCGGCATCCGCCTTGAGGATGTGTTTGATCTCATCACGCACCGGATAGCCGTAGTATCGAACAATCCCCGGGGGCACCCCACGCAGACGCACGCCGTCGGGCAAATACACACGACTGGCCACGTGCTTCAGCAGGCGGGTCGAACGACCGGGCACGCAGTTGGCCTCGTGCATCGCTACCGGCACCCCGGACAAACGGGCCGCCAAACCGAGACCGAGGGAAAGATAGCCTCCAAAAAGCAGGACCAGCTCCGGGGCTTCATCGCGAAGCAACTTGCGGGCGAAGAGGAAACTGGAAAGCAGACTGCCGATAAATTTCACGCGCTGCAACAGCCCGCCGGTAAAGGCCCGTCCGGGCGCGGTCAAAAAATTCAGGTGTCCGTATTTTTCCACCAGGCGTGAGTCCACCTGCTTCTCGCTGATCAGCAAGAGACAGTCGTGCTTCCGCGCCTGCAGCACTTCCGCCACCGCAATACCCGGGGAGAGGTGCCCGCCGGTACCGCCGCATGCAATCAGGATCTTGTTCATATCTCACGCTGCCCCCGCAGCGCCGGCATTTCCCAGGAACGAAAGCCGTTCAAGATAATGCCGGTTAAAACAAACATGAGCACCAGATTGGAACCGCCATAGGAAATGAAGGGCAATGACATACCCTTGGTCGGCAAGCTTCCCGTGACCACACCGATGTTGATCAAGGCCTGAAAAGTGATGAAAAGCAGGGCACCCATCACCAACAAATACTGATAGAGATTGGGCGCACGGCGGAGTTGAAGCACCCCGATGAAAAACAGCGTCATGTAAAGCAGCACGACCCCCGCCGTAAAAATAAAGCCGAGTTCTTCCGCCACGATGGCGAAAATAAAGTCGGTATGGGCTTCGGGCAGAAAAGACATTTGCTGACGACCGGCCCCGAGCCCGACGCCATGCAGCCCGCCGGCACCGAAGGCAAGGATCCCCTGCCACAACTGGTAGGCGCTGTCCCCGCGGTTGCCCTCCACATCCAGAAACGAGGTAATCCGCTGCAGACGGACCGGATCGTGATAGACCGCCACCGAAAAGGTGACCAGGGCGAGTACGCCGGTGGGGATGAGAAACTTCAGCCGGGCCCCGGCCAGGAACATCATGATGCCGCCCACGGCTCCGCAGAGAAAGGCCGTCCCAAAGTCCGGCTCGATAATGATCAGACCGCAAAAGATGGCGAGAATCCCGCAGGGCACCAGATAGCCTTTCAGAATGTGGTCCAGATCACGCCGGTGGGCCGCCAGATAGTGGGCCAGCATGAAGAGCAAACCGAGCTTACCAATCTCCGAAACCTGCAGGCGCATAAAACCAAACTCCATCCAACGTTGCGCCCCGTTCACCCTGACGCCAATGCCGGGCACCAAAACCAGCACCAGAAGCAGCACCGCCAGACCACCAAGAATAAAGGCGTAATCACGCAAGGCTTCGAGGTTCACCAAAAAGGCAAACCCACCCGCAAAGCTGGCAAAGACCAACCAGATCAGCTGCTTGCGCAGTAACGTCGTCGGATCGTCATGCATCGATTGCGATGCGCTGAAGAGGACGACGAGCCCCAGAAAAGTCAGGGCAAAGACAATCAGGCAGAGAAAGAAGCCGACAGGCGGAATATGCTTGAGGGGATTACGCGAAGCCAGAGGAGCGCTCATCCTGGAACACTTTGTATCGTCTTAAGTCCGTGAACATTCGGCAGAATTATTCCTCCAAACGAATGACGGGGATTTCGACCGCGCCGCCAAATACGTCGTCGTCCGACTCCGCCTCCGGCTCATCCAGTTCACCCTCCACTAGCGGATCCGCTTCGATCACCTTGATCTCAACCGGCTCGTTGCTGCTCGTCACGGTGGGTTGCGGTTGCGCGGGAGCGACGGTCGCCGGTTGCGCCGGAGCCGGCGAAACCACGGTTTCCACCCGACTGTCGACATTGGCGGCGCTGCCCGAACCGCTGACCGTCAACTGCTGGCCGACGCGCAGCTTGCGCGGGTCGGAAATCCCGTTCAGGGAAAGAAGTTCGCTGGTCGTCATGCCATACTGCCGGGCAATCTTGGCGGGATACTCGCCAGCCTTCACCGTGTGGGTCGTGGTGGGACCGCTGGCTGTGGTGGCCGCAGGCTGTGTTGCGGAAGCCGAGGACGAACCGCTGCTGGTCGAACCGGTGGAACCTTCAACCGGGATGGTGAGTGTCTCGCCCACGCGAATCATATCGGAGCTCTTGCCGTTGGTCGCTTTGATCGCACGGACCGAGGTGTCGAACTGATTGGCGATCTTGGAAAGCGTGTCGCCGCGCTTTACAGTGTAGCTCGTGGTCGCCTGGTTGTATCCGCTTGGTTGATACACTTCCGGAGTCACCGGATCAATGGTTGCGGTGCCGCCTTCGACTGGAATCTGGATTTGCTGGCCGATACGAAGGACGGAGTTCTTGTCCAATCCGTTGGCCGCGTAAAGCTCGTTGACGGAGACATTGTAGCGCTTGGACAGGGACCAGAGATTGTCGCCTTTCTTTACCGTGTAGGTCTCGTAACCCGAACCGGCCACGTCCACGGTTTGTCCGCTGCTGATGGGCTCGATCGGATTGATCGGGCCGAGGTCGGTGGAATAGTCCTCGGTTTCACCATCGAAGCCGGCATTGAAGGCCGAATCAAGCCCTGCTCCGGAATCGGCGCGGGTGGCCGGGATCAGGCCCTCCGAAGTACGGGAGGCACCCTGCACGTTCGACTTCATGGCACGGTCCTGCGTGTGCGTCTGTGTCGGCGGCTGCCCAGTCTGGCAACCTGGCTGCACGAGCAGCACGGCGATAACGCAAAGGTGAAGGCTGAGAACGCAGCCGAAGATTTTGGATACTTTCATGGTAGGCGTGTTAAAAATGTGTGTTTTCTTAAGAATAATCAGCCCTCGCAGGCTTCTACAAACCTAAAACAAGGGAATTAAAGGATTTTCCACGTGCTTCGTAAGACTCAAACTGATCAAAACTGCTGAACCCGGGGCTGAGCAAAACATGGCAGGGCGCACTTGTTGCAGCAAGCTCACAGGCGGCCCGCACGGCTTGCTCAAAGCAGGGATATGTCTGAACGATTTCGACCTCAGTTGTCAGCGCCTGTTCCATACGCTGGGCCACTTCGCCGTAAAGAACCGCAGCATGAATCTGCGACGACACTTCTTTGGCGAACGCCTCCAGATCGCCCCCCTTGATCCGGCCGCCCCCGATCCAAACAATCGGCTTCGGCACCGCATTCAGCGCCGCCAAGGCGGAATGAAAGTTGGTCGATTTGGAATCGTTCCAGTAGGTAATCCCGCCTTTCTCCCGGACCACATCCAGACGGTAAGGGGCCAGTGTAAACTCGTCGGCGGCCGCCAGCAGGGACGCCTCGTCTTTCCCCGTCAGCCACCAGTATTCCGCCGCCAGCGAGAAGTCTTCACTATAGGGCAAGCGCCGGAGCACGCAATCAGGCTTCAGCTGACTGGTCAGCGCCGTATCTTCAAAAGCCACAACGGCCCGCCCGAACGGTTTATGCAAGAGGTCAAACCAATGCACCACCTGCGGACCAATGACACAGACCGCATCATTTTTCAGGCACTCGATTAAGCGCGCCTTGGCCATGAAGTATTCCGTCATGTTCTCATAACGATCGAGATGATCCTCGGCGAAGTTCGTCCAGAGCAGGGCATCAAGCTCCAGGCCATCTGCCAGCTCCGCCTGAAAGGAACTGATCTCACAGACCGCATAGCTTGTTTCGGAATTCTCAAAATCCAGAACCACGTCGCTGAGCGGATGACCGATATTACCGGCGACCACGGCCTTTTGTCCCGCACGCTCGAGGGCCCCAGCGAGAAAACGCGTCAAGGTCGACTTCCCGTTGGTTCCGGTCACACCGATTATTTGCCCCTTCCAGTACCCCGCGGCGAAGCTCAACTCGGATTGGACCGGCTTGCCGGAAGCTTCGGCCAGAACACGCCAGGGATGAGCGGCGGCAAAGCCCGGGCTGAACACGAAATGATCGAATTGATCGATCGCCGATGCATCCAAGGAGGCTCGGTCCCCTTCCCCGCCCTCGTCGAATACGGTGACCTCATACGCCTGCGCCGATGCCAACCTCCGGGCGGACTGACCACTCAACCCGGCTCCGAAGATAGCGATGCGCTTGTTCATGGTTTAACGTAGTTTGAGGGTGGCCAGTCCGGCCATGGCAAAAATCAAAGACAGTATCCAGAATCGAATAACAACTTTGTTCTCATGCCAACCCTTCAATTCAAAGTGGTGGTGGATGGGAGACATCTTGAAGATGCGCTTCCCCCGGGTCTTGAACGAGCCGACCTGAAGGATAACCGAACCGGCCTCCATCACGAAGATCCCGCCGACAATCACCAAAGTGAACGGTTGATGCACCATGAAGGCGATCATCCCGATCAGCCCGCCCAAAGCAAGCGACCCGGTATCGCCCATGAAAACCTCGGCGGGGTGCGAGTTGTACCAGAGGAAGGCAAGGCTCGCGCCCAAGAGCGCGGCACAGACGACGGTCAACTCCCCCGTGCCGGGAATGAAGCTGATGAAGAGATAGTCGGCGATAATGGCGTTCCCGGCAGCGTAAGCCATGATCGCATAGGCCAGGGCGACGGTTACGGTGCAACCGATGGCAAGGCCGTCCACACCGTCGGTCAGGTTGATGGCATTACTGGAACCGGCCAGAACGAGAAAGAGGAAAGGTGCCAACAACCAGAGCGGCATCGAACTCATGAGCATGTCTTTGTAAAAAGGCACCCAAAGTTCACGCATTTTTCCTGCTGACTCCGGGAAGCTCAGCAGGAGCAAAAGTGCCAATCCCGTCAGCGCCGCCTGCCCCAGAAGTTTCCAGCGACCGGAAAGACCGTCGCTGTTGCGCCTGGCGACTTTCAAATAGTCATCGAGAAAGCCGATTACGGTCAGGCCGACGTAAATGAGAAGTGCCGTGTAGACATAAACGTTCGGGCGCGCCCAGAGCACGGCGCTGATGACCACCGAGACACAAATCATGAGACCGCCCATGGTCGGGGTCTGTGCCTTGGCCGCATGGAGCTCGGCGAGTTGGCCGACCTCATCTTCTCCCCGAAAGGCTTGCTTGGCCCGGAGCTCACGCAGTTTGGCAAAGATCCACGGTCCGAAAATAAATCCCACGCCCAAAGCGGTCAGTCCGGCAAAAGCACTGCGCAAAGTCAGATAACGAAAGAGGCGCAGCGGGCCGAAGATGTGTTCAAAGTCTGCGAGATAAGAAAGCATTTCAAAGTCGAGGCTGTGGTGAAAAGTCTAAGATACGGATTCGGGCAGAAGTTTTTCCAGATGGTAGGCCCGGCTCCCCTTGAGAAAGAGTGCCCCCTGAAATTCGGCAACCATAGATTCGATGCCTTCTATATTTTCGGCCGATTTCAGCTGTGCGGCAGACATTCCCCCGGCCTCGGCGCCGCGGCGATAGGCCGAAGTTAAGGTTTCCGGACCGACAAACAGCGCCCGATCCTGCGGGCGCAGACGAAGCGCCTCCCCCACCGAGGCATGAAATTTCTCCGCTGAGCCCCCCAGTTCGTTCATGACACCGAGCACATAACAGCGGGCCAGCCCCTCCGGGGCGGAATGCCGGAAGGCTTGAAGCGCATCGATCATGGAAGCGGGATTCGCGTTGTAGCAATCGATGTAATAATGACGCCCCTCCGTGGCAACCACCCTGCCCCGGGTATCTTCCGGCTGCCACTGCCGGATGCGCTCGGCCAAATCCGCGGTCGCGACACCCAGGGTTCGGGCGGCCACGATTGCCAGCGCGGCATTTCGCGCGATCCCCGCACTGGCACTTTTCACCTCATAGTTCCGGCCGTCGATCCATAGGCGGGATGTCCTGCCGTCTGCTGAAGGCTCGACCCGGCAGGTGACGACCTCTTTCGCTTCAGGGCACTTGGCCCCGGCATCAAACTGAACCGCAATCGCGCGGCCCTTCATTTTAGAAAAGGCGGGATATTGCAAGGCCTCCGCAGGCAGGATGATGGGCGCATTGGCTTGGCTCATCTCTGCGAGCCGGGACTTCTCATCCGCCACGCCTTCGAGCGAGCCGAGCAGCTCCAAATGCGCCGGGCCGATATTGGTCAGGACAGTCAGATCGGCCTGAATCATCGCACCCAGCAGCCCCATCTCACCGGGTTGATTAATGCCCGCTTCGATCACGGCAAAGTCATGCCTCGCCGGATCCAGATCAAACAAAGTCATTGGCACGCCGATACGGTTATTCCAATTTCCGGCCGTGGCATGGGTGGCGGACGGCCCGAGAAGCAAGCGCAGCATCTCCTTGGTTGAAGTCTTGCCACAGCTGCCGGTGATCCCGATCACGGGCTTGGAAAATTGCGAGCGGACATCGGCGGCAATCGCTCCCATGGCGGAAAGCGTATCCTCAACCACAAGCTGCGGCATATTTTCATCCAATGCACGACTGGTCATGGCGGATGAAGCGCCCTTTTTTGCCGCATCCGTCACGAAGTCAT
The DNA here is from genome assembly GCF_003185655.1 of Coraliomargarita sinensis. Taxonomy (NCBI): domain Bacteria; kingdom Pseudomonadati; phylum Verrucomicrobiota; class Opitutia; order Puniceicoccales; family Coraliomargaritaceae; genus Coraliomargarita; species Coraliomargarita sinensis. The sequence goes on along the minus strand of NZ_QHJQ01000002.1, from coordinate 480,583 downwards.
GGCCGTCGCGAGCGTCGCTCTTGAGTGCCACGAAACAATCCCCGGGCTCGATCTGCCGGGTATCGAAACAGAAGCCTTGGATCCGCTCCGGCTCAACGGCATGCCATTCCCCTCCTGTGATTCGAGCGAGATGTGCTGGCTGAAAGTCTGGCATCGTCCTACTCGCCGCGATCAAGCCTGCTTTAGATGTATCAACTCCCGGGCGACACTGCGATCGTCGAAAGGCATCACCGTGCCGTCAAACTCCTGATACGTTTCGTGCCCCTTCCCCGCAATGAGAACGCAATCGTCCTTGCTGGCGGCATCGAGTGCGCGCGAAATCGCGTCTTTTCGATCCTCAATAAAGTGAACCGATCCGCTTCCCTCGACCGCCCGCATGTCGTCAAAGATTTGACCGAGCGATTCGCTGCGGGGATTATCCGCCGTGGCATAGACCAGATCCGCGCCTTCCATAACGGCCTTCAACATAGGCGCGCGCTTGGTGCGGTCGCGGTCACCGCCGCAGCCGAAAACGACGATCAACTTGCCGGGGGTAATCTCACGGAGCATGCCGCAAGCATGACGCAGCGCATCATCGGTATGGGCGTAATCGACCAAGAGATTGTAGTCCTGCCCCTCCTCAATTCGCTCCATCCGTCCGGGCACGCCGGGGAAAGTGGACAAGTGCTCGAGCAGATTTTCCGGACGCTTCCCCTGCACGTAGGCGATTGTTACCGCGGCCAGCAGATTACTGACATTGAACCGGCCGAGCAGCGGGGACACAACCTGCAGCTCACCTTCCGGCCAGACTAATTTAAATTCCGTCCGGTCAGGAAACAGGTTCACCTCGCTGGCCTGGACGTCGGCATCATGGTCGATCCCATAAGTCGTCACAGGAGCATCGTCTCCCATTTCTGCGACCAGTTGTCGTCCGTAGGCACAGTCGACATTGACAACAGAGGCTTTCGGCTTCCGCCCCATCTCACCGGTAAAGAGCCGCTTCTTCACATCGAAGTAGGCCTCCATACTTTTATGGTAATCAATATGGTCCTGGGTCAGGTTGAGAAATGCGGCCACATCGACATCGAGCCCGTACGTTCGTTGCTGGCTGATCCCGTGCGAACTCACTTCCATGACTGTTTCGCTACAGCCGTTTTTCACCATCTGATCGAGCAGGGAATAAATATCGACCGACTCGGGTGTGGTGCGGAAGGACGGCAGGGTGCGCTTACCGAGATCGTAACGAACCGTGCCGATCAAACCGACTTGATCGCTGCCGCCGACCAGATGCTGGGTCAACATGGATACGGTTGTCTTACCGTTGGTTCCGGTTACCCCGGTGATCTTCAGCTTTTCGTCGGGAGCTTCGTAGAAGCGCCGCGAAATCAGGGCCAGCGTCTGGCGGACGTCCTTCACCTTTATAAAATCAATCGGGAAACGTGCACCGAGGTCCTCCTCGGTCACGATAGCCACAGCCCCGCGGTCCACGGCCTCTTCGACAAAGTAATTCCCGTTCGTCCGTAAACCACCGATGGCAAAAAACAAGGCACCCGGCACCACCCGTCGACTATCCGTAATCAGACAGGTGACCAGAGTGTCATGGTTCAGGCGCCCGGCCTCGCATTCGATACCTTCAAAAAGATCCTCAACATTTGGTTTCATAACCTGATGGCTTTTTGAGACGCGGCCCTGGGATTGGCTGGCGTAGCTGTATCGTGAACTTGCGGCAGTGAGTAGTAGACTAATTGGTAAGTCGGCGTGACCGATCATAAATCGAAGGTTGTAGAGCTAAGAAGGACTCCCCCGTGCGGGAGGGGCGGATACCGAGGTAAGCAATGCAGGCCTCGGCAATATTACGAAAAGCGGGGGCGGCCACGGAGCCACCGTAACCGACGCCGTTGAGCTTGGGCTCATCCACGACGACAGTAATCACGAGCTGGGGCCGGTCGGCCGGAAAGAAACCACTGAACGAGGCCACGTGATGGCGATTGGAATAGCGGCCATCCACGATCTTCTGGGTGGTTCCGGTCTTACCGGCCACGGCGTAATTTTTAATCGCGGCACGGCGGGCGGTGCCGTTCTCACCAACGACATCGGCGAGCATCTGCGAAACCACCTCGGCGACCTCCCCTGAAATGACACGCCGTTTGGCTTTTGGGGAAAAGCGGATCACATCCGCACCCTCGTTGTCAAAAATGCGCTTGGTCAGCATGGGCTCCATCAGGATGCCGTCGTTCGCGATGACCGACATCGCGGAGTGCACTTGCATGGGCGTGGCGCTCACGGCGTGCCCCATCGGCAAGCGGGTAATCGTCAAACCATCCCAGGCCGCCACGTCGTGCAGGGTGCCGGAGATTTCACCGCCGAGATCAAAGCCGGTTTTCTCACCGAAGCCAAAGGCGGCGGCATAGTCGTGCAGGCGGCCTTCACCGAGCAAGAGCCCGAGATGGGCCGCGCCGCGGTTGCTGGATTTCACCACGACCTCGTGCATGGAGAGGGAGTCGTAGTGGTGGTGATCGGAGGGTAGCCTGAGCGTGCGCCCTTTGTAACTGACGCGGGCGTGTCCGGTTTGAAAAACGTCGGTCGGGTCCACGATGCCCTCGTTGAGCACCGCGGCCGCCGGCACGATTTTAAAAGTGGAGCCCGGTTCGAAGGCATCCGTCAGCGCGCGGTTCCGCTGACTGGCGATCGGATACTTTTTCGTGTTGTAGAATTCGTTGGGGTCGTAGGTCGGATAGTTCGCCATGGCGAGCACGGCCCCGGTGCTGGGCTCGCTTACGATCACGCTGATGCCCTCGGGCTGATATTCCTGAGCCACCTTGGTGATCTCGGTTTCCACAATGTGCTGCACCATTTGATCGATGGTGAGTTCCACATTCAACCCGTTCGAAGGTTCGACCTCGCGATCGCGGAATTGCGCCAACTCGCGGCGGCGGCCATCGCGTTCACTTTCGCGCCAGCCATCCTGCCCTCTCAGGTAGTAATCAAAAAAACGCTCCACGCCGGTGACGGCGGTTTCCTCCTTGTTGACGTAGCCCAACACATGGGCCGCCAGCTTGCCCGCCGGGTAAGCACGGCTGTGGCTTTCGTTGCTGTAAATCCCGCGAATATTCAATTGGGCCACGGCTTCGTTGGTGGCTTCGTTGGCCTCCTTGAGAAGTGGCGCCCAGCGGATCAGGCGGGCCTCCTTGCTGCTCTCGCCCCCCATGCGGACCTTGGTGTCGAAAGCCGCTTCGATTTCCTGGAGGGGCTTGCCGATCAGCCGCGCCAGTTCCGGCAATTTCTCACGGTCGCTCTCACGCACCGATTGCGGATCCACCCCGATGTTATAGCTGGTGCGGGTGACCGCGAGCAGGTTGCCGCGGGTATCGACAATATTACCCCGCTGGGCCTCGATCAAATTAAAGGTCTTCCGGTTCCCCTCGACGTGGGCCATCAAGTCGTCCTGCTCCCATATATGCAAATAGAACAGACGCCCCAGGAGGACGCAAAATGCAAATGCGACGAGCAACGAGACAATCGTCGATCTCGCACTGGATACGAAAGCTTTACTCATTTATGTCCGTTAGATTGCTTTGTGGTTTTCTTTGTATTGAACAGCGAGACGGTGCAGTGTTTGGGCTGATGGACGAAGCGGGCGGCAAAGGCCATGCGTCTGCGAACCCTCCTTGGAGAAGCTGGCAGACGCATGGCAGGATCCCTGCGTGCCCGAGCTACAAGCCACGATCCTATGGACGCGGCTGCGGTAGTAGTCGGATGTTACGTGCATGTTTGTTTGTTGTTGTTCGTTGAGCGTTGTTAGTTAGCGCGGGGAATTGGCATTCAGCATGGCAAGATCGATGGAGGCTTCGTAGGGCGCCGATACGGCATAAGCGCGCCCGTTGGGCATCTCGCGTTCCCGGACCCAGACGACCTGGTTTTCCATGGAGGGGCGCAGGGTCCCGGCCACTTTGCCCTGAAGGACGACAGGTTGATGCAGCGTGGCGATGCGCTCATCGAGGAAACTGATCTTGCGGACCATTTCGGCCAGGTCGGCTTCGATTTCCTTCGTGCTTTGCGCGGTGCGCGAGATCTGCTGCTGCGTCCAGACGATGGCGAAGGCACTGCCGATGGTAATGACAGCCATGAGCAGGATCAGGGCAACACTGCGTGAGCGGGTCTTGGGGCTTAGTTTCATGATGTTGTTTGCTGGGAAAGTTTACGTATGGCCCGCATGCGCGCGCTGCGACTGCGGGGATTGCTGGAAATTTCTTCTTCGCCGGGAGCGATCGGCCGGGTTGAGATCATCTCGGCTCGAGTCACGCGTTCGTCCTGGGTACGGCTGTCACGGCCGTGCTCGGGGCGGCCCGCCATCCGGCGGCAAAAGCGTTTGACGATACGGTCTTCGAGCGAGTGGAAGCTGATGGCCGCCAGCACACCGCCGGGTAAGAGGCGATCGAACGCGGCCGGCAGGCCGCGCTCGATCGCGCTCAACTCATCATTCACCTCAACTCGAATTCCCTGAAAAGTACGGGTCGCCGGATGGACCGCCTTGCGCCCTCTCGGAGTGGGGCCGACCGCTTCGGCCACAAGGGCGGCAAGCGCCTGCGTGCGCTGCAACTGACCGGTGCCGCGGGCCTTGAGAATCGATTCGACGACGCGGCGCCAGCGCTTTTCTTCGCCGTAATTGCGAACGGCCCGGACGAGCGACGCTTCGTCGGCCGTCTCCAGAAACTCGGCGGCGCTCCGCCCGCTCTGCGGATTCATCCGCATATCCACCGGCGCATCGGCCCGAAAGGAAAAGCCGCGCTCGGCGGCATCCAGTTGAAAAGAGGACAGGCCGAAATCAAAGAAGGCGCCGTTGAAATCGGCCTCGTCCAAATCGCCGAGATCACCGAAGTTCAAATGATAAATGCGGAAGCGGTCGCCAAACTCTGCCTTGAGCGGCTCGGCACGAACCAGGGCCTCGGGATCGCGATCCAGTGCCACCACCGTGACTTGCTCGGAAGCTTCCAAAAACGCACGGGTGTGGCCCCCGCCACCAAATGTCCCGTCGAGCAACTTGACACCAGGGCGCGGCTCCATGAGGTCGAGTGCTTCACGAAGCAAGACCGGCACGTGGCCACCCGGTGCGACCGGTATCAAGCTGTCATCAACGGAGGAAAGCATTCAAGAGACTCCTGAATAAAGTGGGTTTGGCATTTTCGCGGTGAAGGGCCCGTTCCCGCCGCTGGAGGGCGTCGCGAACGGTATCGGCTTTGTAAAAGGGAATTTGCGGTGGCGTGGAAAAGGTCCAGGGGATGCGGCGCTCCCGCGACGGGTGGGTGATGTAGCCGGAGCTGCGGAAGTTTTCGCGGGCAATATTTTCGAATATATTGTTCATGGCTTTTCTGGGGTTAGAGTCCGAACCGCTTAAAGACATCGGCCTGAGTCTCCCGGCTCACCGGCGTCTTGCTGCGGAGCGCATCGTAAACTTCGTCACTGTAGATACTAAAGGTGGAGAGCTTCCCCAGGAGGACGGCGCTCTTCTTGATCCCGGCATGCTCGGTCAGTGCCGCGTTTAGGTTGATCCGCCCCTGCTTGTCGCAGCTGAAGCTGTGAGCCATGCTCATCAATGTCTCGACTGCAGCCTGACCCTCCGTGTCCCCCATGCTGATCTGGGAAATACGCTCTTCCAGCTGGGCGATCATCTTGGGCGGATAGACATTCACGTAGTTGTCGAGACTGGGCAGAGCCAGAAAGCTATTCTCGTCGCTGTCGGCCTTCGGACGCCACTGCGAGGGTATGGTGAGACGCCCCTTGTCGTCCAAGTTGTGGCGGAACACGCCGACAAACAGCCCTGTTCTTAATTCACCCATGTCTTCCCTGCTTCACCATTTCACCCCATATCGCTGCAATTCACCCCACAGGTCAAGGCAAATTTTCCCGTCAACCTTGTGAATAAGCTGTTGAAAACTTCCTCAAATCCATGCCGTTGAGGGAATTAAAAAAGTGTCCCTATTTTGGACCTCTCCGTGAGAGCCTCCGGAAGAGGCCCCCACCACTCCCCACACGACGGAATTTCGGCCGCAATGGCTTTACCCCGACTTATTTCTTTACATATCATTATATCAGGATAATTTGATATGTTTATGACGCCTCATCTGACACCAGATCGCCAACTGTCCAAAGAGCCGATTTTCTCGATCGAGTTCTTTCCGCCCAAATCGGAGAACGCCGCCCAACAGCTTCTGGCCACGGCGAAGGAACTGCAGTCCTACCGTCCGGACTTTGCCTCCATTACTTATGGAGCCGGAGGCAGTACCCGCAGCCGCACCCTGAAGTATGCCAAGTGCCTGCATGAGGATTTTGGCTTCAAGGTGATGCCCCACCTCACCTGCGTCGGGCATTCACGGGATGAACTGCGCGAGATCATCCGGGAGTTCAAAGACTCGGGACTCAACCAGATCATGGCCTTGCGGGGCGATCCACCCCAGGGAGAGACCGACTTCAAGCCCCACCCCGACGGACTCAGCTATGCCAACGAACTGGTCCGCTTGATCCGTGAGGTCCACCCGGACTGCTCCATCGGCGTGGCGGGCTATCCGGAAAAACATCCGGAAGCCGTCTCTTCGGATGTCGATTTGTTGAATCTGAAACGAAAAGTGGATGCGGGGAGCGACTTCATCACCACCCAACTCTTTTTCGACAACCGGATCTACTTCGACTTTGTCGAGCGCTGCCAACACGCGGGCATACAGATCCCCATTCTGCCGGGGCTGCTTTGCATCACCTCGGGCGATCAGGTGCGGCGCTTCTGCGCGCTCTGCGAAACCGACATTCCGGCCGAGCTCGAAGCCCAACTCGCTGATGCCGGCGATGACAAACAAAAGGTCGAAGCTCTGGGCGCGGAATGGATCCTGCGCCAGGCCCGCGAGCTCCTGGAAAAAGGCGCCCCTGGAATCCACCTTTATATTTTGAATAAGTCCGGACCCGCCGTTACCGTATTGAACGGCTTGAAAAAGGCCGGCTTTTACAAGGCTTGACGACTCGACGGGACGCCTGTTCCGCGATGTGGCAACACAAATAATGAAACCGAAGAACATCCAACTAATCGGGACGGAGCTCGCGATCATCTGGGAGGACGAGAGCGAAAGTTATTTTCCCGCCGAACTGCTGCGGAAACATTCACCCAGTGCACAAAACATTGGCGAAAAGGACATTCTGGGCAATCAGTACGGCGGCGACGGGCCGAAAGATTTTCCCGGCGTCACGATTCAAAGCTGGGACCTGGTGGGCAACTACGCGATCCGCCCCTGTTTTAGCGACGGCCACAATACCGGCCTGTTCAGTTGGAACTATCTGCGGGAGCTGGAAAAGAAAAACAGCTGAACCGTTTCGAGGATTATTTGATCCTTTAACAAGGGAAAATGCGGGAGGGCCCGGCTCCGTCCGGGCCGCGATCGTGCAATCGGTATCGCTTCTGCTGGTGGTCCAGACGGCTTGCGCTGCCTAAGCTTTGCGTTTGTGTGAGCTGCATCTCCCGGTGGATAGAATCAAATTTTTTTCGAATCGCTATGAGCGGTTCTCCGGTGCCAAAAACTCTATATGACGATTGGGTGACAAGTTAAACAGGCGGGTTAAATTTCTTTGACCAAAAGCAGTATGGCGACAGTTTATGGGGTCGTTCCGCAAACTCCATGCTGTGAAAAAGACCACACTATCCTATAAGACTATATTTCTCTCGGATGTGCACCTTGGCACCCTCGATTGCAAAATTGATGAAGTAAACCACTTCCTCAAACACACGCATTGCGAAAAGCTGGTTTTGAACGGCGATATTATTGATGGCTGGAGCTTGGCCCGGAAAGGCGGTTGGACGGACCAACACACCAGATTTGTTCGCCTCGTGCTCAAAAAAGTGGAAAAGCGGCACACCGAGGTTGTTTACCTTCGCGGCAACCATGATGACTTTCTTGAACGCTGCCTGCCCCTCTTCTTCGGTAACATAAAAGTCGTTAACGAGCACATCCACGAATCCCCGAACGGCGATAAATACCTCGTCGTACACGGCGACGGCTTTGATGCCGTGACCATCAACCACAAGTGGCTGGCGGTGCTGGGCGACATCGGCTACCAGAGCCTGCTCAAGATCAACCGCTTCTACAACCACTATCGTGCCTGGCGGGGCAAGGAATACTTCTCCCTGAGCAAAGCGATCAAGGCCAAGGTCAAGAGCGCCGTCAGCTTCGTGGGTAAATACGAGGATCAACTTCAGAACCTGGCCCGCAAGCGCGAATGTAGTGGCATCATCTGCGGGCACATCCACACGCCCGACGACAAAATGGTGGGTGACATCCACTACATCAACTCCGGGGACTGGGTTGAGTCGCTCACCGCCATTGTGGAATACGAAGATGGGCGGCATGAGGTGATTCAATACAAGGAGTTTTGTGAACGCCTCGAAAAAAAGGCGCGCCTGAAAGCAGAGAAAAAAGCCCGCGCCAAGTCAGCCAAGCTAGAAGACTCAGCGGACAGCGATCCGGGTCCGGTAGAAGAAGACGAACCGACCGACGCGCCCAACCCATCGGCCTGAGTTTCTGTCTAGAAACGCTCCAGCACGATGTGCTCGACATCGATGAGCTCGTTGTCGAAGCCGGCTTCGCAATAGCTAAGATAGTAGTTCCACTTCCGCCGGAAATTAACATCGAAACCCAGTGGTTCGATCTTACGCCAGTTGCGGTTGAAGGCTTTCGCCCAGCGGCCGAGGGTTTCCGCATAGTCTTTACCGAATTTATCGACAGACAGGATCCGCATGGCTCCGGACCGGCGCACACAGTCACGAATCGCTCCAGGTGAAGGTAAATGCCCACCGGGAAAAATATGCTTTTGAATCCAGTCGCAGCTCTTGGAGTAAGTGGCGTAACGTTCGTCGGGTATCGTGATGGCCTGTATCACTGCCTTTGCCTGCGGCTTAAGTGAACGCTGGACGGTCTCAAAATAGGAAGGCAAATACTCGCGGCCCACCGCTTCAATCATTTCACAAGAAAGCACGGCATCGTAGCTGCCGGTAATATCCCGATAGTCCTGCAAGCGGATATCGATCAGATCGCTCACGCCCTGCTCTTCAAAGAGTTTCTGTGCGTAAGCATACTGGGCTTCAGAAAGTGTCACGGTGGTCACACGGCTGCCGCGCCGGGCCGCCGCGAGAGCCAGCGCCCCCCAGCCTGAGCCAATCTCCAGAATGTGATGCCCCTCACCAACCCCGGCCAAGTCGAGCATGTGATTAATCTTACGGGATTGCGCCTGCTCGAGCGTATCGTAGTAGCTCTTAAAACGGGCACTCGAATAAGTCATACTGCCGTCCAAAAACTGAGCATAGAATTCATTACTCAGATCGTAATGCTCCTGAATGTTTTCGCGGCTCTTCGTCAGCGTATTTCGACGGGCCTTGTGATAGAGGCGGTTCATCCAACGGGTCAGCAGCGAAAGCCCACGGCGAAGGGGGCCGATGTTGGGTTGGTTTTTTGCCAGGAGAGAAAGCAGCCCCGTCAGGTCCGGCGTCTCCCAGTCGCCGTCCACATAGGATTCACCGAAGCCGATGCTGCCTCCGGAAAAGACTTTTCCAAAAAATTCGCGCTTGAGAATGTTCAGCTCCAGCAGTGGGTAGGACGTGTCCCCTATCAGCGCTTGAGCCCCACTGGGAAAACTTATCCGGAGACTACCGCCTTTCAGCCCCTTGAGTGCCCGGGCGAAGAGCGCTTCGATCATAGTGGGCCGCACATCGGAACCGGAATTGCCTGTCGTTACGAATTGTGGTCTCGCTGTGGTCTCCATGGGAAAAAGGTATTGGTGGATTTTTGGTAGTCTCGGTAGGCTTCGCCACGGCTCTTCAAAGAGGAACGCTCGGCAAAAGGTACGCCGGTGATGTATCGCAAAAACAGATACATCATTACAGGGCCGACGAATGACAACCAAGCCTGGGGGGGCCCCCAGGCAAATGCCACGTAAGCGAACCAGTGGAGCCACTCAAAAAAGTAGTTGGGGTGGCGGGTGTAGCGCCAGAGGCCCTGGCGGCAGACTTTCCCGGTGTTGCCTTCATCCGCCCGAAAACGGGCCAGTTGCCGGTCCGCAACCAGTTCACCGGCCAGCGCCGTTACTGCGATCAGTATCCCGAGGCTATCGAGCACTCGCCAGTCCGGCTGGGTATGCCCGACTGCCAGACTGAACGGTACCAGAAAAAGCGCCACCAATGGGATCTGACCGAGAAAGACGAAGAGAAAGCGAAAATTGGCTCGCTCGCCCCAGTGCTTTGCCAGGGCGGCATATCGCGGATCTTCCTTACCTCTGAGAATTCGGTCGCGCAGGAGGTGCAGGCTTAAGCGCCCCGACCAGAAGAGCATGATCGCCAGGGCCGCAGCGCCCCGCACGTTTCCGGGAGCTGACATGAGGTAGTAAATCAGGGCACCAACCCCCATGCCGGTCGCCCAAATAGTATCGACCACCGCAAACAAACGGATCTTCAAAGCCAGCAGGTAGGCACCCAGCGCCAATGCAAATCCTACGGGGAACAAGCCATACCAGAATTCAGGCATGATCAGGCCCCCTTCTCTTGAGCGGTGGCCTCAGCATAAATTTTCTTGGGATAAACCTTCAGGTCCCAAACCAGGCCAAGCTTCTCGAGACCACGCAACATGTAGTAAGTCAGGTCGAGTTCCCACCAATACATACCCTGCCGCGCCGAGAGTGGCCAGCGATGGTGGTTGTTGTGCCAACCTTCCCCAAAAGTGAGTAGTGCGACCCACCAGCTATTACGGCTTTCATCATCCGTCTCAAAGCGTTTCTTCCCGATAATGTGCGTCACGGAATTCACACAAAAGGTGACATGGTAGACCAGCACCGTACTGAGGAAGAAGCCCCACATCACGAGTTGAAGCCCGCTGGTCCCGAGTGCCGGGAAGTAATAATTCAGGCCCGCACCGATGCCATAAAGCAGCCCGACCAGAGAAAGCACCGGCAGGATGTGGAAACGATCGATAAAGCGCAGTTCGGGGTACTTGTTTAAGTCCTTCACCCGGTCGTGCTGAATCGAGCTGTAGGCGCGGCACAAAATCCAACCTACGTGCGCCCAGAAGGCATCCTTGATCACCGGTGAATGAATGTCCTCTTCCTTGTCCGAGTGCTGGTGATGGTGGCGGTGATTGGCGGCCCACCACATCGGTCCGAGTTGAGCGGAAGATGTGCCCACCCAGGCCATGACAAATTGAAAGAAACGACTGGTCTTGAAAGAACGGTGGGAAAAGTAACGGTGAAAGCCCGCGGTCAGCGCGAAAACCCGGGTCACGTAGGTGACAGCCAAAGCGACGAGCGCCACCCAGCTGAAGCCGGTAAAGAACACACCCAGGGCAGCTAAGTGCATAAAGACGAGGGGCGAGGAAGCCATCAAAAGCCGATTATCCTCGTCTTTAAAAGCATGGGCAACGATTTGGGAGAGTGTTCGCATAGTTGGTAGTGGACTGAACGATTGGTTTGAAGGCAACTTACAGCTCAATCAGGTAAGGAAAAGCGATAATTGCCCGATTATCCAATATGGCAAAAATACACACGCTTTACCGGGAGCAGATCATCCCCACCGACATCGAACGTGCCTGGGAGTTTATCAGCGCCCCCGCCAACCTGGACATCATCACACCTCCTGACATGAGTTTCGACATCATCACGGATGTGCCGGACAAGATGTATAACGGGCTGCTTATCGAGTATCGTGTCGGGATTCCCTTCATGGGGAAACAGCGCTGGCTTACGGAGTTAAAGCATATCCGGGAGAATCATTCCTTCGTGGATGAACAGCGTATCGGCCCCTACAAACTATGGTATCATTATCACGAGATCACGGAAGTCGATGACGGCGTTCGATTCGTCGACCGTGTGAACTATGTTCTTCCTTTCGGTCCGTTTGGCGGCCTGGCCCACCCGATCCTGGTGAAACCCCAACTGAAGAAAATCTTCACCTTCCGGTGCAAAGCCATGGAAGAACACCTGAGGGAGTGATCGGAGCACTTCCTCAGGTATGGTCCGGATTTGCTTCCCCCCGAAAAAAGGCCTGCTTTTTTGCCCTCGATAAGACATTGACAGCTTGAGGCATCTGAACCATCCATCAGACATCGTTACGAGGAATTAGGCGCTGCGCGTAATTCCAGGCTTGGAACCCGAACCCCTGCCATCGCGATATTCCTGCCACCATTCTGGTAAATCTAGCATTGGTGGTGTTCAACGGCCAGCCTCTCAATTTGATTGTGCCTGCCCTACCTGCATAAACGCTCCGACATGAGTGAAGAACAAGCTTTAGAAACCGAAAAGCCAAAAGACAACGAGATCGCTGTATCCGGAATTTTGGATATCCTCCAAAACAAAACCGGTCAATTGCTTGACCCTGCCCGCAACGGGAAGACCAAGCCAAGTGATCCTTTCGTACCACGCGAGCTGATCAAACGATTCAAGCTCAAGAAGGGCAACTTCATCGAGGCCAAGGCCCTGCATAACGACAAGTTCCCCAATCCGAAGGTGCGCTTTATCGAGAAAGTTGACGGCGCCACCATCGAAGAGCGCAAGGGCCGCTACAGTTTCCAGCAAATGGTCTCGGTGGCACCGGACGAACAAATCCGTTTGGAAGCGAAAGACGGGCGTGTCACCACCCGGATCATGGATCTCTTTTGCCCGATTGGTAAAGGCACCCGGGGCTTGATCGTCGCCCCCCCCCGTACCGGCAAGACCACTCTTCTGCATGATATCGCACACGGCGTCATCGAGAACCACCCCGAGTGCCATTGCATCGTGCTGCTGGTGGATGAACGTCCAGAGGAGGTCACCGACTTCAAACGCAGCGTCGATGCCGAGATCTACGCTTCGTCGAACGACGAAGAACTTTCCAATCACCTGCGCCTGGCCGAACTCGCCATCGAGCGGGCCAAACGCCTCGTCGAGGCGGGAAAGGACGTCGTCTTCCTTCTCGATTCGATCACCCGCCTGGCGCGGGCCTATAACGCGGCCTCCGGGAAAGGCGGACGCACCATGACCGGCGGCCTCGACGTGCGCGCCCTGGAAAAACCCAGACAGCTCTTCTCGGCAGCCCGAAATTGCGAAGAAGGCGGCAGTCTGACCATTATTGCCACGGCCCTGATCGAGACCGGCAGTAAGATGGATGACCTCATCTTTCAGGAATTTAAAGGCACCGGCAACATGGAGATGGTACTCGACCGCAAGGCGGCCGAACTCCGGCTCTGGCCTGCCATTAACCTCAACGCCTCCGGCACACGGAAGGAAGAACTCTTGCTCTCCGGCAAATCTCTGGAAGGCGCTCAATTCCTCCGACGGGCTCTCGCCGGCCAGAAGATCGAAGATGCCGCCGAGGCCATGATCGACCGCTTCAGTCAAACGAAGAGCAACGAGGAATTCCTCAAGTTACTGGATCGTTAATCCGCAGCTTCTTTTGCGCCCAGCAAATGCTTCGCCACAATCCCGTGGCGCGGGGCAAAAAAGAACACCAGGGTAAAGATCAAGCCGGACATCACAGCCATCATGCCGGAGGTGGAAATGCTATCAATTTTCGAGGAGGCGGTGTTTCCGAAATCAAACCACCCGGGCATAAGCAGTGCGCTGAGGTGCCCGAGCACCGCGGATAAGATGGCCAGAATCACACTGACAATAATCATCGAAACCAGACGGTCGGTCAGCAGGTGAGCCGCCGTGGCCGGTGCAATCAACATGGCAATCACGATAATGCTGCCCACTGCTTCAAAGGCCGCCACCGTCGTTATCGCCACCAGCGTCATCAATAGATAGTGCATCAGGTTTGAGTTGATCCCCATTGTCGTAGCCAGTTCGGGGTCGAACGAAGAGATCCGCAGCTCTTTGAAAAAGAGCACGATGAAGAGCAGATTGATTAATGTGACCCCACCCAGCACCAGCGCAGCCCGCGGCACCTCTAGCGCCTGACCAAATAAGTTGGGGCGCCATACCACGTCGAGCGGAGTCAGCTCAATCGCGCCGTAAAGCACACAACCGGGATCAAGGTCCACATGGTCGGCCGCCTGGACAATCAGAATCAGCCCGAGAGCGAAGAGCGTGGTAAAGACAATGCCCATCGAGGCCCCGCGGTCCACATTACCGAATTTACTGATCCACTGGGAAAACAACGCCGTCAGCACACCGGCAATCGCCGCACCGATAAACATGGTCAGACTGGCCCGCGCCCCCGTGATCAGGAAAGCCATCGCCAGACCCGGCAAAACCGCATGACTGATGGCATCCCCCATCATGCTCATTTTGCGCAGAACCAGAAAGTTCCCAAGAAGAGCGCAGGAAACCGCGGCAAACACCCCCACAACCACAATCCACGTATCTATGGCAAACCAAGTCATAACACTCTCACGATCACTTTCACCTTCACTCTCACTCTCACTCCTAGTCACCGGGGCGTATGGGGTGCGGACTCGCCGGCACGCCGGGGTGGCCGGCCTCGCGCAGTTGCATCAGTTTGGCCTCCAAAGTGACTACCATCCGTTCTCCCAGGATGTGCTCGACCGTATCGGCGTCACGGTCCACCCGACTGGTGGCCACGTCAGCGTATTCAATTAAGTAAATCTCCCAGAGGCGGTGATTCCGGGTCACTTTTGCCGCCTGCTGAAAACCGGCATCGGTCAGGGTAATCGCTTCCCCTTCCTGCTCCCGAATTAATCCGTCCTCGTAAGCCTGTCGGATATAACGCTTCAGGTTTGCATCGCTCCAGGTACGCCGGCCACGCACCTGGCGAAAAGCCACCGGACGAATCGACACTTCCTCGGCCCCGTTAAGGTCCGCCTCGATAATTTCGTAGAGCGCACGCAGCAAATGCTGCCGCCCGACTTTCCTCTTGAGACGCTCCTGACGAATAAAACGCACCAGCACACCGCGTGAGCGCCCCAGCAGCATGCTGAACAGAAAAAAGGCCGCCGCCACCAGAACGATGAGCGCCCCCGCCGGCATCCGCGGAAAAAAGGCACTGATGCTGGCCCCCAACCATCCGCTGAGGGCTCCGATCACGGCGGACAGGATCAACATGTTATCCAGTCGCTCCGACCAGAAACGAGCCGCAGCCGCCGGCGTGATGAGAAAAGCAATGATCAGAATAAGCCCGACCGCCTGTAGCCCCGCTACGGTGACAAGAGTCACCAGACCGAGAAGTAAAATATCCAGCCAGCGCACGGGCCAACCCTGCGCCGCCGCGAAATTCTCATCGAAACAAAGCAGGCGAAACTCTTTGAAAAATAAAATTGAGAGCAGGATGACGGAGACCGTCACGGCAATGATAATATGAAAATCCCCCGCTACCATCGAAGCCGTCTTACCGTAAATAAAGGATTCCAAACCGGCGGCGCTCCCTTCGGGCATGCTCTGGATCACACTCAGTACGGCGACGCCGGCCCCGAAGAAGACACTGAGTACGATCCCCATCGCGGCATCGTCCTTAATCCGGGAGTGGTTGCGGATAAAAAGTACCGCGAGGCATCCGATAATACCGCTGACGGATGCACCCAACAAGAGAATCGGCAGCGACTTTCCCGTCATGCCGAAGGCCACCGAAACCATAAATGCAATGCCGACTCCCGGCAGGGTGGCGTGGGAAAGTGTGTCGCCCATCAGGGAACGCTTGCTCAGCAGGAGGAAGCCTCCCATCAGCCCGCAGGCACAACCGAGCAACAAGGCACAGATCACCACCAGCCGCGTGTTGTAGTCACGCAACAAGAGGACATTCAAAATTTCAGATAATTCAGGCACCCTTATTGATTGCGCATAAATTCTTCCGCGGCTTCGCTGAGCAGGCTCAACTTGCCACCGTAGGTCTTGCGCAGATTTTCATTATGAAAAACCTCCCTGGTCGGGCCGGCCGCGACGACCCGCATATTCAGGAGGACCGTCCAATCAAAGTATTGCGAGACGGTTGCCAGATCGTGGTGGACGACCAGACAGGTCTTCCCCCGCAACTGCAGATCCTTCAGGAGTTCGACGATGGCTCGCTCGGTCGCCGCATCCACAGCCGCGAAAGGCTCGTCCATAAAGTAGATGTCCGCGTCCTGGACCAGAGCCCGGGCCAGAAAGGTGCGCTGCTGCTGGCCACCGGAGAGCTGGCTGATCTGGCGGTCGGCATAATCTTCCATCCCGACTCGTTCGAGCGCCTGCATCGCCAGAGCCTTGCAGCGCTTGGACAAACGCCTGAACCAACCGAGCTGGCCGTAGGTGCCCATGGCCACCACGTCGAGCACACTCACCGGAAAATCCCAGTCAACACTCTCCCGCTGCGGAACGTAGCCGACCCGCTTGAGCTGCTTGGCATAGGGCTTCCCGTAAAAAGAGACTTCCCCGGACGTTTTTGGGATCAGGTCCAAACATGCCTTCAGGAGCGTGCTTTTGCCCGCACCGTTCGGCCCGACCACCGCAACCAACTTGCCTTCAGGAATGGCCAGATCGATATCCCACACCACCGGCTTACGGTGATACGCCACCGTCAAGTCACGCACAGCCAAGGGATAGTCCTCACACCGGGGCAGGACTTCATCGTGTATTTGCTGCTTGGATACGGACTTCATAGTACGCTTGTGTTCGATTCTTTAATTCCCCTTTCCGCCATCATCCGGATAAGCATCCACCGTGGTAACACATAAGATTAATTTTTCTCAAAGCCGCCGGCATCTCCGCCTAGGGCGTTGACGATAGTTGTAACATTGTGGTCAATCATGCCGATGTAGGTGCCCTCGTAGGTCCCGGGCTGTCCCATGGCGTCGGAAAAAAGCTCGCCGCCGATCCGCACCTTGTGTCCGCGGGCCTTGGCCCCCTCGACCAGTGCCCGGACGTTCTTGTCCGCTACCGAGCTCTCGACAAATACGGCGGGAATGTTTCGCGTAACGATGAAATCAATCAGATCCTCCAGGTCCCGGACGCCCGCTTCGGATTCCGTGCTGATCCCCTGAATACCACGAACTTCCAGTCCGTAGGCGCGCCCCATATAACGAAAGGCATCGTGAGCCGTCACCAGAACCCGCTGTCCCTCGGGAATGGTGGCCATCGCACTGGCGGCGTAATCGTCCAACGCCTTCAACTTTTCCGCATAGCTGCCGGCCGCAGACAGATAATCCTGGGCATTTTCCGGATCATATTCGGCCAGTGCCCGGGCAATCACATCGACACCGGTCAGCCAACCCTCGACATCCATCCAGACATGCGGATCCGTGTGACTGGATCCGTCCTCTTTTTCCATCAGGTAGTGCTCGTCTCCAAGAATCTTCTCCGTTACCGCATGCACCGGCTTGCCCGAGGTCGCGACCTGCACCAAGACATCGGCCATCTTTCCTTCCAGAAGCAAGCCGTTGTAGAAGATGACATCCGCCCCGTTCAGGGTCACGACATCAGAACGAGTCGGCTTGTAGAGGTGCGGGTCGACACCCTCGCCGATGATGCCCTCTACCTCGGCATACTCCCCGGCCACGTTGCGCACCACATCGGTAATCATGCCAACCGTGCAGGCAATTGTGTATTGATCGCCGCTTTCAGCATCACCAGCGGCACTTGACGGCTCGGAGCGACATGCAGCCAGCCCGAAGGCAAGTAGCAAAATGAATAAACCCGCAAATGTTGACTTATAGAACTTCATATTTTGAATATTCAAAATAGCTGGACTGCGCCTTGTCAATAGCAGATATTGACTGGGATAATGCCGGATCAGGTGCGTCGACTTATACCAATTAAAAAAGAATTGATACTTAGTGGTTGTAGCGATGGCACGCCAGTGCCGTCGATTAGCACTCAGATACCACCCTCGACCTTGCTGGCGCAAGTTCGCTACAAAATCTGTTTCCAAAAAGATCAAAACTCTTGCAAAGTGATATGGTACCATTGACTGACTTTTTTCTGACAAAAAGACAGATGTCACATCTCGAAAACCCCGCGTTGACAAGCGAGGCCACGTGGCCTCGACGGAGTTTTACGGCGATGACGCAGCAAACTCTGCTTCGGGGATTCGTATAACCGATAAAAGTTCAACACTGCTATGATAACTCAAAGACAAGCGCGGTGGTATTATCCTTACCATCGGTCTGCACGGCTTCATGGACCAGCCGCTCGGCGGGATTCCCCTCGTCACGCGGGCCGGGCTTCCGAATCAGCCGTTTGATCCCGCTGTTGAAGAGCCCCTCGACCAGGCCGTCCGAGCAGATCAGGAAGGCATCCCCCGGCTCGTAACCGATGGCCCCGAAATGAGGGGACAAGTTCTGGTTTTTCCCGCCCAAAACCTGCTGGAGCGCATTCCGGCTGGGATGGCTGCGGGCCTGCATTTCGTTCAGTTCTCCCTTGCGCTGGAGCCAGCCGACATGCGTATGGTCGTGGCTGATCTGCCGGATGCCTCCGTCCGCTGGCAGGTGGTAGATCCGGCTATCCCCGACATGGGCAAAGTAGATCCAATCCGGGCGCACCCAACACAGACTGAGCGTGGCCCCCATCCCGCTGAGTTCCTCGTAGGATTGGCCGAGCTTCACCAGCTCGGCGTGGATGTGGTCGAAAATTTCGCCCAACAGGTCCTGAAAGCCCACGCCCATGCCACCCGCCGAACTACGGAACGCCGCCGGCAGCAAACGCGTGATCTGGTCGACCGCAATGCGGCTGGCGAAATCACCGGCATTGGCCCCGCCCATCCCGTCGCTGACCGCGAAAATGTAATCGGCCGAGTCGAGGCTGCCCTGACCGTATTTACCCAGGCGGCAAACGCCCTGCCCGTCCAGGGTCAGAGCGAGAAAAGCATCCTGGTTCTCCTTCCGGAAACGGCCCACATCCGTGATACCGGACCAGGAAATATTCTTTGCGCAACTTCCCTCCTGCTTACTCATGGTCGCCCTCTTTGGATACCCACTGCGAACGATCCGCCACCGACTTCATTTCCGGCGGATCGGGATAACCCGGCACCAAAATGGTGGCGAATTCGAAATCGATCACGCAAAAGCGTCCGAGTTGGGGGCTGTAGGTGATGTTCCGGACCTCCGCATCATCGTGCTGCACCCCGTATTGCTCCAATTCGGCAAAAATCTGCTCCTTTTTTGACGTGCCCAAATGGTCGACCCGCGAACCGCAGTTCGAAGTCACCAGATAAAGCTTCTCCGCATCCGTCTCGATGATCTTAGGCACGAACGGGCAGCCGTGCTGATCGAGAAATTTGAGTACCCGCACCTCATTCTCATAGCGCTCCCGGGCCTGGGGGCCCTTGAAATACTTATGCACCCGCCCATCGTAGCCGATATGAACAGTCGCGCGACCGGTATTTTTTGCCTCATGCATGGACCACAGTTGAGCTGTGCCCTCCGTTTTTGGCAAGCGCACAAGCCACTCCCCCCGGGCCGCAATCAAAAATTAGATGAAAAACCCTTGCTCTCGATACGCTGGCATACATTCTGCTGAACTTCATTTCACGAAGGGAGCACTTCTGCCTTACAGACCGCTTCCGACGTTTCACCACAACATCAAAACTCCCTGATACAGCACAGAATTATGGCTAAGATCAAACTAGAATACATCTGGCTCGATGGTTACGAGCCCGTCGCAAACCTCCGCGGTAAGACTAAGCTTATCGACGGCGAAATGGGTAAAGTGACCCTCGAAGACTGCCCAATGTGGGGCTTCGACGGCAGCTCCACGCAGCAAGCAGACGGCAGCGATTCCGACTGCATGCTTAAGCCAGTCGCAATCTTCCCGGACGGTGCTCGCAAAGACGCCTACATCGTGATGAGCGAAGTGCTCCTGCCCGACGGCAGCCCGCACCCGTCCAATTCACGCGCCACCATCCCCGACGATCCCGGCCTCTGGGTCGGTCTCGAACAGGAATACTTCCTTCAACAGGATGGCCGTCCCCTCGGCTGGCCGGAAGATCCGAACAGCTATCCTGCACCGCAGGGTGAGTACTACACCGGTGTCGGTTACTGCAACGTCGGCGATATCGCCCGTCAAATCGTTGAAGAACACCTCGACCTCTGCATCTTCGCCGGCATCAACCATGAAGGCATCAACGCCGAAGTGGCCAAGGGCCAGTGGGAATTCCAAATTTTCGGCAAGGGCTCCTACAACGCCTGTGACCAAATGTGGGTCGCTCGCTACCTTCTCCTTCGCCTCTGCGAAAAGTACGGTATCGATGTTGAGTGGCACTGTAAGCCATTCATCGGCGACTGGAACGGCTCCGGCATGCACTGTAACTTCTCCACCGACTTCATGCGTGAAACCGGCGGTAAGGACTACTTCATGAAGCTCATGGACAAGTTCGAAGAGTACAAGGACGAGCACATCGCCGCATACGGTCCGGACAATCACCTACGTCTCACCGGTCTCCACGAAACTCAGTCGATCGACAAGTTCTCCTGGGGTATCGCTGACCGTGGCGCTTCTATCCGCGTCCCGCACAGCTTCGTCAAGGACGACGCCTACAAAGGCTACCTGGAGGACCGCCGCCCGAACTCGCAAGGCGACCCCTACAAGATCGTTGCCCGCGTCTCCAAGACCGTCAACGAAGTCGAAGCCGAATTCAAATAAGCCTCCGGCTGACTACTCTCTACCAAAGCAAACGCCGCTCGAAAGAGCGGCGTTTTTTTGTCTGCAGTCATCAGACGAGGGGGAAGGACGCAGCAGGCATGTGGACAAAACCCACAGCACGGGAGTCCTCTCTATTTCTGCCAAGCCGGGGACCAGCATGTCGTGCGGCCGCCGATTTTTTCGCGGACAAGCGGACGACCGGTTTTGGGACAAATGCCTCCGTCTCGCCAACGGTGGTTAAACAGCCAGTCATCCGGCGGGGTGTTCCAGTCGCTCCCGATCACCTCCAGCGCATCGCGACTGACTTCCCGTATACGACGATAGAGCTCGTCCTGCTGCCTCTTGCATAATTGCCCCGCAGGCGTGGCGGGGTGCAGCCGGGCTCTCCAGAGAATTTCGTCCGCCATCCAGTTACCAATGCCCGGAAAAACCTCCTGCATGAGCAGCACGGCCTTGATCGCGGCCCGGGCGCGACGCTTTAAAAAATTTTGCAGCCGCTCTACGGTAAAAGCATCTGATAAAATTTCGGCCGGCAAATCCGACCACCATTCCGGAGGCGTCCTGCTTTCGGCATAATGAATGCGCCCGAAGAGGCGGGGATCGCTGAAAACCAGCTTCGTTCCGGACTCCATGGCGACCACCAAATGATCATGCTTAGCCGGCTGGTAATCCTCCCCCCGCACAAAGTTCTTTCCTGTCATGCCGAGGTGCACCCCCAGCCAGTGCCGATCTCCGAAGATAAAGCACATCCGCTTACCATGTGTCATACTTTTCTTCAACGGCCGCCCCTTTAACCCCCGGACCAGTGCATCCGTATCCACCCCCCGGTAGATGCGTTTATCCGGGTGCAGCTCTACGCCAGCCACGATTTGCCCGATTCCGGGGGACCATTGCTTACGGTAGTATTCGACTTCGGCGAGTTCGGGCATACGGGTGTGATGATAGATGGGCTTAATCCTCGAATTGCCCATACATTAATTAAGGTTTATCCACGTCAATTAGCTGCTCAAAATAATCGTTCATGATCATCGACTGCCATACCCACTGCTATCCGGAAGAGGTCGTGGCCGACCCCCGCAAATGGGCGGAGGCACGGCGCGAACTGCACTGGGCGGATCTGGTTGCGCCCGAAGGCCGCAAGAGCATTCAGGATTGGGCCGACCCGAAGAAATTCCTGCAGGCCATGGATCAGGCCGGGGTCGACCGCGCCGTGCTGCTGGGCTGGTATTGGGAGAATGAGGCAAGCTGCCGCTGGCACAACGAAGTCATCGCAGAGTGGGTGCGGGCGGCCCCGAAGCGCTTCATCGGCTTTGCCGCGATTCTGCCCAACGAAAATGTTATCGAACAACTTGAATTGGCTCAGTCGATGGGCTTGCGCGGCGTGGGTGAATTGCACCCCGGCGTGCAGGGCTTTGACTCGGAGAGTGAGCACTGGCAGACACTGGCGCGCTGGTGCGCGGCCCACCACTGGCCGGTCAATTGTCATGCCACATCCGAGAATGGCCCCGACCATCCTTCGTCGGTGCCGACCCCGCTGCAGGACTACATGAAAATGGCAGCTGAGACGAGCGGCCTGAATTTGATTCTGGCCCACTGGGGTGGCGGACTCCCGCGGCACACCACTCAGGCCCTGCCGGCCAACCTCTACTTCGACTGCTCGGCCAGTCCCCTGCTCTACCGGATGAGTGTCTTTCGTGAAATCATGGATAAAGCCGGCCCGGATCATGTTCTGTTCGGCTCAGACTACCCGCTCCGCATCTACCCGCGCAGACGACGCAGCGCGGAAATGAAAACATTTCTGGATGCTATCCGGGACGAAGCAGGTCTGGACGAAGCAGAACGGGCCGCACTGCTGGGCGGGAATTTTCAACGATTGGTCGCCGCAACGGACTCCGCGATTTCAGGCGGAGCGGCCTAGCCTTTATTTTTTATTCAGCTGGGCCACAAAAGCGGCAAATCCTTCGGACTGTTCCTTCAGGCGGCCGGCAATCTCGGCATCATCCAGTTCGCCCGCATCGTTCAGGACATCGTTCACCTTCATGATAAAGACCCGGCTCGGATAAATATGCGCGTTCCGATAGGCAAAAATTTGCTGAAGCTGTTCAACCGGACGCAACGCACCAAACATTCCGGCTGCCACTCCGGTAAAAGCAACCGGTCGGTCTTCGAAACTCTCCGGGAACGGAAGCATATCGATAAAGTATTTCAGGATACCGGGAAAACCGCCGTTATACTCGGGAGTGACCACGTGAAGGCCCGAGGACGCGAGCACGGAATCGGCAAAGGGCTGAAACCCCGCAGGCTTTTCACCATACGATTCCGGCAAAAAGATCTCCTGAGGCAGGTCGGCCAAATCAAGAATTTGCGCCTGCTTCCCTGCGTTTTCATAAAAGCGCAGTAAGGAATGTGCTACTTTGCGGCTATTCGCATCCGGTCGGTTGGTTCCAGCAATTATGGTAATCATTCCCTCAATAAAGCATAGATCTTAGTTAAGGCGACTCTTGATAAAATAAATTAGGGGCATCATGGTATGTTGTTATGAATCCACGCAAACTCCGCCATAAGCTGGAAAAAGTTTCCAAATTACTTGTCGTCGTACAAAAGCACACCCCGGGGGTGAATTGCGTCGTCGACGAGGAGAAAGGTGAAAGCGGACACCTTGTTCTAGATTTTGCCGGCACCGGCATGAGCCGTTCCAAGATGAACGCACTGGGTAAAGACCTGGAAAGCCGTGACTACACGTTCACGGAAAAGAGGAGTCCGTGGCTCGGCCAGACCACCTACACCGGTCGCGCCGACGACAAGCCCACCGTCGTGCTGACCGTCCCGATCAACATCGACCGTCTGGCGATCGACGACCAGGCCCCCGAAAAAGCCTTCAGCTTTTCCGATTCGTAGGCAAACCCAGCAGAAGTGTCGTCGGCTAGATCCAGTCTTCGCCCTTGGCCTTGAGGGCTTTGGCCAAAGTTCGGGCAAAAAACGGGCCGCGATAGACCCAACCTGTATAAAGCTGGATGAGCGAAGCACCGGCGTCGACTTTCTCACCGGCAGCCTCCGGGGAATCGATCCCTCCGACCCCCACAATCGGGAGCTTGCCGGAGGTGCTTTTGTAAATGTAGTTGATGACGTCGGTGGACCGTTTGCGGATAAACGCCCCGCCACTCAGGCCCCCGGTCTCGGATCCGGGGAATCCGTTGGGCCGTTGGATCGTGGTGTTTGTGGCAATAATACCGTCGTATTTCAAATCGAGCAGCACCTCGAGAATGACATCGATTTCCTTAAAACTCAGGTCCGGTGCAATTTTCAGCAATAGAGGGTGCGCCGGCCGGCCGAGCTTTTTGGCATGGCTTTTATTTTCGCCCCTCAGGGTGGCAAGCAGGTCGCGGAGGTAGGCCTCGGACTGCAGGTCACGCAGACCGGCGGTATTGGGACTACTGATATTGACCGTAAAGTAATCGGCCTGATCCGCCAGTTTACGGAAGCAGGCGATATAATCGTCGACCGCCTTGTCGAGCGGTGTGGTCTTTGCCTTGCCGATATTGACACCCACCGGCACACCCCGCTTGCCCTTGGGATAGTGTTTGGCGAGCGCGTTCAACATCACCTCGGAGCCGCGGTTGTTAAAACCCATGCGGTTGACCAGGGCGTTGTATTCCGGATATCGAAAGAGCCGGGGGCGCGGATTGCCCGGCTGGCTTTCCGGCGTCACGGTGCCGACTTCCACATGGCCAAAGCCCAGGGCCTCGATCGCGCGGGGAAACTCGCCGTCCTTATCCATGCCGGCGGCCAGGCCGACGCGATTGGGAAACTCCAATCCGAAGAGCTTTACGGGCTTATCCTCGCGGACGAGATTGTAGGCACGAAAGAGCTTACACAGCGTCGGTAGAGAGCTAAGTGTCATTAACGCGGTGCGCCCGCGATCGTGTGCTTGCTCCGGCTCCATCCGGAACAAAAGCGGGCGTATCATCTTCTCGTATACAAGTGCCATTACATCCTTTTTGTGTAGAGCCGTGGAAGCTAACAGTGCCGCCGGCCAAAACAACGAAAAAGAAGCCGTGTTAATTTTTCTCAAAAGCACTTTACAAAGCGCTTCCCGTGCCTTTACCCCTACTAGACGTGATTGAATAGTGGAATGTTACCCTATTTCTAAACACGACGACTACACATGCCAAATCCTACAACTAAACTAACTTGGTGCAAAGCTCGCCTAGGCGAAGATATGAACTGGTGGGTCCATGAAATCAGCGACCCCGTCCACTGGGACGTCGACGGACTCGGCATCATTGATCCGCGACAATTTCAGTACATCATCGACCTGATCGAACCGCTGCAAGACTACGGCCTGCAAAACGAGCTGGTTGACGACGCCTTTTATTCTTTCGCGATCGACAACGTGGAGAAGGACAAGACCGTCGTGCTCAAGCGGATCAAGGACAGCATCCTCGAGAGCGAGGAACAGCTCTTCGCCCTACCCGATATCCTGGACGAAGATAAAGGCCCCTACGCCGACCTCCTGGACCATCTGACCAAACTGCGCATCAAGATGCTCAACGATCTGATCGATTTCTCCCAGTCCCTGACCATCGAGGAGCTGGAGGAAGAGATTCGCGAGCAGCAGACCGGTGACTTCATGGAAGGAAAAACCACCCATTTCTTTGCCGAGATCACATCGATTCTGGAATACGTGCCCGAAGGTTTCGAACTGGAGGACGACGAACCCGCCCCCAAGTCCAAAGATGAAGCGCTCGAAGAGGACCTCAGCGACATCGAAGCGGATGAAGTCGACGAGAAGATCGAGGAAGACGACACCATGAAGTGGGACGAAGAAGAGGAAGAGGAAGAAGAATACGAAGAGCCCACCTCTCCACCGGACGAAAACGTGGACAACGAAAAAAAATAACCCACTCGTAAATTACATTTCTACAAAGCCCCGGTTCATCGCCGGGGCTTTTCCATTGCCAAGGACAGGCCACCCCCTTTCATCACTCCCCCTCACATGCTCGAAAATCTTACAGACAAATTAGGCAGCGCGCTGCGTAACCTCCGTGGCACCGGCAAGCTGACGGAAGAAAACATGACCGAGGCCCTTAAGGAGGTCCGGCAGGCACTGCTGTCGGCCGACGTCCATTTCAAGGTGGCCCGCCAATTTGTCACCGAGGTCAAGGAGCAGTGCGTCGGCCAGGAAGTGCTCAAATCCGTCACACCGGGCCAACAGGTGGTCAAAATTATTCACGACGAGCTGGTCAAACTGCTTGGCGAAGGCACGACCGAACTGGAGGATAAAAGGCCGCTGCGCATCATGATGGTCGGCCTGCACGGCTCGGGCAAGACGACCAGTTCCGGAAAACTGGCGCGCTATTTGGCCAAAAAACGTGATTACCGGCCCGCGCTCGTCGCCTGTGATGTCTATCGTCCCGCCGCCATCGACCAGCTCGAGATGCTGGCCAAAAACGAGAGCTGCACCTTTTACGGGGACCGCGAAGAGAAAGATGTGGTCAAAATCGGCAAGCGTGGTCTCGATGCCGCCAAGGAAGCCGATGCCAACCTCGTCATTTTCGATACCGCAGGCCGGCTACAGGTTGACGAGCATCTGATCGAGGAGATCAAGCGGCTCAAGAAAGCCGTCCAGCCCGATGAAATCCTTCTCGTGGCCGATGCCGCCCTGGGCCAGGAAGCCGTCAACGTGGCCAAGCATTTCCATGAAGCCGTCGATTGCACCGGCATTATCCTGACCAAACTCGACGGCGATGCCCGCGGTGGTGCTGCGCTCTCCATGAAGTCGATCTCCAATGTGCCCATCAAGTTCATGGGTACGGGCGAAAAGCCGGATGAATTCGATATCTTTCACCCCGACCGCATGGCCTCACGTATTCTGGGGATGGGCGATGTGGTCTCGCTGGTCGAAAAGGCGCAGGACACGATCGACGAAAAAGAAGCCGAACGCATGGCCGAAAAGATGCGCAAGGCCGACTTCAATCTGGAAGACTTTCTCCAGCAGATGCAGCAGGTCAAAAAAATGGGTTCGCTCAACTCCATCATGGGGATGATGCCGGGCATGAGCGGCGTCGAAATCGGCGATGCCGAAGAGAAGAAGATGGCCCGCACCGAGGCCATCATCCGCTCGATGACGCCACAGGAACGCCAGACGCCCCGATTGCTGCGGGGCAGCCGTGTCAAACGGATCGCCGACGGTTCCGGCGTGCAGGTGCGCGACGTCAATGCCCTACTCAAGCAGTTCGGGCAGATGCAAAAGATGATGAAAATGATGCGCGGCGGCAAGAAGGGCCGGAAGATGATGAAGGCCATGCAGGCCCAAATGGGCGAAGGTGGCGGCGGCATGCCGGGGATGCCGGGCATGTGATCGTAGGTCGCCTGGTTTCAGACATCATCGGCCTTCCATGCTTCGATTGAAACTTCGCAGGACAAGTACGGACCGATGCTACTTTTTGCGGCACTTCTTGTAATCTTGTGAAAGAGGTCATTCCCTCCCGTAGTTGACCCGCTTCAGCCGATCAACCGAACGGGCCATCGGACCCGCATTTTCGCTTGGGGTCGCACGGCCTGAGGGGGCTTCATTAAGACGACGCCCGCCCAAGAGCCTCACGACGACAAAGATTGAAAGCATTCTACCTCTTTGTAAAAGTTTTGGTCTTTATAGAAACAGGTTTTTGTAGCGTACTTGTGCCAGCAAGGTCGAGGTGGTATCTGCGCGCCAATCGACGACAATCGGGAAGACTCAAATCTTTTTTTTAATCGGTATGACAAGCGTGTACGCTTCCTCTGAATTCGCCTCACCATATGCTACGGATCGCCCTTTTTGCTCCGACCTCAAATAACACAATTCGGCATTCGACCTTCGGGGCCGGCCCTTTAACATCACCTCACCATGAAACGTATCCCCGTAAAACTCGTTCTGCTGGCTGCACTTTTCCTTGCGGCAAGCATCGCCCAAGCCAAGCCGCTCAAGGTTTATATCCTTTGCGGGCAGTCGAACATGGAGGGCCATGCCCAGACCAAAACCTTTCCGGCCATCGCCAAAGACCCGGAGACCAAATACCTCTATGACAAAATCGTCGATGCGGAGGGCAAGCCACGTGTCTTCGACGGCATCTGGATCGAATACGCCTACGGCAACTTCCACGGCGACCCGGTGGGCAAGCGCTCCGGAAAGTTGACGGCGGGCTACGGCAGCCAACACCACGTCGGCACGGGTAAGATCGGCCCGGAGCTGACCTTCGGCATCACCATGCAGGAACACCACAATGAACCGATCCTGTTGATCAAGGCCGCCTGGGGTGGCAAGAGCCTGATGGTCGATTTCCGCCCGCCCAGCGCCGGCGAACTGGAAGACCACAAGCACAAGGACAAGGCCGGGCGTTATTACAATTTACTCATCGAGCACGTGCGTGAAGTGCTCGCCAAAACATCCGGCGACTACGAACTGGCCGGTTTTGTCTGGTTTCAGGGCTTTAACGACATGGTCGGACCGTACCCCAAAAACGAAACATCCGGGGGCAAAGACTTTTCCGAATACAGCCGCCTGCTTTCCTGCTTTATTCGCGATGTGCGCAAGGACCTCGGGGCACCGGAACTTCCCTTTGTTGTCGGCGTGCTCGGCGTGGGCGGGAAAGACGCGGGTGACAACGCACTGGCCTTCCGTGAAGGGATGGCCGCCCCGGCCATGACGGATGAATTCAAAGGCAATGTCGTTAATGTCTTCTCCGAAAAGTACTGGCCCGAGGAAATCGATGCCGTCCAGGAAAAGGTACAAACCGTGAAAAGGACTTTTTCCAAGCAATGGAAAGAAGTGAAGCAACTGGAAGGCGAAGCCCGAAAAGAAGCTCAGAATAAGTTAAAGGAAGAAGAACGTGCCGCCATCGACGCGGCACTGACCGAAGACGAGCTCTTTACGCTCGACGTCGGCACTTCCAACCGTGGCTTCCACTATCACGGCTCCGCCAAGTTCTTCGCCCAGCTCGGCGAGGCGTTTGCCAAGAGTTTGATTTCGATTGGCCGCTAAACTTAGTGTCTCTAAAACCCGATCTGACAATCGCTGGCTTTAGATTACGGAATCAGTTGGAGAATTAATCTCAAAGTAGATTAGCGTCTGGATGATCGAAGCGTACGATAATGGGGCAATAAAATGAGTCAGCTACCCACAATAGGTCCTTATCTGCTGGCACCATATCGCTTATTTCTGAGGTTATATCACTGGTTTTCATTTAAACGCCTGCAAACTGTAGGCAAATGGTCAGTGATTATAGCCATAGCTCTGGCCGCATTATTATTTATATTTCACTCCATCGAAAATTCACGCGGGCTGCGCGAATGGGAGCGAGTAAAAAATGAAATCGAAGCAAAAGGAGTGAGGCTCGAATGGAAAGACTACATCCCTAATCCGGTTCCAGACGAAGAGAATTTTACGGCGACACCCATAATCGCCCATTTTCAATATGACAGCTCAAGTCCTCATCACACTCCTTGGCAGGATGACTGGGGAGATAAAGTGAGTTTCAAAGGCTTGTTCCAATTAGATTCGGGTGGAGTGAGAGCGTCAGAATCACTGATCCATAAAGGGGAAAGAGTCTGGCACGAAAGCCGTTTTGAGGGCAGTGCCACCAGACGCGAACGTTTGAAGTCAGAGGGCATAAGCATAATCCCGGAGAATATCGATCCATGGGAGCAGTTGGAGAATCTGATTCAACCACACGAGTCATTGCTTGATGAATTACGTCAGGCGGCTGCGACCCGTCCCAAATCGTATATCCACGGCAACTACCATGGCATGCCATTTGATGCACCCATGCCCTCGTTTGCCTCGACCCGAAACCTGACACATCTACTCTACGCAGATGCACTCTGTGCATTAAGAAATGATGATGTCGGCAGGGCTTTAAAAAATGCCCAGTCCATTAAGCGGTTGGGCAATACAAACCCCGGGATGTATTTTCTGGTAAATGCCATGATTGATAATGTGGCACGTAAAGAGTTTGAGATACCTATTTATCAATTGGCCCTTAAAAATCGACAACTAAGTGATCACCAACTCAAAAAGCTGATCTCGAAAAGTCTTCAGAACGATGCACTCCAGGCGTTCGAGTGGAGCATACAACATGAAATTGCTGCGGGCACGGAATCGGTCCTTTCCCACTATGAAGCAGACTGGTTCTTTCTCTCAAGCAGTTTGGATGAATCGTGGTTGGATCGACTGTCCGAATCGCTCTGGACTACTATATTAAAAGGCATACCTGACGGATGGGCCTACATTATGGCGAGTCGCCAAGCCTACTACATGAGCCTGACCCTGGATCAATACGATCCGGAAACCAGAAAGTTAAATTTGGAGACGATCGCACAAAACCAGATAGAATTAGATCGCATGATACATGAGGCAGACTTCTTTGATACGCTTGCTGCCATGGCAGTTCCAGCCTTGGGAAAAGTCACCCAAAGCGCTTTGGAATTACACTGCCAACAAGACATGTTGGGTATTGCCTGCGCACTGGA
Organism: Coraliomargarita sinensis; assembly: GCF_003185655.1. Classification (NCBI taxonomy): domain Bacteria; kingdom Pseudomonadati; phylum Verrucomicrobiota; class Opitutia; order Puniceicoccales; family Coraliomargaritaceae; genus Coraliomargarita; species Coraliomargarita sinensis. Next base: position 450,538 of record NZ_QHJQ01000002.1, on the reverse strand, counting down.
GCTTTATCGTCGCGAAAACAAAGAACTACCTGAAGATTTGTCATCACTAACCACGCGCTACATATCACAACTTTACCCGGATCCGGCTACCGGTAGACATTACCACTACGAGCGCTTAGACAAAAACCATTTTCGTTTATGGGGCGCAGGGCTTGATGGCCAAGACAATGGAGGCCAATACGACCCGGATCTTAGAACAAGCGAACAAGCGGATATAATCTGGCCCGGACCTGTTATCTTTAGCCATGCCAAGGAGACAGCACTCAAAAATTAGCGGGGCAAACCGCGTGTGGCAGCTGTCATATTTGTCAGTTCCTGAGTCCTTAATCTGATCAAAGCCCCAACGTTTCCATAATCACCGAGGCATAGACCTGGTGGAGAAAATCGTTCGGATGATTGACCCCGTTACCGCAGAGATCGGCGAATTTCTTCCGTTTTAACATGGCCTGAGTCACCGCCATAACATCGGCGACAGCGATCTTTTCGTATTCTGCCGCCAGTTTATATAATACCTTCCGGTTGGCGAGATGCCCCGAATGCGGTGAAAACTCTTCGTTGGGCAGCATATTTGCCACCAACATGATTTCGACCTCGGGGAGCCCGTCCCTCAATCCTTCGATGATGGCACGAACCTGTTTTTCGTAGACCGCTTCTTTACCCGGTCGCCGTCCATCGTTCATGCCGAAAGCGATCATCACCAGATCGGGCGAATGACGGATCACTTCCGGCAGATGCTTGCGCCCCCAGCGGGCTGTGGCACCGCCACGTGAGACATTGAGAAAGTCGCTTTCGCTGCGCGAGGCTTCACCAATAGCCTCAGCGACTTGCTGTCCGAAAGCCGGCAGGTGCGGTGCCACCTTGATAAAACCGGACGCGTTGTAGCCGACGGAAATACTGTCACCCAGGAGTGCCACACGCACCGGCTCTTCGTCCCGTACCCTGGCATGCGTCCTTGGGAAGACCTCGGGCTGCGGCTTGGGCAGGAAGGCCTCGCCCTCCCATCCCGTTCCGGCATGTTCGTAACGGACCACAACTTGCCTCTGATGATAAAGGTCGGCCTCGCCGAAGAACATCCCCTCCCCTTCACTGTTTTTAAAGCGCTGATAGCCCTCTCCCTCACCGCCGTAGAGGCGGGTGCAAGGGATTTGCGACTGCGAGGTGAGCCGCAGCAGTCCTTTCTCGTAGTCGACTTCGTAGTCTTTGCCCTCCTCGTAGGTCACTGCATGGTTCGCGGAACGCACAGACAAGACCTTTATGGGCTGGAATAGCAGTCGCACGGTTCGTGGTGCCACATCACGACTGAAGAAGCCGGACTCATTTTGCATCAATCCGCTGGCATAAAACGACCAGGCTCTGTCCGGAACCGTTGCGGCAAAACCTGTCCCTGAGAGCAGCAGCAATAGACTGAGATGAAATAACTTCATTGTATGCGCTTACCCTCCTGCCTGATAGCGCTCGATCCAGGCATGGCTCCAACTCTCGAAATCACCTGCCTCGATATGCGCCCGGGCCTGCGCCATCAGATCGAGAAAGAAATGGACGTTGTGGATCGAAAGCAGCGTGTGCGCGAGCAGCTCCTTGGACATGATCAGGTGACGCAGGTAGGCGCGGCTGAAATTTTGGCAGGTGTAGTTGTCGGCCTCCATGATTGGCGCGGCGTCGTGCTTGAAGCACTCGTTTTTAAGATTGAGGGGCCCCTCGGGCGTAAAGACAGTGGCGTGCCGCGCCAGCCGGGTGGGCATGACGCAGTCGAACATATCCATACCCAGACCGACCATCTTGAGGAGTTGGGGCGGCGTGCCCACCCCCATGACGTAACGCGGCTTATCCCTCGGCATGACCGGCGCGCAGGCCGCGACCTGTTTCAACATCTCCTCCTCGGGTTCGCCCACGCTGACTCCGCCCACGGCGTAGCCGGGAAAATCCATCTCCGCCAAGGCCTGTCCGCAGTGCCGGCGAAGATCGTCATAGGTGGACCCCTGAATGATGGCAAAGACATGGTGTCCGCTCTCCAGAAAACCGTCCTCCCTCGCATGCTCGAGAAACTCGCCCGCCCAGCGGATCGTCCGCTTCACCGCCTGCTCGCAATCGTCACGCTCGCAGGGAAAAGGGGGACATTCGTCGAGCACCATGGCGATATCCGTATCCAAATTGGCCTGAATGCGGTAGCACTCCCTGGGGTCAAGAAAGAGCTTCTGCCCGTCCAGATGGGAACGAAATTCGATGCCCTTTTCCGTAATCTTGCGCAGCTTGGCCAAACTGAAGACCTGAAAACCGCCACTGTCGGTCAGGATGGGGCCGTTCCAGTTCATGAACCTGTGTAGCCCGCCCAAATCTCGAATCAACTCGGAGCCGGGCCGGATGTTCAGATGGTAGGTGTTGCCCAGAATAATCTGCGCACCGGCCTCTTCGATCTGCTGTGGGGTGAGCCCCTTGACCGTGGCTTGGGTACCCACGGGCATGAAAATCGGCGTCTGGATCTCCCCGTGACGCGTTGTCAACACACCGCGACGCGCCGCGCCGGATTCTTTAAGTAAAGTGAACATTGGGAAAGAATGTTAGGGGCGAGAAGTCAGGAGTTAGAAGCCTAAAATAAGCATTCGAAGTTCGACGTTGAATGTTCGATGATCCCCGTTCTTATTGAGCGCCCGCAATGAGTCTCAACACGCCCAGTTCCAAACAAATCGACGGCAGTAGCTACAGCTTTGCCATTGTAGCCGCACGCTACAACGAAGAACTGGTGGACTCACTGGTGCGCGCAGCGGCAGCCACCCTGGAAGCGTCGGGCGCGGCCGCACCGCTGGTCGAGCGCGCCCCGGGATCGGCGGAACTGCCTTTTGCCGCTTCGTTGCTGGCGAAATCGGGCCAGTTTGACGCCATTATCACGATTGGGATGGTTATTGCCGGCAGCACACAACATCATAAGGTGATTGGGGAAAGCACCGCAATCGCTCTGCAGGAACTCAGCATTCAGTCCGGCCTACCCATTATTAACGGCATTATTGTAGCTGAGAATCAGGAGCAAGCCGCAGCCCGTGCCGGAACAACGATCAACCGCGGCAAGGAGTTTGCCGAAGCCGCCCTCGAAATGGCGGCCTACACAGAAAAATGGAAGACGAAGCAAAACCAGTAAAACGCAGCTCGCAGCGGCGCGAAAACCGTAAATGCGCAGTGCAATTTCTCTATCAGTGGGAGCTCAACAAACCCGAGCAGCTCAATGATGCCCTGCGGGTCTTTCTCGAGACACTGGAACAGGAACGCGACTACTACGCTTTTGCCGAGGAATTGATTCACGGAACAATCGAGCACATCAAGGAGGTGGACGCGGAAATTCTAGCCCACGCCGCCAACTGGAAGTTTGAGCGTATCGCCAAAGTCGACCTCTCGATTCTACGACTGGCCATTTATGAGTTGCTCCACCGGCGCGACATCCCACCGGTCGTCAGTATCAATGAAGCGATCGAACTGGGCAAAATCTTTTCCAACCCGGATTCAAAGCGTTTCATCAACGGCATTCTCGACCAGATGAAGAACAAAATCGACCGGCCGCTGCGCGAAGCGTCGGAATAGGAAAGCAGACTGTCGTGTCGAACCGTTAATTGACGTCAATTAACGGTTCAAAAAAGAGAAAGCACAGCCGACTACCCGATTTAAGCTAATATTTGAATGAAATCATTCTTCAAAAAATTCAAAGACGGCCTGAAACGCCAGACACCGACCTTCCAGAAAGCCTTCGACGGGGTTTTCAGCGGGGCCAAGCTGGATGCGGAGGCCCTCGAAGAACTGGAGGAAGCGCTCTACACGGCGGACTTCGGCGCCGAGACGGTAGAGGAAATCATCGAGGAAATTCAGGCGGCTTACAAAGCCGACAAGTCGATGCGGGGCGAGGATGCCGCCCGGATCGGCGCCAAGGTTTTAAAGCAGGTGCTCGAAGGGGCGGAGGGCCGGGTCGAAGTCGGCCGGCACCATCCGGAGGTTATTTGCCTGGTCGGCGTCAACGGTTCGGGCAAGACCACCACTTCCGCGAAGCTCGCCAAACTGTATCAGGACGATAACTACAAAGTATTGCTCGGCGCCTGCGATACGTTTCGCGCCGCGGCCAACGAACAAATCAAACATTGGGCGGACCGGCTCGACATCGATATCGTCTCCAGTCAGCACGGGGCCGACTCAGCTGCAGTCGCCTTTGACGCCTACGAGGCGGCCAAGAGCCGCGGTCGCGACATCATCGTCCTCGACACGGCCGGACGCCTGCACACCAAGAGCAACCTGATGAAGGAGCTCGAAAAGCTGGAGCGCGTGATCAAGAAGCAGGATGCCAGCGCACCACACCACAGCTGGCTGGTGGTCGACGGGAGTCTGGGCTCCAATTCGATCGAGCAGGCCCGCATGTTTCATAAAAGCTTTCCCCTCACCGGACTGATTGTGACGAAGCTCGACGGCACCAGCCGCGGCGGCGCCATCGTGGGGATCTACCGGGAGTTGAAGCTGCCCATCTATTTCGTCGGCCTGGGCGAACAACCGGACGACCTCCAGCCATTCTCCGCTGCGGACTATGCCAACGCGATCTTTGGGATTACGGAAGACGTTGAGAGTTGATGCTTACCTCATGTTGGGCGTTGAATGTTGCTCTCAGAGTTAAGATTGTTCTCATGATAGCATACCATTCTTCAACAAGGGCACCCGTCTCCGAAAACGACCCGTTGGAAAATACTCCCAAAAAAGCCGTAACCTACAACGCTCAACGAACAACGACCAACAAACAACGCCCTCATCATGAGCACTGAGTCGCTACAAGTCGAACTGGCCGAACGCAGCTACCCGATCCACTTCTCCGGCAGCCATGAGCTCCTGAAAAAGGAAGTGCACCGGCTTCGTGATATGGGACGCAGTGTGCGGGTGATCAGCGATGCCCGGGTATTGGATGCGCAACCGGACTACCTCGCTCAGGCCGGCTTCAAGGACAGCGAGATTCTCTCCCTGCCCCCTGGTGAGCAGAGCAAGTCGGTCGATAGTTTCAGCCAGGCGCTCAGCTTTCTGGCGAATCAGGCCTGCAATCGCGACTGCGCGCTTTTCGCCTTCGGCGGCGGCGTGATCGGTGATTTGGCTGGCTACGTGGCCGCCAGCTACTTGCGGGGGATCGATTTTTATCAGATCCCCACCACCCTGCTCTCCATGGTCGACAGTTCGGTCGGCGGGAAGACCGGAATCAATCTGCCCGAAGGCAAAAACCTGGTTGGCGCCTTCTGGCAACCGAAAGCCGTTTACATCGACAGCACCCTGCTCCAAAGCCTGCCACCGCGTGAATTCGCCGCCGGCATGGCCGAAGTCATCAAATATGGCATGCTGGCCGATGCCGGCTTGTTGAGCGACCTTGAAGATTACGCCGGCCTCTCTGCGGCATCTGAGGAACTCCCGGACGTGGTGCGCCGCTGCTGCGCGATCAAAGCGCAGGTGGTAGCCGACGACGAAAAAGAGACCGCCAGCAGCGGCGGGCGTGCCCTTTTGAATCTCGGTCATACCTTCGCCCACGCCATCGAAAATGTAGCCGGCTACGGCGAATACCTTCACGGCGAGGCGGTCGCGATCGGTCTGGTCCTGGCCACGCGGCTCTCCGTGGAACTTGGCCAACTGCACACCGAATCCGTTGAACGCGTGGAGTCGATTATCGCGTCCTACCAACTGCCGACCCGACTCCGCGACCCACTGCCCATGGATCAACTTATGCTGGCCATGCAGCGCGACAAGAAAACCCGCGGCGGCAAGCTGCGCTTCGTCAGTATGAAGGCACTGGGTGAAGCCATCACCAGCGACGGGGTCGATCCCAAACTGGTCGAAGAGATCTGGACACAGGCTTGAAAGATTCAGAGCGATGAGAAGCACCCGGCGTAGATTCCTGAACCAAGCGGCAACTCTGGCAGGAGCGTCAGTTATTTTTCCGTCACGAACCTTTGCCCAAAAAGTAGCCGCTAATGAAAAGATCACGGTGGCCGGCATCGGCCTCGGTCCGCGCGGCAGAAATTTGCTAAAATGGTTCCTCCCCCAACCGGATATTCGATTTGTCGCCATCGCCGATGTGCAGAAAGAGCGCCGTGAGATTATCCGCCGAATGGTCAACAGGTATTACGGTAACGAGGACTGCAAAACCTACGTCGAGATGCAGGACATTCTCGCACGCGACGATATTGATGCGGTCATTATCGCCACCAGCGACCGCTGGCATGGCACGGCTACTATCTGGGCTGCCAACGCCGGCAAGGATATCTACTGCGAAAAGCCCTGCGCCATGAGCATCGAGGAAAGTGCCCATGTGGACGAAGCCGTCCGGGCCAACCACCGGATTTATCAGGCCGGCATGCAGCGGCGTAACGTCGACAACTTCGCACTCGCCACCCAACTTGCCCGTGACGGCAGCCTGGGAAAACTCAAGGAACTCCATGCCGGGATCTGGTTGCCGCAGCCGGTAAAATCCAACCTGCCCGGCGAACCCGAACCGGACCCGTCTCTGTGCGACTGGGACCGCTGGCTCGGACCGGCACCGGCCCGGCCCTACAATGAACAATACGTGCGCGGACGTTGGCGCTACTACGAAGGACTTTCCGCCGGCTGGGGACTACACGACTGGGCCTCCCACACCGTCAACCTCTGTCAGTGGGCACAGGGTGCGGATGCAACCACCCCGGTGGAATATTGCTTCGAAGATGAGAAATTTTACGCAAGCTATGCCAACGGCGTGAGGATTGTCATGCGTCTTGCCGGATGGAAGAAAGAAGGCGGCTGGCTCGGCCTCGGCTCCTGCCCGGTTCGCTACGTCGGAGAAAATGGCTGGGTCGAAGCAGGAGATTTCAGCAAGATCGCCTACAGTGACGATGCCCTCGCCGGGGGCAGAACATTTGAAGAGATCGGTGGGGGCGATGCTTCAAAACATATTCGGGAATTTCTCGATTGCGTAAAGTCGCGTCAGCCCACCTCACTCAATTCCAAAGTCATGCGCACCACGGAGATTACCTGCCACGCTGCCGCTATCAGTTGGAAACTCGGCCGCAAACTCAAATTCGATCCGACAAAAGAAGTCTTCATCGGCGATGAGGAAGCGAATGCGCTGCGTACTTACGAAAGGCGCGCCCCTTATACGGTCTAGTTTTTCGACTTGGGCAACCCCACGGTCGGCGACTTCCCAAGAACAAAGTCCGAAGGCTTCAGTGCCCGTGCTTCCCAATAGTCCTTGGGAATAAACGAGAAAAACGTCGGCTCGAAAGGATCGACGTAACTGACCTCGGCTTTCTCAGGCACCTTCAGGTCGAGCAGGAAAAAGGCGGCATTAACGATCACGCGACGGAGGTCCTCGCTTTCGAGATCAACGGAAGCCCCCATCGTGCTCAGGAGAGAGATGCCCTTGGTCCCGCTGGGAGCGGTGTACTCATGCAACCAGATTGCAGCCTGCATGGGATCGTTTCGCGGATCGTCCTGGAGGATTTTCGAATCCGGCTCCATGGTCTCGGTCACGGCTGCCCGCATCAGAACCGTCGCTTTGCTCTCGTCCAGATTCTTGACGGTGTAGACATCACTGGGGGCAAAGACATCCTCAACACTGTTTAGGATGGGGTGTGCTTGCTGAGCCTGCACGGCGACGCCGCGTGCGCCCTCAACCTTGTGCTTGCCGTGGTGGGCCACCCACTTCTCGCCGAGAAAGTTCAGCCCGAAGTTGTTCCAGTCGATCCCGAAGCGGTCGGTTCCACATCTGAAGGCGTGCGTGGCCGTGCGCAAGCCGATGAGGGGCTTGCCGGTATTCACATAATCGGCGAAGTGTTTCAGTTGATCGTCCGGCAACTTTCGGAAGCGCGTGTCCAGAATCACCAAGTCCGCCGTCTTCAATGACTCCAGCCCGGGGATATTGGATTGAATTTGCGGATTGATCACGCCCGTCTCCGGGTTGATGGCGAAGAGCACCGTGGTCTCAAAACCGTGATGCACGCTGAGAATTTTGGCCAGCATGGGGCAGGCTTCCTCGGAGCGGTATTCCTCATCACCGGAGATGAGAACGATATGTTTGCCCTTGCCGGGCCCTTCACCGGCAGGGATCGTCAGCGTTTGATCCTCGGCACAACCAAGGGCAGGCATGAGAAGTGCGGACAGGAGGGAGAAAAATTTGCGCATCGTTTAGAAATTTTGATGAAGTCAGGGAACCGAAGTGCCGAAACCCAGACGATAGACAACTCTGTTAATCGCAGTTAAGCAGACAAGATAATATGCACTTCTGCGACTTGCTCTTGTCTTTATAGATCCATGCCCGCAGTATATGCAGTTTATAAAATCCATGCACGATTTACGCTTTCACACACTTCTACGCTTGGCGGCTTTAGTTAGCCTGGTCGCGGCGATCTCGACTCCGGCCATGGCGGCCCGTAAAAAGGACATTCCGAATCCCGACTTCACCAATGGGGAGCCGATCCCGGAGGGTGCCAGCAAAGACTGGACACTCGGGGCGACCGGCGCCCGCGGCTGGATCTATTCCCATGACATGGAGACCAGTCAGGCGCGGCAAATCCGGATCACAGAAGTCGCGGAAGATTCTCCGGCGAACGGTGTACTGAAAGTCGGGGACGTTATCCTTGGTATCGGAGAGGATGCATTCAGTTATGATGCCCGACGCGCATTTGGTGAGGCGCTGACTGTCGCGGAATCCAATGCCGGCGGAGGCCAGCTGGAGCTCTTACGCTGGCGCGAGGGAGATACGGAGATTGTTACGGTCGAGCTTCCCGTGCTGGGTGACTACAGCTCGACCGCGCCGTATGGCTGCACCAAGTCGGCGCGTATTTTAAAACAAGGCTGCCGAGCATTGGCCGAGAAGATCATGAGCCCGGATTACAACCCCAACCCTATTTCACGCTCGCTCAACGCCCTCGCCCTACTGGCAACCGGCGACAAGACCTGGATGCCGGCCATTAAACAAGAGGCCGAGTGGGCCTCGAACTATTCCGCATTTAAATTCAGCACCTGGTATTACGGCTACGTGATTACCTTTCTGGCGGAATACGTTATGGCAACCGGCGACGAATCCGTCATGCCCGGGCTCCGTCGCCTCGCGCTGGAATCCGCCGAGGGCCAGAGTATCGTGGGCTCATGGGGCCACCGCTTCGCCGGTGATGACGGCCGACTCGTCGGCTACGGTATGATGAATGCTCCCGGTGTACCGCTTACCATCTCGCTTGAGTTAGCCCGTCGCGCCGGTGTGGACGACCCCAAAATTCCGCTGGCCATCGAGCGCAGCATGAAACTACTTCGCTTTTACACCGGCAAAGGAGCGGTGCCTTACGGCGACCACGACCCCTGGATGCACATGCACGACGACAACGGGAAATGCGGCATGGCCGCCGTGCTCTTCAATCTGCTGGAAGAGGAAGAAGGCGCCAAATTTTTCTCACGTATGAGCCTGGCATCCTTCGGGAACGGGCGTGACACGGGCCATACCGGCAACTTCTGGAACATGACTTGGGCGATGCCCGGCGTCAACCAGTCGGGACCGCATGCTACCGGCGCCTGGATGCAAGAATTTGGTACCTGGTATTACGACCTGGCACGCGGCCACGACGGTCTCTTCCGTCACCAAGGTCCGCCGCAGGCCAGACCAGACAGCACCGCAGGCTGGGATGCCACGGGGGCCTTCCTTCTGGCCTATGCCATGCCGATCCGGCAGCTCTACATGACTGGCAAACAACAACCGACAACGCCTCAACTCACTGCAGCCGAAGCGGAGGAAATCATCGACGACGGACGCGGATGGACCAATTCCAACCGCTACGGTCGTTATCTGGAAATGTCCACGGATGAACTTTTGCAACGTCTGGGGAGTTGGTCACCCATCGTACGTGAACGCGCCGCGGTCGCGCTGGCAAAGCGGGACGATCCACCAATCGACGATATTATTGACCTCCTGGACAGCAACAGCCTGGAAACACGCATCGGCGCCTGCCAGGCCCTGGCTCAGCTAAAAGGGAAAGCCCAATCGGCGGTTCCCGAACTGCGCGAAACACTCGAAGCTGACGACATGTGGCTCCGTATTAACGCGGCACAAGCACTTGGAGCGATCGGCGGGCCCGCCAAAGTAGCCGCCGAAGATCTCCTGCAAATGCTGGTTCGCGAACCGGGCCCGGAAGACCCGCGAGCCATGGAACAGCGCTACCTCTGCTTCGCATTGTTCAGCAACCGCGGCGGACTCCTCAGTGACTCCCTGGACGGAGTCGACCCGGATTTGCTCAGAGAGGCCGTACGTGCGGGACTTCGCAATCAGGATGGCCGTGCCCGGCACACACTCACTGCCGTGTATGAGCATTTATCCGACAGAGAGCTGAATAAATTACTGCCCGACGTACTTTACTCCGTGGTCAATCCTTCGCCGAGTGGCATCATGTTTGCCGACAGCAGTCGCCTTGAAGGGCTCAGGATGCTAGGCGAATGGAAAGTCGCCGAAGGTATCGACGCATGCATGTACTACCTAAAGAACCTCAATCACTGGGGCAGCCAGAAGCGGGTCCCCGAAATCCTGGAGGTTCTGCAGACTTACGGCGTGCACGCGAGGCGCACCATCCCGGAGCTCGAAGAACTGGCTGACTACTTCGCCGCCGGCAAGCCGACTTACTTCCCCGAGCACCTTAGCAAAGGCAAAGCTGAAGACGTGCGGGAGGCAATTGAATACCTGCAAAATACGGACGACAAACCGGAGCTGATGAAGGTCCTCTAGTTCGGACAGACACAGTCTCAAGTCACTCTTACGGATGCAGAATGAGCCGTGCGATCGTAAAGGAGACTCAAGCAGTGAGTGAGGGACCAGCGAACGGAGTTGAGGCCTCCGACTGGATATAACTTTTCGTTTCCAGAATGACGCTACGGTATCCTCGCGTAGACTCAATCTTCCTTCTCTTTTATTCTTGGTTAGCCCGGCTGAGCCGGAGACCGCTTATCTTCGCTGATTTAACGCTTATTTGCCCGGCAAAGCTTATTTCCGAAGCATGAATAGGGCTTCTTCTCTTTTCAATTCTCTCTCTAAATAAGCGTACATTAGCGATGTCAAAATTCTCTTTTATATCAGGGTGGAACAGGCGTCCCGCCTGTTCTCAATTCCAATAAGTACGAGACGGCAGAGCAGAGCCGAATTACTTAATAGGATCGGGGTTAAACCGCTTCCGAACCTATTAAGTTAAAGCTATTCGAAGTAAATATCGCGCATAGACGCAGTTCTTTTGGGGTAACTATGTCAGCACGCCCCGGCGTAGCCCAAGAAGCCCGGGACCTCTGCTATCCTCGATTCTTTTTGTAGTTATGGCGGTCCTCTGCCATCCACCCTGTCGAACAATCGGAGCAGAGCCAGACGACCCATCTTAGAAAAAGATGGTCGTGGCATGCCGGCTCGGCGACATCCGGCCTGGTTAACTATAATTAAATCGAAGTGGTATGATACCGATTAAAAAAAAGATTTGATCCTTCTCGATTGTAGCGATGACGCGCACATGTCACGCCGTGGCTGCGTTGAGCGAAGGCGGGATACCGTCGATTGGTACTTAGATACCACCCTCGACCTTGCTGGCGCAAGTTCGCTACACAAATCTTAAACTCCGGATGTTAACTAAAGTTTCAACACGATGAAACGTTTCTGTCCGGCACCCCAGATGTAGAGTCGGTTCATGCCTTCTTCCAGGAGCCCTTCAATGTCACCGGGTTGCTCGACTGTTTCTCCGTTGATCTCCAGAATGACCATTCTCTGCTCAAGCTTGCCGGCAAAGGGGGAATCCCCTTCGACATCGGCGACGAACACGCCTTCGATTTCATCCGGGATAGCGTAATTCTCGCGCATCTCGTCATCAATTGCTTCGAAAAGCACGCCACGGATGTAATTACTATCCTCGCCGGAATTGTATGCCATTCCGTTGAGCGAGCCGAGGGTGACCGGAAGCTTCATCGTTTTGCCCTGACGAATCAGGGTTACCATAACCTTACTGCCGGGCAGCATTTGCGAAACTTCCAGACGCAACTGAGGAGCCGAGACAATTTCGATATCGTCGATTTTCATGATAATATCCCCGTGCTCGATCCCGGCGCGCTCGGCGGGTGAGTCCGGCTGGACCTGATTGACCAGGGCACCTTGTGTTGTTTCCAGGCCGAAAGCATCGGCCATATCACGATCGAGATTAGCGGGAAAAAGCCCGAGCATACCACGCGGCACTTCACCGCTGTTGATCAGATTTTGCGCTACGTTCAGCGCCATGTTCAGCGGGATGGCAAAGCCAATCCCAATACTGCCGCCGCTGCGGGAAACGATCGCCGTGTTGATCCCGATCAAACGCCCCCAGGCATCGATCAAAGCGCCGCCGGAGTTACCGAGATTAATGGCGGCATCTGTCTGAATAAAGTCCTCGTAAGCACCGGGGCCGAGGATGCCGTATGAGTTACGCCCGGTCGCGGATACAATGCCCTGTGTCGCTGTCAGGCCGACATCAAGAGGGTTGCCGATAGCAAAGACAACATCGCCGACTCTCAGCTTGTCGCTATCGGCCAGAGTGATCGCGGGCAATTCATCTTCAGCTTCAATTTTCAAAACGGCCACATCGGTCTTCTCATCCGATCCGATCAGTTCGGCCTCATACTCGGATCCGTCACTGAGCTGGACACGAATCTCATCCGCTTCGCGTCCCCGCATCCCCTGGACCACGTGGTGGTTGGTTATGATGTAACCGTCGGTCGAAATAATCACACCAGAGCCGACACCGATTTGCTCACGCCGCTCACGCGGTGCCTCTCCGCCGGGGGCATTGTCCGGTACGGGAAAACCGAACTGCCGGAATATTTCAGGCACGGGCTGGCGCCCCCCACTCCGCTCGGTGACGATGCGGGAAGTGTAGACCGCGACCACCGAGGGCGTGGCACGCTTCAAAACTTCAGCATAGGTCACCACCGGACCGTCCTGGCTCGGACGGATCTGGCTGTCGTCGATATTAACCCGAAGCTCGGGATTGGCGTTCCCGAACAAAATTTGAAAAGCGGATAAGGCAAGAAGCGTTAAAATAACTCGGATTTTCATTTTTGGATCTGGAAGTTTAGGATGATTTACTTGAGTAGCGACAAAGTGGAATGGAAGAGGTTCCTGTAGAGATCAAAATGGATGACAGACCCAATCCTCGGCCCCTTCGATGCCGAGTGTCGTGCGCAGGCGCCAGGCAACAACCAGAGCGGCCACGAAAGCAACGACCCGCTGGACGCGAAGGAGCATGGAGGGGGTCACCCGGCGATTCATCCGCATAAACTGACTCTGAGCGAGCCAAAGCAGAGGCATCGTCCCCAGACCGAAACCGATGGCAAATTCCGCTCCCTTGAGAGCCGAACCGGAAAAAAGCGCCAGACCGAAAATCATATACAATGGGCCACAAGGCAGTAGCGGGCTGGCAAAACCAATCAAGCCTGCCGCCAACGGCTTGTTTAAACGGCTAAAGCGGGCCGTGGCCTTGCGGTAGTAGTTGCCCAGCCATTTCGGCTTGGGAATAAAACGGTCCAGACGAAACGCCACCACCAGAAAAAACACCACCAACACCCAGGGCAGACGGTTGAGCCAGGAACTTTCCACGGTCTGAATCACGACCGAGCCGAATGCGCCGGCAAGCATCCCCACGATGGCATAGGACAGAAGTTTTGCCAGATGGTAGCTGGTCAGGATGACCGCCGGCTCGGCGTCGCCCTGCTTACTGGGCGTGAATGCACAGGATAACGGACCACACATGGCCACGCAGTGCACGCTGGTCACTAGTCCGGCAATCAATGCCGTGTATGCGTTGTAGACTGTCTGGTATTCAAACATCGATGTCGCACTAGCGAGCCCTTGGCTCGGATGCCTCATTATACAGTACTGTATAAAGCACGCCCATCAAATTTTTGCGAGTCACACGTTCTTTATCCTCACGAGCGTTGTTGATCCCTTTGGCCACCCAGGCATCCGGTCCAGCTCGACGAATGAGCTGGTGAAGCACTTTCTCCCCGTTTTTGTTCAGGTAACCCACAGTCATCCCCTCTTCGAGATCATCAAAATCAATCGGACGCACAATAATGATGGTGTTCTTTGTCAGCACGGGTTCCATCGATGTGCCGCTGGTTCGTGCCATATAGGCGCCGCTGTCCGCAAACTTTACCATCTGCCCCACCTTGAAAGCTTCATCGTAGTCCACTGGGGCAAAGGTCGTATTGTTCGAAGTGCTGGTCGTGTTGCAACCCAGCAAAAGCATGAAGGGTAATAGTAGGACTGCGAAAAGACTCTTCTGAAGCATGCCGAACAGTCTTGTCATCTACTTATGGTTGGCAAGACGCATCCGGTGGTTCTGCGATTGGGATTAAGCGCTCTCCGAAATATTATTCATCACCGGGATTCCGGGAAAGCCGACCTTATAAGGACCATAAGCACCTATCTTTCAAGGTTTTACAATCAGTCTACGTAACATTACGTAGACATTATACGCGACTGCACATCGATGAATTCAGCAAACAAAGGCAGGCGATTGCTCGTTTCACCGGATACCGGAAGCAGCGTCCAGCAGCTATTGTGTAGGCATGAAAACAACAACCTTCATCGCAATCTGCTCCGCCTGCCTTGCAGCCGTTTTCTCTACCAATGCCGCTCCGAAATCCTCCGCTCCATTTGCTAAAGCCCTGAAGGACGCTGAGATGGTGGCTTCTCTTAACCCTGCCTGGAGCGTTCACCGCACGTCCGGCAGCTCGATGGGTGAATTCTTTGGCGATAACTCTTTAATCCTGGTTCAAAATGCTTCCATCGCTGATCTGCGTGTCGGCATGATGGTTGTTTACCGTTCCGCCTCGGGCGAATTGATCTCACACAAGGTGACCGCCCACAACGGCACATCAGTGCAAACCATGGGCGTCGCCAACTGGAAGGCCGATCCGGAGCCGGTGACCGACGATATGATTGTTGGCACTGTTTTCGGTGTTTTTCACTCTGCCGGCGCTCCCACCGGTCCGGTCTATGCCTCCAACGGCAGCGTCATCCCCACCACTTTTTGCAAAACTTACTAATACGAATTTTCCGGATGGATTTTATGTTGTTGTTTTCGTCTGTCCGGTAAGAGGGGCCCCTTCCGTCCTCGACGGGAGGGGTTTTTATTTTCTTTAACTATTCTATGAGCCATGACTGAATTAATCGATAAACCATCCGGCGCCAGCCTTGCCGACCCAGCCCTCGAGGAAGATATGAAAAAAGTCATAGTTATCGAAGACCAGACAGTCATGCGTGATTTGATCTGCCAACTCGTGGAGGGCTACACCACCATGGAGGTTGTTGCGAGTTCCGGAGACGGTGCCGAAGGCTATGAACTTTGCCTGGAGCATGCCCCCGACCTTGTGATTCTCGACATCATGCTGCCGAACCTGAACGGCAGTGAAGTTTTGCGCCGCCTTAAAGCCAAGAATCCCCGCATCAATATTCTGATCGTTTCGGCCGCGTCCTCCAATTCCATGGTCAACCGTCTGCTCAAATCCGGCGTGACGGGTTATATCGAGAAAGACGCCGGACTGGTCGAATTGGAAAAAGCGATCAACCTTGTCGCTGACGGCCGCTCCTACTTCAGCCCCCGTGTCGTCGACGCCATGCGTGAGCTGATGGTCAGCGGCGGGCAGGAAGATTCACTGGAATCGCTAACCACCCGTGAGCGCGAAATTGTGCAGCTCATCGCGGAGAGTTACAGCAACAAGGAAATTGCCAGCAAGCTAGGGATGAGCGTTCGCACCGCCGACACGCACCGCACCAACATCATGAAGAAGCTCGACCTCCATGATGTGGCGGCCCTGACCCGCTGGGCGATCGCCAACAAGCTCGTCGACCCACTGGGTGGCGACATGAGCACGATCGAAGAAGCTTAATCGCTTCGGCGATAGTTCTCAGCGGCAGCATTGACTTCGCCTCTGGAGGCGTTGCATTCTGTTCGGATGGGTAACACCTTCGGCACATTATTCCGCATTTCCACCTGGGGCGAAAGCCATGGCGGTGGCATCGGCGTCGTCATCGACGGCTGCCCGCCCCGCCTGCCCATCTCCACCGAAGAAATTCAATTTGAACTGGATCGCAGACGCCCCGGACAAAGCGAGATCACGACGCCCCGCAAGGAGAGTGACTCGGCTACGATCGTCTCGGGAGTTTACGAAGGCCTGACACTGGGCACGCCCATCGGGATCTACGTGCCCAACGGGGACCAGCGGCCCTCCGCCTACTCGGAGATGAAGGACAAGTTTCGTCCCTCCCACGCCGACTTCACCTATCAGACCAAGTTCGGCATTCGAAACCATGAGGGTGGCGGGCGATCCTCCGCACGTGAAACCATTGGCCGGGTCGCCGCCGGCGCCATCGCCCGGAAGGTTCTCAAGCTGGCAGGTGATATTGACATTCGTGCCTACATTACCCGGGTACACGACATTGAGGCGCCGGCCATCGAACACTTTCCGAGCTTGGAAGAAGTCGAAGCCTCCCCCGTGCGTTGCCCTCACCCGGAAACAGCCGAAACGATGGTTGAGCGCATTAAGGCCATGCGTTCCGAAGGAGACTCCGTGGGCGGACTGATTGAATGCCGGGTGCGCAACCTGCCTGTCGGATTGGGCGTGCCGGTCTTTGACCGCCTTGAAGCCGACCTGGCCAAGGCCATGCTCTCACTACCGGCCACCAAGGGCTTTGAAATCGGCAGCGGGTTTGAAGGCACCCGACTGCGCGGCTCCGAACATAATGACGTTTACGTTAACAAGGACGGAAAAGTCGGCACCGCAACCAATCGCTCCGGCGGTGTACAAGGCGGTATCAGCAATGGTGAAGAACTTATCTTCCGCGTCGCCTTCAAGCCCACGGCCACGATCCTGCAAAACCAGGAAACCGTCGACAAAGAAGGCAAAGCCACGGAGCTCATGGGCCGGGGCCGCCACGATCCCTGCGTGGTGCCGCGCGCGGTCCCCATCGTCGAAGCCATGGCTTCTCTCGTCCTGGTGGATCACTGGATGCGACAAAAAGCTCAGTGCGATAGCTTCGAATTTTAATGTCGGAGCGTCCCCTAGTCTATCTGATTTTTGGTATCCCGGACTCCGAGCGCCGGACTGTCCTCTTTGACTTGATCGAAGGCGGCATCCCGCCGAGCGAGGACGTCCTTTATTTTCGCCCGAAGAGTGAAAACAATTCACCCTTTGACGAACAGATCGAGGCTCTCGAAAATGTCAGTGTCGTCGACTGGGAAGTCTCAGACAGTAAGGTAAGCCATGGCCCGATTACGGCCGCACCGGAAAAGATTATTTTTCTCGCTCCCGGCGACAGCGACCCGGCCGACGTGGCGGAAGCACTCAAGGCATGGATCAGTCACAACGACTGCGAGTTGGGACGGATTATTACCGTCTTGAATTGCTCGTTCCTCAAAGAGCAGGAGAAATCGAGAGCATGGTTTGACGCCTGCATTCATTTCTCCGATGTCGTGCTGCTGTCACGCCGCGAATCAGTCGAGAACAAATGGCTCAAGGAATTCGAAGCACGCTACCGTAAAGCCTGCTACCCCTGTCACATCGAATTGGTCAGCAAAGGCAAAGCGAAGAACCCGGCCGCTGTGCTCGAACCCGAGGCCCGGCGCATGTCACTATACTTCGATGAACTCATTCCCATCGAAGAAGACGAGTTTGACGATGAGGAGCAGCCTGAAGACCTCAAGCCCGACCGCTACATTGAACGGAATGAAAGCGGTCAGCGTGTCCGTCCCATTATTGAGATCGGAAAAATGCTACCCTGAAAAGTTATTCTTATTACGATATTTCTTGTAATAAGAATATCTAATCCCTTAACTCTTTGATTTGAATACGGGAATGTCCCAGTCTGGTTCATCTTGCATTCAACAACAGTTAATCAAAAACATCAGTCACTTCGGCATGTTTCGTGCAGGAGCGACGCTTATCTAAATCCGAAAATCAAATACTGAAACTTATGGACTTCAAAACCCAACTCGGACTCGATCCCGAAACCGCTGAATATGCTCATGAAGAGGGTTCGTTGATTGATTATGTCAACCTGAAGCTGACTTCGATCGGACAGCCCACCTACGGTGAAGGCTCAGGCTCAGATGTCTTCGGCCTCGGCAAGTCACTGCTTGCCAGCTACCAGGAGAAGTCCCGCCTGCTTGCCGATTATCTCCCTCCCTGCGACCAGCGGATCCAGAGCTTCATCATGGATTACTTCAGTGATTTGGAGATGGAGGAACTGCCCCACCTGCCCAACGAGACATTGATGCTCGACCGCCACGGAGTCGCCCGGACGCTCTCCATTCCGGCAAAAGGTGACCATTTTTCATCCAATATTATCGATTCCTACCGGATCAAGCAGGGCGTGCTCCACAATCCCAAGAGCGATCGCCGCACCACCAAGGGCGTCTTCCACGTCGCCGAAGGCGGTCTCCCGATTCCGAACGATAAGAAAGCTGTCCCGAAGCTGGCCGCAGCACGTCTGATCAAGAAGGCACTGACCACAGCGCCGGACGAGCTTCTCACCCTTCCCTTTTTGGCCAATGAAGACATCAAGGCCAAGGCTTGGGTCTCTTTGCTCCTGCGTCCTGTGGTCGTCCCCGAAGTGGATGGTTTCACCGAGGAGAAAACCATGGAGGTGCGCTTCTTCGTACCGGGTAACCTGATCAGCAACCTTGACTTCGTCGAGTCGATCTTCGGCAACGGCGGCGATCCCTTTATCGCCGAGAACGACGCCGCACTTGATCCCGCCCACTGGACCGGCACCAGCGGCTGTGTCATTCTCGCCCCGCACTTGATGGGCACGACCAAGAAGGAGTTGGGGCTACCTCATATCTCGGAAGCCACCGACCGCCAGAAGCGTGACGGCATGTGCTGGGAAAAAGAGGATGAACTCTACAATGACGGAGGTGCCTTCAAAATCACCTGCCGCGATGCGTCCGGTCGCGTGGTTACAGCGATCGCTGACAACTACTTCGGCTACTGCAAGAAAGAGGTAAAAACCCAAATCGGCTTCTCGGCCAACCTGATCGGACTTGCTGAAGAGGAACACGCCGGTGGGACCCTCGCCTTTACCGGATACGATCTCGGCGAAGACTTCCAGCTGAGCCAATACTTCCCGATCGTTGACCAAACCTTCGACGGTGTGGTGGCCCGTTACATCGACCTGATTGATGTCCAGCCGGAAGGCTACGCTATCGACAAGAAATACAGTGACATCATCTACATTCCGGAGGATTCACGTATCGAGCTGAACAATCAGAAGATTACCTGGACCAAAGATGGTGTCGAGCAGACCATCAAGCTCCTGCCCGAGCGCACCTACGTCCTGCCCTCCGGCTACAAAGTCGAGATGGTGAAACCGGCGGAAGGCCGCCGCTGGCGCCTGGTCGGCTACACGGCTGAAAGCCGCGTCTGCCACAAGCCCTGCACCGTCTCGGGGGGGGGCAAGTCCGAGATTTCCAAGCCGATTACCGATGCGATTATCTCCGGCCCGGTCTTTGTCAGCGACTTCCAGAAGGACTTCGACCTGGCGGAAGAAATCATCAACAAGGAATTTGGTGAGCGGTTCAGCGATAAATCGAAGAATCGCAAGCACGGGCGCCCGCTCTTGAGTAAAGAGCGTTCCCTCGGCTCTGTCGTTAAGCTCCTCACACCGTCCGACACGGACTACACCGAAGAATACAATGCCTGGCTGGAAAGCATCCCGCAGCATGTCAAAGAACTCGTCCTGATCATTAAGCGCTTCTACAAGGATGACTGGGGCAGCGACTGGCGCCAGCGTTTCACGGTGGATCTGATCAACGGCCAACCCGGCAACATTCTCCGCTACCGCGGTCAACCGATGCTGACACAATACCTCCGGGTCGGGTACACCGAAGATGGTTCCTGGCGGACTTTTGGTCTGCGCAAGGACTTCTTCCCGGCTCACAAGATTTCGCTGGAAGACGATATCACCGCTTCGGTGGTGGCACCGACCTCCCAGCTAAACAGTCTGCCGCCGGAGTGGCACCAGCCCTCTTCCAAGTTCGTTCACAACTGCGAATACCGTTTCTTCCAACGTCCGGACGATGCCATCATTCGCGGCTACGACAAGCAGGCCGAGGCGGACCTCAGCTCGCTCGGTGCCTTCCTGAGCAACTACGAACCACTTGGCCAGGAATATGCCAAAAACGAGACCGAAGACGCAATCCGCTTCGGGCAATACACCGAGCCGATGCAAAATATGGTGCGCGACTTCGTGGAGAAAGGCACCCCCGACTACTATTGCACGAACGCCTACCCGCGTATGGTGGACGGCAAGCCGACGAAGAACCCGCGCTATCTCCAGGTTCGTCCGGACCTGAAGAGCCCGCGTGATCTATATCTCTCCGACATGAGTTCCCGGCTCTACCGTCGCCAGACGGCACATACGCCGATTCTACGTCCGGTCACCTCCATCCTTCCGGGCCGCCGGAACAACCCGGCGGATCCTGCGGCCGGCATCAAGCCACTCTGCGTGAACAATCCGATTCATTACATGGAGCTGCCTGAACTCTTCATGGAGTATATCGCCAGTATCACCGGCAAGTCACCGTCGACCACCGGTGCCGGCTCCGAGGGCGCCCTGACCAAGGCTCCTTTCAACGCCCTGCCGCCGATCTATGATTTGAACAACGCGCTGGTCTCCTATCTGGCCACCGAGCAGCCGGCCTTCATCACGGCAGCAGGCTATGTCGGACCGCACTATCGGGTGGACCACGACATCAGCCTGCTCGTGCCAGAGCTCTGGTGCCGCTTGAAGCCGGAAGAGTCTGATCCGAAATTCCTGATCGAAAACGGTTACCTTGAAAAAGTGGAAGACTTCGAGCACGAGGGTCAACACGTCCCCGCCAGCCGGATCGGACACCGTATTACGGCGAAATTCGTCCGTCACTTCTTTGGACGGGTTTTCAACAGCCCGACATCGGTGCTCAATGAGGAAATGCTTAAACCTGAGCTTCAGGACATGGACACCTACGTCGAAGGCATGCTCACGATCGCCGCCGCGCACAAGGAAGTCGCAGAGAACTACTTTGCCGACGGCTCGGTCGAAGATGCCTGCCCACCACTGAAGGCACTCCTCCACATCATGGCGAAGGGTGACTATGAGGGGAAGGACATCAACGATCCGGAAATCCGCGGGCTTTTCAGCCGGGAATCGATGCTGGAAAGCGACTGGTACAAGGAGCGGCTCGCGAGCCAACAGGAGCATGATATCGCTGCCTGGAAGAGCCATGTCGAATATCTGGAACACTTCCTCAAGCGCGACACCCATACCGTCGTCGCCCAGCGCCTCGGCATCGAGCAACGTCTCACCGCCGCCAAGGAACAGCTTGAGAAGGTCAGTAAACCCAGCTATCTGAAAGAGCTGGTCGGTACTATCGGCCGCCAGCCCATCAAGTAGGAATGCCCCCAGCCTAGGATGGCTTCAAAGCCCCGAAGAGCTCGCGCAGCTTTTCGGGGCTTTTCATTCCCGGCTCCGTTTCCACGCCGCTGTTCACGTCCACGCATCCCGCGCCGGTCGCGGCAATCGCCTCGAGCGCGTTTTGCGGATTCAGTCCGCCCGCCAGTATCCAGCGGGTTGCGGGGTTTTGCTGCTTCAGTTTGGCAAAGCCGTCCCAATCTCCGGTCTCCCCCGTGCCACCGACCCGATCTTTATGATACGTATCGAGCAGCACGGTATCGGCAAATTCATATACCATCTCCGGGAAGACATCTCCGGGCTTGAGCCGGGGAGCGACCCAGAGGCGTTCGCGACCGACCAAGCCGGACCACCCGGCCAAAGACGCGAGTCCGATATCAAGTCCCGTGTGGATCTGAAAGAAATCAAAGCCAGCGTCACGACGGGCCTCGAGCTCCTCCGTGCCGGTTTCGACATCAACCAGGACCCGCCGCCCCTCGGGCACGCGGCTGGCCAGCTCCATGGCACGTTCCAAAGAAATTCCGCGCGGCGATTTCGGATAAACAATAAATCCGCAATAGTCCGCGCCCAACTCCAGAGCCAGATCCACATCCGCCTCACGGGTCAGTCCGCAGATTTTGACTGTAACCGGTCGATACATAACTCCAGAGAAAAGAAGTCTCGAGTGACCGCAATCACTCTTTGCAATTTGCTTTCAGGACATGAGGCCAACAAAACTTAGCTGAATTTCGCCCCCTGACCGAAAGCACCCCGTTGGATCCTAGGTGCACCTGCCATCATCCCACTAGACTGTTTGACATTCAGGCGGCCTCCCAAAACCCTTACTTCATGAATGAACAAAACGTAGCTGTTCTCGGTTTGGGGCTGATCGGTTCGATCTGGGCCAAACATTACGCCGACGAAGGACAACTCGCGGCATGCTGGAGCCGGAGCCCGAAGCCGGACCTGCCCTTTCAAATCGAAACGCCTGCAACCTGCGCCGAGAAAGCTCAATACATTCAGCTCTGCCTCTACGACGCGGATTCCGTCCGGGAGGTCCTCGGAAAACTGCTACCCCACCTTGGCGAGCAACACACGGTGATCCAGTCCTCGACTATTGACGGCGTCAGCGCGGAAGAGTTTTCGGCACTTGTACGGGAATCGGGTGCTTCGTACCTGGAAGCTCCGTTTACCGGCAGTAAGCCGGCAGCCGAGGAACGAAAAACTGTCTTCTTTCTCGGGGGAGAGGATAAGATTGTGCAGGACGCAGAGCCGATCCTGCAGACCATTTCCACCAAACGTTTTCATATTGGCACGCCCCGGCAGGCTGCATCGATCAAGCTGGCCATGAACCTGCAGATTTCGGGGATTTCCCAAGCCCTCTGCGAAAGTATTACCATGAGTCGCGACGCCGGGATCGCAGACGACATCTTTTTTGACGTGATGAAGCAAAACGTGGCCTGGTCCGGGCTCTCTGCTTTGAAGGAACCGAAGCTGCGCGACGCTGATTTCAGCCCTCAGTTTTCAATCAAGAACATGCACAAGGACATGCGTCTGGCGAAACAGACTGTTGAAAACGAGATGCCGCTTTTGACTACCATCGCGAAGTGTCTCGAAACAGCTGAGCAAGCAGGTTATGGTGAGGATGATTTCATCGCCCTCATCCGTAACCTGCCGACGAAATCATAGATATTACGCGGCCGGCCCGTGCTCCTCTTTCTTACGGGTCAGGGACTCGGTTCCTTGAGGCGAAACCCGTTTGGATAAGACTGTTATACTCAGGTAGTAAACAAGCAGATAGATAACCGGCGCCAGGACCAACCAGCCGCTAATCACATGTATGAAAGTCCAGGCGAACTCCCTGGTCGTCGCAATCCAGTCGTCGAAAAAGATTTTACTGAACTCACTTAAACTGAGCATAAATGGCTCGGCCGCAAAAAGCCACTCCCCGAACCGCAGGAAAGGTATGATCAGCAGCCATTTGAGCGGCCCCAGTACCCAATTCAGGGCCTGAACAATCGGCTGATTGAGCCGAAAGAGAAAAGCGCTCAGGGTATTTAACGGGGTGGAAAATCCAATGATAGGGAAGATGCCCAGCGTAAACGACGAGGCGATCGCAATCGAACCACGACGCAGGTTAAGCCCGTTGGTGAGCTCTCTGTGGATGACGCCTTTGACCTTCTTGAACACGTCAAATCATCGTAACACCCGACGATTAACTTACTCCGCCCCACCCAACTGTCGCCTTTCATAAGCTAAACAAGCTGTTTTCATAGCAGTGCCCCAGCGATAGCCACCGAGTTGGCCGTCGCTACGGATAACGCGGTGGCAGGGAATCAACCAGGCGATCGGATTGGCCCCAATCGCGCTGCCCACGGCACGCGTCGCCTTGGGCCGACCGATACTTTGCGCGATTTCGGAGTAAGTCCTGACCTCGCCGGCGGGAATCGCCCGTAAAGCCTGCCAAACTTCAAGCTGAAACGGAGTGCCCCGGACAAGAAGTGACACAGAGACCTCGGCAGGGGCTTTAAGTGAAAACATTTTGCCCGGCAGTTCATCCGTCATGCCGGAATGATTGTTCAAGGATACGCCGGGCCAGCGCCGGCAAAGATCCGCAGACCTCGCTTCGTCGCTCCCCGGCGGAGCAAAAGCCAGGTAACAAATCCGGCCGTTTGTCTCGCCGATCATACACCTCCCGAGCGGCGTGGCATAAAACCCGTAATTGATGACAGTCGGCCAAGTGCCAGCCCTGCCCTCTTCGACCGGAACGCATTCCAAAATCGAACCTGCTGCGTCACACCCCGACATGATTGTTAGCTACCGGCGGACAATCCTTCAGGCAAGACTTTAGGGCAGTTCCAGAAATGCTGGACTACGCGGCGAGAATCGGATCCGAAACATCGCAATGCGAAGGCCAAGGGCGCATTCGGGGCTTGATGCTGTCGGTGAGGAACACAATCTGGATCTTTTGAGCGACTGACAATATATCGCGCAACAGGAAACAACTTTTTCGCACTGAAGACTACATCCTACGAAATGGAAGAAACACCGAGCATTCACGTTCGCAACTTAAGCCGCCAGTTTGGGCCGGTCAGTGCCATTCAGAATGTAAATTTCACGGTCAACAAAGGTGAAGTCGTCGGCTTTCTCGGCCCCAATGGCGCAGGCAAGAGCACGACCATGCGTATTCTTTCCGGTATTTTATCCGCCAGTTCAGGCTCGGCCTGGGTGGGCGGAATTTGCGTGGCCCAGAACCCGCATGAAGTAAAACGGAAAATCGGCTACATGCCGGAAAACAATCCCCTGCCCGACGACATGCGGGTGGTTGAATATCTGCGCTTTCGGGCCCGCCTCAAGGAGGTGCCGGGGCGTAAACTCCGCGAGACCGTACAGGAGGCGATGGAAATTTGTGATCTGGCACGGACCGCACGCCGTAAAATCATCGGTACCCTGTCCAAGGGCTTTCGCCAGCGGGTGGGCATCGCCGACGCGCTCCTGGGCAAACCTGAAATCATTATCATGGACGAGCCGACCATCGGCCTGGACCCTCACCAGATTCAAGGTATCCGAAAACTCATCGATAACCTGAGAGGTAAGCTGACGGTGGTTATTTCCAGTCACATTCTGCCCGAAATCGAGCGCTGCTGCGACCGGGTCATCGTCATCAACCGAGGGCGCGTTGTCGCTGCCGGCACCAGTCAGGAATTACGGGATGAATTTATCCCCGGGAACCGGTTCCTCATCGAATTGGAAGGTGCCACCGAAATTGCCGGCCTGGCGCTCAGCGAGTCCGGTATCGATGCCGCCATTATCGAGGAAACCGAAGTCGATGAAAAGCGCAGCAAACTGGTGCTCCGCATCGAAAGTCAAAACACCGACGGGTCCGAGCTCATCAAAGTACTGAGCAAACGAAGTGAATTCACCCTTCTAAGTCTCGCACCCTGCGAACCCACCCTGGAAGAAATATTCCTGGCAGCGACCAAACGCTCGTGGGAAGAGACGATTGAAAAAAAGCATACCGACCCCCAGCCTGAACCTGAAAAGCCGGCTGAAGCGAACACATAACATGCGACATTTTCTAACACTTCTGAAGCATGAACTACGCATGCTTTTGATCAGCCCTTCGACCTACGTCGCGGGAGTACTCTTTCTTTGCCTGATGGGCTTTCTTTACTGGGCGATCCTTCGCAGCTCGGTCAACGCCCCCTCCGAAGTACTGCCCAGCGTGCAGTTTTTCAGCATCTTTTGGATACCGGTCTTCTTTGTCGTGCCCCTACTGACCATGCGCAGCATCGCAGGCGAGCGCAGCGTCGGTACGCTCGATACCTTAATGACAACACCGACCTCACGCGTGGCGGTGGTTTTAAGCAAATTTGCCGGGGCCTACATCTTCTACATCCTGCTTTGGGCGCTCACACTCGGCTTCCCCATCATAACACGAAAACTCTTCCCCCACGCCGCCGAAGCGGGGGCACTCCTCGATGCCGCATCGCTCACGGGTAGTTTTGTTTTTCTCGCTGTCAGCGGGGTGCTGTTCATTTCCATCGGCATCCTGGCCAGCAGCGTAACGCGGAGCCAACTCGTCGCCGGAATGTTAAGCTTCACGACACTCTTCGTCGTGATCGTCGGCGGACAGCAACTCGGCAATCTCTCCGCCAGTGGTACGAACCTGGTGGGCTGGCTTGATGCCACCGTCAACTATTTGCAGATTTTTGAGCATCTCGATGACTTTTCCCGCGGTATTATCGACACACGTCCCTTCTTTTATTACACCAGTACAGGCCTGATGCTTCTCGGCCTCTCCACTCTGGTTATCGAAGCAAAAGCATGATGCAGAAGAGCCGTTTCAACGAATTTCGTTTCGCACGCCGTTTCCGTGCCACCAACCGGGCGATTCAGATCGTTCTGGGCCTGACTCTGATCATCGCCCTGAACTTTCTGGCTTCTAAATATTTCCGCCGGATCGACCTCACACAATCCGGCAGCTACACGCTCGCACCGGAAACAAAGGCATATATCCGGGAGCTGAAGGAGCCGGTCGAGATCATCGTGACAATTCCGAACAATCCGGAAGTGCCCGAATCCGAACAGGTCCACCAGCATTTGCAAAAACTGCTTCGGGAATATGAGGCGCTGGGCGCCCAGAACGGAGAGCCGCTGATCGAAGTGGAATTTGTCGACATCTACCGACAGCGAAAACGCGCCCAGGAGCTGGCTAATGTTTACAAACTCACCCAGGAAAATATCATACTGGTCGCTCAGGGTGATCGAACCCGTGAGATCAGGCAGGCGGACCTCTACGAAGTTGAGAACAAACAAATCGCCGGTTTCAGGGGCGAAAAGGCTGTCACCTCTGCGATCATCGATGTGGCTTCGGACGATGCCGATAAAGTTTACTTTGTTGTGGGGCACGGGGAGATGCGCCTGGATGACGTCGATCCACTGCGCGGCCTCTCCCAATTGGAAAGCTTTTTAAGGGAACGGAACTATCTACTGGCCACCCTGGATCTGGCGGTCGAGTCGACCGTTCCGCAGGACGCCGACCTCGTGGTCGTGCCCTCCCCCCAGGCCAGTTTTCTGCCCGAAGAAGTGGAAAAACTCCGGCGCTACATGACGGAGCGCAATGGCCGAATGATTGTTCTGCTTGATCCCGGCCGTCGCCACGGCCTTGAAGACCTCTTTTACGACTGGGGCGTACTGGCCGATGATATGACGGTGGTGGACACCGGCACTGATTTCCGCTCGCAGACTGGCGACTTAATCATTCGCCGCTTTGCCGAGCACCCCATCACAGATCTACTGGTCGAATACCAGATCACGGCCCTCTTTGGGCAACCGCGACCGGTGCGCACTGATCCGGCATCGATCGACAACGAGCGAATCAAGGTCAGCCAGATTGTCGGCACATCTGATCAAAGCTGGGCCGAACGGGACTACAGGACGCAGGATCCCATCGTCTTCGACGAAGGCCGGGACCTGCGCGGGCCCATCAGCATCGCAACCATCTCGACCCGTAGCGCTGGCTCGGAACTTGGAATCAATATCCCCGGGGGCCGCCTGGCGGTTTTCGGAAATTCCGATTTCATCTCCAATAATCTGCTGAGGGCATTTGGAAATCGTACATTGTTCTTCAATACACTAAACTGGTCGCTCTCCAAAAACAATCTGCTCAACATTGCCACCCGCCCCCTGGAAAGCTACCAGATCGTGATGAGTGAAAAAGACCTTAGAAAGATTCTTCTTTATTTCTCCTTCATGCCCGCGGGCGTCGCGTTAATGGGAGCATTCATTTTCATCATTCGCCGTCGCCAATAGTTACGATAACGATGCGTTTTAAATTCACCATATTTCTTCTGGGCCTGAACGTCCTCACCTTCGGCCTGATCGGCTACCTGAGTCACAAATCCGACCCGCTTGACAGTTCGGAGGGGAACTTATCCGCGCAAATCGGCCGCGAAATTATCGAAGCGGATAAAATCGAACTGAGCGGCAGTGGTCTCGACCAGAAACGGGTGCTGAAACGAACCGGATCAAACTGGCAGATCAGTGAGCCCATGCAATGGAAAGCCAACTATTTCGCCATTAACCGGATCCTGAATCAGCTTCAATTCATCGAGGAGGAAGCGACCTTTTCAATCGATGAAATCTCCAACACCGGACAGAGTCTTGCCGACTATGGCCTGGAGGACCCGCTGATCAACCTGACCATCTCGGAGGGCGAAGAATCACTCCAACTGAGCATCGGCACACTCACGGAAATCGGTAATAACGTCTACCTGCTGGGCCCGGACCGTGAACGTATTTTTGTCGTCAACCGGGAGGTCATCGACGGCCTCCTGGTGGACCTCTCCGATCTGCGTAATCGGGAAATATTTGACATCCCCGTATTCGAAGTCACCGAGCTTAGCCTGCAGATCAAATCTTCCGCCGAGAGCAACAATGGAGACCTGAAGGTGCGGTTGGCCAACACCACAGGAGAGTGGCGTTTTGAAGCACCTCTGTCTGCCGAGGCGGACCCGGCGCTGGTGTCGAATACGATCAACACCCTGGCATCATTAAAAGTCGGTCGTTTTATCGAGCCGGAAGCGAGCGACCCGATTCTGCACGGGCTGGAAAACCCATTCATGCGCGTTACCCTGCACGGCAACAAACGCCGCCAGACACTTCTGATTGGCAACCTTGATCCTTCCACACCCAGCGACGGCACACCCCAGTTCTTCGCCCGGCTCGAAGACAACCCGATCGCATTCACAGTGGATGCACGTCCGTTTGAAAACCTGCTACAAGCACAGGAGTCCCTTCGCGAGCGGAACTTCATGAGCTTCGACCAGGCCGATCTGAATGGTATCTATATCAATGAAAACGGGCGTGAAATCCGTCTCCAAAAAATCGAAACGGGCGACTGGCAGGTACTTGAAAGTGCCGGGGGCGGGCAGATACAGCCCAGGCGGGCGGATCCGGAAGTCATGGATGAGCTGATCGAGGATTTGCAGCAACTTCGCGCCAAGGCATTTGCCATCGACGTGCCGAACACGGTCGACCTGGAACGTCTGGGCTTCAATGCCCCCCGTCGCACGGTCACCTTGCAATTCGACACCGCGCAACCGGTCATCCTTGAATTGGCCCATCCCGAAGACGAGAATGAAAAGCTCTATGCGCGAACCGCAGCCAAGGAATCCATTTACGAGGTTGAGCGCCGCCCTACCCTGCAATTGGTGCCTCTGAACGCACTACACTACAGAAACCGCAACATCGAAACCTTACCTCAAGCGGCCATCATCAAAAGCGTCCGCCTGACGAACCTCGATACAAATGAACCTGTACTTAACTACGAAATTGACGGACAGGAAGATTGGGCCGGTTTTATCGATACGCTGAATATTGAAGAAGCCGATGCCCTCAGCACCCTGCTCGGCAGTATTCGGGCTTTTGATGTAAAGTCCTATTTGGCGGATGGATACGCAGACGCGTACCAACTCGATGCGGAGAAATCTCTCCCCTGGGCCTATCGCCTGACGGCAGAAGTCATTCTGCCCGGCGGCGAAACGCAGCAAACGCGTGAAGTGGAGTATGTCTTCACGGAGCGACTGTCCGGAACCATGCAAGTCGGCGGATCCAAAGCAAACAACGCGATTTTCGAACTTAAGCTGGAATTGATCGAAGCACTCTATGTGCTGACGGAGAACATGCCCCAGCCACCGGAATCACGCGGTGAAGTTGTGCCGGAAGCGACAACGCCGGCACCTGTACCTGAACCGGAGGCACCCCAGGCACCCACCAATTAAACCATGTCCAGCAGGGGAAAATCCCGAGCAGCAACCATCTTAGAGCTTTTCCTGGATGGGATTTTACTTCTCTGCTTCATTGCACAGGCGTTTGTGCTGGGTTGCCTTTGGGCCTATGGTCACCTGCCACTACCGACAGAGTGGTTCAGCCAAAGGATCACACAACAGCTACCTGACGGGGTTTCGATCAGAGCGGACAGCTATGCGCTGACTCATGATGGCAGTATTCAGTTGGAAAACGTCCGGCTTAACCTCGACGGGATTCAGCAAGCGGTTTTCGAAGCAGACTACGCACATGCTGAGTTCGGCGTCGCCTTTGGGGAAGACCATTACTTCCAACTCAAAGAGTTTGTGCTTTCCGACGGGCAACTTTTACTCCCGGCCGTTTATTCTCCCAGCGGCAAGAACAGCACCATTTTAGAGCAGATTGCACTACGCCTGATTCCAGTCGACGGAGCAATTACGGTCGATTCTTTTGCCGCACGGCACGAAGATATCCGACTCCGGGGCAGCATACACTGGTCGCTCCCCGACCGCTCGACCAAACCGTTCAAGGTCCGTCAAAAAGCGGACCAGTTTTATAAGCTAGCCGCCCGGGTATTACGGGAGAAGACACGTTTTGAAGGCCTGACACAGCCTACGATATTCTTTCAGGTCAACTCAAGCGGCGACCAGTCATTGAACGTATTCAGCAGAGTGAGTAGCCGGGCTTATCAAGGTAAAAGACTGGAAGCGAAAAACCTGGCATTGGATGCCACGCTTTCCCTGACGGATCAGACTCTGGCCACCAAATCTTCGATCCTTCTGGAAGCCGATTCCATCGAAGCACCGGATTATAAAGTCAAAGCTTCCTATCTTAGCGCCAAAGTAAAACGGGAGGAATGGGAAGCGCTGTTGAAAGGCGAATGGCCGGACATGGAAGTCGTGGCGGAAAGACTTGATTTCGAAGACATTTCACTCGAATCGCCCCGCATCAAGCTGAGCCCGCAAACCTTTCCCGAAATTGCTTTCAGCGGATTAACCAGCGGTCTTCGCGGTGCCGTCAAATTCTCCGGTTCCGCGAACCCACAGACGCGCACCGCCAATATCCAGGCAGCAGGCAGCCTTGATATCCTTTCCGCTATTCCTGAAAAGTACACCGAGCACTTACCGGCGATTGCGATCAACCAGGCCCCCTACTATAACCTTAATCTTAAATTTGATCAGGGCTTCGTCCTGAGAAACGCCGAACTGCGGGCGCGGATGGATGCTCTGAAGATTGAAGACTTGAGCTTCGATCATGTCCGCTTCCGTTCCCGTTTCCGGGACGGGAAATACACTCTCGACAAGCTCTATCTGCGTCGGGATTGGCAGTGGCTGGACCTGGGCTTCCAACTGGACAGTTCAAGCAATGATTATGCGCTCACGCTCAAAGGCTTCGCCAAGCCTTACGACTACAACCCCATCCTGCCTCGCTGGTGGGGCTCCATCTTTGAGGAATTTGATTTTGAACAAGTGGAGAGCGGGCTGGGCGATTTTGTAATCTACGGAAATACAGGTGGCGAAGCTGCAGACTTTTACTTCGGTCATGCCGCCGCTCGTAATATCGGCTATAAGGGTGTCCGTGTTGACAAGGGTGAGCTTTTTGTGCGCGGACGCGGCCCTTACGCTGAAGTATACCGACTTAATGCCCGCAGCGGAGAAGGCTTTGCCCGCGGCAACATTCAATTTGCCTCCCGCCTGGATGAAGTCCGCGGCCCCATGTCCGTCCGGCTTGACCTCGACACCAAACTGCCGCTCTCGGAAGCGAAAAAACTTTTTAATGAGAATATTGCATCGATATTATCTGACTTTGAAACCGATGCACTGCCCCGCACGATTCTAAAGGGCGCAATTTTCAACAAGGCATACCCGGAATTCGCCGGCCGCAGCTATATTGACATCACTGCGTCTTGCCCGTTTCCAGTTGCCTATAAGGGTATTCCCCTCGACTACCTGAACTTTGATCTCATCGGGCGTGAAAAGATGACTTACCTGAGGGATATCCGCCTCGGCTACGCGGGTGGTGAAGCACGGGCAGATGCCGACATAATGACCTCGGGAGAAGGCCCAGCGCAGACACGCTTTCAACTCGCACTGAAAGGAGCCAAGCAACATCAGGCCATCAGTCAGCTAACAACGTTGAGGCAGAAAGAGAAAAAACAAACTCAGGATGATAACACGGAAGATGGCCAACTGGATTTCTCGCTGCACGCCCAGGGACCGGTTGAAGATCCTCTAAAGATGCAAGGCTTCGGCAGCATGCAAATCGAAAATGATACGCTCTATGCAATCCAGCTCTTCGGGCCACTTTCCAGGCTGCTGCAGAATACCCGTCTCGGATTCACTTCTTTTGCATTGAACGAGATGGAGGCCTCTTTTGCTTTGAATCAGGGTACGGTCCGTTTTCAGCAGTTGGAAATCAACGGGCCACGCACTCGAATCGAAGCGCCCGGCATGATGCAACTCGACGACTTCTCTCTGGCAATGCGCGTCAGTGTTTATCTTTTCGGAAATGCGGGAAACCCGGATTCCCGCATTCGACGATTTGGCGACCTCATTACCAAACCGATCCCCAACCTGCTGGAGTTTGAACTGACCGGAACTCCGGAACAGCAAAACTGGCGTTCTCTCTACGACCCGCGCAAGTTTATCCCGCAGTTTTGAAGCACCGCTCCGGCGGCTTCGATGCCGGAAAGTGCGGCGCCCTCCACTCTGGCACCGCCAAAAGAGTCTCCTGCCAAAGTCAGGCGTAGTGATGCGTTGGTGAAGTGCTTTTCATGCCAGGGATTGAGCGGCGTGGTGAAGCCCCAACGATGGCAATTGTACTCCACCACCTGACTGCCAAGCAATGGCTCCGCGGCGTCCAGCATGAGCGGGCCGCGCACCTCATTGGGCGAGTCCCAGTGCTGCTCCGCAAATTCGGCATCGGCATGTATCGTGATCGCATGCACGTCGGGTGATATTTCTTTGACCCGGTTATCCGCGATCAAGGCAAGCGGACTTTTAAACAGCTGGATGATTCCATTTTCGGGCAAGGCGCTCGGGCCGTCGAGGATAGCCAGAGTGGCAAGACCTTTTGCGTAACGAATCGCTTTTAAGCCCGCCTCATCATCACCCGCGTATTTGAGGCCAGTCGTGTCGAGCAGACTGAGCGCCTGCGGTGCAGGTGCGGTGATCACGAGATAGCCAGCCGTATATTGTGACCCGCTCTCGCTGCGAACAATCCAGGTGTCGAGCTCCCTCGAAAGTTCGATGATCCGTTCCGAACGCTCGACCTTTAAGGACTTGGCAAGAAATTTGGGCGCATCCGTCATGCCGTTGATGCCACAATAGCGTGGATACCCGTTCGGATTGGAATCCTTTGGACTGTGGCGGAACCATTCACGGATGACACCGGCCTCCAGCCATTCGTCGACGTAGTTTTGGAAGCGCCGGTCACGTACCGTAAAGAACTGGGCTCCGTGATCCAGCCGCCCCCCGGCCATTCGGCGTGTCGCCATACGACCACCGAAGCCGCGCCCTTTGTCCACCAGCCGAACCTTCATGCCAGCGCGCTGCAGTTCAGTAGCGCAGAGCAAGCCGGAAATGCCCGCCCCGATAATGATGACATCCGTATGGCTCATTCTTTTAAAGTATGGGAAAGTGCCGCCTCAAGGTCCGGATAGGACCAGTCGAATTTGATCTCATTAAGCTTTTTCGGCTGCACGGCTAAATTGGAGAGGACGGTTTCCTTACCCATTTCACCGAACAGCGTGCGGATAGCAAAGGCAGGTGTGGGAATAAACGTGGGGCGTCCCAGCACCTTACCGAGTGTTTCGGCAAACTTGCGGTTACTCACCGGCTCAGGGGCCACCGCATTGATGGGTCCGCAGATCTTGGCGTCCTCCAGGCAAGTCACATAGAGGCGAACCAGATCGTGCAACGAGATCCAGCTCATGGCTTGCTTCCCGTCTCCGATCCTCCCTCCGGCCCCTGCCTTGAAAGGCGGGAGCATCTTCGCCAGCGCCCCACCCGCGCTGCTTAATACGACCCCCGTGCGCACGTAAACGCAGCGAGATCCGGCTTCTTCGAGTGGCTTCACAGCCCCCTCCCACTGCTCACAAACCTGAGCAAGAAAGCCGTTCCCTTGGCGGGAATTTTCATCGACTGGCTCATTGCGATTATAGCCGTAATAGTTGATCCCCGAAGCCGTGATAAAGACGGGCCTGGATTCACTTTCCAGAATACGTCGGGCGAGTAGCTCCGTGCTTTGAACACGACTCGACAAGATGCGCTGCTTCGCTTCGCTGGTCCACCTTTGGGCGACCGATTCTCCCGCCAAGTGGATGACGGCATCGATACCTCTGACCGCTGCTTCGGGCAATTCGCCTTTTCCCGGGTCCCATTGAAAGTCTCCGCGCTGGCCGCGTGAGAGTGTTCGAACGCAGTGCCCCCGATCCTCAAGCAGTTGACAAAGGGGGCGACCGATGAGCCCGGTGGCTCCGGTGACTAATATGGTTTTTTGTTCTGACATTATTTATTCTCCTTCATACAGGCCGGATCCTTACGGAGTTCTTCGGCACGGGCTTGAATGGCCTTGCGCTCAGCCGTCTTGATACGATCAATG
Organism: Coraliomargarita sinensis; assembly: GCF_003185655.1. NCBI lineage: Bacteria > Pseudomonadati > Verrucomicrobiota > Opitutia > Puniceicoccales > Coraliomargaritaceae > Coraliomargarita > Coraliomargarita sinensis. The sequence goes on along the minus strand of NZ_QHJQ01000002.1, from coordinate 416,175 downwards.
TTTCTGACCTGCAGCGACATACGCTGATTCTTACGCAAAGTTTTTTCGTGCCGCAAGAGGTAGTCCCAGTAGAGCGTCGTGAAGGGGCAGGCATCTTCCCCGGTTCGCTTGGCGGGATTCATGGGGCAGGCCTGACAATAGTTGCTCATCTTGTGGATGTACTTGCCCGTGGCGACGTAAGGTTTTGAAGCCATCAGCCCGCCATCGCCATACTGTGACATACCAAGCGTGTTGGGTAGTTCCACCCATTCGACCGCATCCACATAAACCGCCAGATACCACTCGTGCACCCGTTTCGGATGGATGCCCAGGAGCAAGGCATAAAGCCCGGTGACCATGAGCCTCTGAATGTGATGCGCGTAACCGTACTCGAGCGTTTGCCCGATCGACTGGCGCAGACATTCCAGCTTGGTCTCGCCGGTCCAGTAAAAATCCGGAAGGCATTCTTCAGCGCCCATGGTGTTACGCTCGATGTATTCGGGCATGTGCATCCAGTAGATCCCACGCACGTATTCACGCCAGCCGAGAATCTGGCGGATAAAGCCCTCGACCGCCGCGATGGGAGCATGCCCGGAGTAATAGGCCTCCGCAGCTGCATCGACCACCTCCCGGGGATTCAGGAGTTTCAGATTCAACGAGGAACTGATCAGGGAGTGGTAGAGCCAGGGCTCATCCTGCCACATGGCATCCTGATAGAGTCCGAAAGTCGGCAGGCGTTCTTTAATAAACTTATTCAGGTCACGTTTGGCCTCCTCTCTCGTGACTGCCCAGGTAAAACGGTCCAGAGAACCCGGGTGGTCCGCGAATCTTTTGTTAACGAGGTCTATTACCTCCTGTGTCACCGCGTCAGCCCGATGTGACGGACCTTTCCCGGGACTCTCGGGGCCGGACTTACCAAAATTACCTCGGTTATCCTTGTCAAAATTCCAGGCATCCCCCTCCGGCTTACCGTTCTCATCCATGAGAACATCGAAACGCTTTCTCTGCTCCCGATAGAAGAATTCCATTCGGAGGCTCTTACGGCCTTCGGCATGCTTTTCAAAATCCCCCGGAGTGGTATAGAAATGGCGGTCCTCCCTGATCTCGAGAGGCACACCGTTTTCCTCGCAGACTTTTTTCAGACCCTCTTGCACACGCCACTCACCCGGCTGACAGGCAATCACCCGATCCGGCCGCAGAGCACGCAGGTCGATGTCCAGCCGCTCCGAGAGCCGGTTGGTCTGCTTGCTGTCGTCAAGCTGAGTGTAATGAACCCGGTCACCACGCTCTTTCAAGGCGTCACGGAAGTGGCGCATGGCAGCGAGGAAAATGACGATGCGTTGTTTATGCGTCCAAACGTGCGTGGACTCTTTGTCGGCCTCGGCCATCCAGACGAGATCACGCTCCTGGTCAAAGTCATCGAAGGCCGATGCATCCAGGTTGAGTTGGTCGCCGAAGACGACGATGAGATGACGAACTGACATTCAGGAAGCCTTTACTTTGTCGAAAGCGGCGAGCGCGCGCTCACGCCCCTTCTTGTGGTCGATAATCGGCTCGGGGTAGTCTTCACCGAGCTGGCAACCCGCTTGCTCCAGGACCGATGGAGGTGCTTCCCAGGGCTCGTGTATGAATTTCGTCGGAATGTGTTTCAGCTCCGGCACCCAGTGCTTCACATAGTCCCCATCCGGATCAAACTTCTTCCCCTGCGTCATCGGATTGAAAATTCGGAAATAAGGAGCCGCATCGGCGCCGCAGCCCCCGCTCCATTGCCAGCCCAGCGTGTTGCTCGCGAGGTCGGCATCGACAAGAGTATCCCAAAACCAGCGGGCGCCATCCCGCCAGTCTTGTAAAAGATGTTTCACCAGGAGCGAGGAAACGATCATGCGCACGCGGTTGTGCATCCACCCGGTTTCGTAGAGCTCACGCATCCCCGCATCGACGATGGGGTAACCTGTCCTGCCCTGCTGCCATTGTTTGAGTACGGATTTGTCATACTCCCAGGGAAAATCGGCATATTTTTCCTGTAGCGGCGCGTCCGGCGTGTGGGGGAAGTGATAGAGCACATTGTAGGCGAACTCCCGCCAGTAGATCTCTTTGGCGTAGGTCTGGGGGCCCTGCTCACGCAAATCGTGTGTCGCGTGTAGCCGCTCCATGACTTGACGGGGACCGATCAAGCCCCAGTGCAGATACGGCGACAACCTGGACGTGCCGGCGACGCGCGGCAGATCCCGGTCCGTGTCGTAAGCCGCCACCGGTTCGGCGAGGAACTTGTCCAGATACTTCATCGCGGATTCCTCGGAAACATCCCAATAGGCTTCCAGTTTCCTGTGCCAGGGGTGATCTGGAAGCAGCTTCAAATCCTCGAGCTGGCAGCCCATGGACTTGTTTGTGTAAAAATCGGCGGTTTTTAAGTCGACTTCAACAGGCGGCTCCAGCTTACGCTCTTTCACATTCCTCCAGTACGGAGTATAAACCTTGTAGGGCTGGCCGCTGCCGGTACTGACTGTGTGCGGCTCGTTGAGCAGGCTTGTGTTGCAACTCTTCACCTCGATACCGGCATCCCGCAGCGCTTTTTTAATCGCGGCGTCCCGTTCGCGGTGAGGCCCCTCGTAGCGGCGGTTCCAATAGACCCGCCCGGCACCACTCGAATCGATCAGGGCTTTGAGCTCAGCAAGACTGTCGCCTTTGAGATAGAATAGCTGCCCCCCCGATTTTTTGAATGATGCTTCCAGAGACTCCAAGGCACGATGTAGAAACCAGAGGGAAGCCCCGGTTGGCGCCCAGTCTCCCATTGCCTCGCGGTCGTCGATATAGACCGGAAGAATCGGGCCACCTGCCTCGATCGCCGCCTGCAAAGCAGAGTTGTCATTCAATCGCAGGTCCTGGCGCAGCCAAAGTATGGTTAATTTGTTGCTCACTCTAGTAGTAACGTCTCAAAGGATAAAAACTAACAAATCGATTCTCTGGGGGTAAAGAGACCTCCAGCCTTAACATCGCCTTCGAATGGGCAAGCCTGCTGCCCGTCTCAGCTCAATTCACTTTACATGGAAAAGCACAGTAGCTTGACCTCGTGGAATAAGCGACCTCTGATATAAATATGGACACTCTATCAGCGATTCGCGAGCGCCGCTCGGTCAAACACTTCGATCCCGAACACGAAATGACGGAAACGGAGATCAATGGTTTGCTGGAGCTGACCCTGCTCTCCCCCACCTCCTTCAACATGCAGAACTGGCGCTTCGTTGTCGTCACGGATCAGGCGAAAAAAGACGCCCTGCGCGCGGCCTCCTGGAATCAGGCCCAGGTCAGCGAGGCATCGCTGACAATTCTTATTTGCGCCGACCTCAACGCCCACGTTGATGCCGAGCGCTATTGGGTCAATGCGCCGACAGCTGTCCGCGAAGTGCTGGTGCCGATGATTGCTCCTTTCTACGAAGACAATCCCCAGTTGCAGCGGGATGAAGCCATGCGCTCCGTAGGTATCGCCTCGCAGACACTCATGCTCGCGGCCAAGGCCATGGGCTATGATTCCTGCCCCATGATCGGTTTCGACCCGGCCAAGGTGGCTGAGATTATTGATCTCCCGGAGAACCACCTCATCGGGATGATGCTCACGATCGGCAAGCCACTGAAAGATGCCAACGCCCGGGGCGGGCAACTGCCGTATGAAGACGTTGTCTTTCGCGATGGTTTTCCAAAGAAGGCCTAGTTCGGGCTAAATTTGTTTTGCTTCCAGCTCCTGCCCTAACTTGACTCGCGCCATGTATGAACTCAGCGGAACGGTAAAAAAGATCTTTGAAGAGAAAACTTTCAGCAGTGGCTTCAATGTCAGGGAATTCGTCGTCACAACCGATGCGGATAAGTTCCCACAGGACATTTGTCTCCAGTGCGTCAAAGATAAGGTCGAAATGGTCAACAAACTGAAAGAAGGCGATAAGGTTAAAGTATCTTTCGACCTTCGGGGACGCGAATATCAGGGCCGTTACTTCGTCAACCTGAACGCATGGAAAATCGATTACGGCGCGGCCGATTCAAGCGGAAGTGATGAGCCTCCCCCCTTTGACCCGGCCGACGAGATTCTCGACGAAGAACCACCATTCTAACAACGTTCCGTTGTTGATTTCCGATTCATAATTTCCGATGCTATTATTGTGACTTTTAGAAAAGTGTAATCCCGCATCCCGTAAATGAAACGCATCGTCATCATCAACGGTCCCAACCTGGATCGCCTCGGGCAACGCGAGCCCGGCATTTATGGCGACCAGACATTGACCGACCTCGAAAACCTTCTTGTGGAGGAAGCGGACAAGCTGGATGTCGAAGTTCAGTTTTACCAGAGTAATCACGAAGGTTTCATCATCGATGAAATCAACAATGAGTATGCCGACGGCGAGGTCTTCGGTTTGATAATCAATCCGGGCGCACTAACTCATACCAGTCTGGCGCTGCGTGATGCACTCGCGGGTTGCGACCTGCCGGTTATCGAAGTGCACATCAGCAACATTTATAAGCGGGAGGAAATCCGGCAGCACTCGATGACTGCGGAAGTCTGCCTCGGGGTCATCTCCGGGCTCGGTTTCGACGGCTATGTGGCGGCACTTCGCCATCTTGCCAAGCTGGATTGAGCAATCACAGGAAAGACACCTATACCAATCTGGTGATGGAGCCGAGCCAGTCCACTGGCTCCCTTTTGCCTCAGAGAATGGCAGAGGACTGCCATAGCTACAAATTATACCAGAATCAATTCGAAGAGGTTACTCCGCTGGCAGTAAGCGGGCCAACTCTTCCAGGTCGCCGAAGTGCTCGCTCAGATCCTTGGCGCTACCGAGGTGCCCCAGCGTATTTTCGAAAATCTCACGCTTCTCCTGTTTCAGTTGCTGGATCCGTTGTTCAATCGTGCCTTCGGTAATCATTCGATAGACGAAGACACGGCGATCCTGCCCGATCCGGTGCACACGGTCGATCGCCTGGTTCTCCACCGCCGGGTTCCACCATGGGTCCAGGAGAAAAACATAGTCGGCGGCGTGGAGCGTGATCCCTGTGCCGCCCGCCCGCAAGCTCACCAGCATGACAGCCGGACCCGGATCGCTCTGAAAACCTTCGACCGGTTTGGCCCGGTCTTTGGTTTCCCCGGTCAGTTCGTATAATTTAATTTTTGGGAATGCCTCGCGGATAAGCGGCTTGATCCGCCGCAGCAGTTGCACGAACTGACTGAACACCACGATTTTACGTTGTCCATCGCCCTCCAGGGCCTCGCTCAACCGGGTAAGCAACATCTGCACCTTCCCGCTCTGGCCAACCTCAGCCTCCACTTCTGGAATAAGACCCGGATCACAACACACCTGACGAAGGCGAGTGAGCAGTGAAAAGAAATGCATGGTGTTGGTCTGCATGGCCACTTGCAAATCGTCACCCAACTCATCACGCCCGCGTGCAAGCAAGCTCTCATAAGTCTGACGCTGAAGATCGGTGATCGGACAAATCAGGTCCATTTCCATCTTGGGCGGCAATTCGGTACCGACCTTGTCTTTCTGACGCCGTAAAATGAAAGGTGCGATCTGCCGACGGAGCCTTTTCTCGAAGGTCTGCCGAAGTTCAACATTCGGCGAATTCACAAAATCCTCGAAATAGCGGCGGCTTCCGAGCAGCCCGGGCATGAGAAAACGGAAGAGCGTCCACAGGTCGAGCAACCGGTTCTCGATCGGGGTACCAGTCAGGGCCAAGCGACATTCTGCGTTTATCGCGCAACATGCCTGCGTCACTTTGGCCTCCGGATTTTTGATCTGCTGGGCTTCATCCAGAACAGCGTAGCCGAAACGGGCTTGATCCAGCAGATGTTTGTGTCGTCTTAGCTGGGTGTAGCTGGCGATCCATAGTAACGGGCCTTCCTCGCTCTGATGGGAAAAATCCTCCCCGCTTCTGAGGACAGCAGTTCTCATTCTGGGATACCAGCGCTTGGCTTCGCTTTCCCACACCGGCACGACGCTGGCCGGACAGACGATGATACTGTCGGCCTCCTTAAAAGGATAATACTCAATTAAGCTAAGGACCTGCAGGGTTTTACCGAGCCCCATCTCGTCGGCCAACAGCCCGTGACACCCCTGATGGCGTAAGTTCGCCATCCAGCGAACCCCGGTTTCCTGATAGTGCCGAAGAAAGTCCGGCAGCTTTTGCTCTTCACTGGCGGGCTCCTCGACCAGTGCGGCCCGCCAGGACTGCAGCTCATCCTCCAAATCCAGTTCGGCCCCGCGCTCACTGAAGAGTGAAAAAACCATGTAGCGCGGCCACTCCTGTGCTTGATCGGCCGCGGCAGCTCCCGAGACCCGCCAGGCAGCCAGCGCTTGCGACTGTTCTTCCGCGATACGCACTAGGCCGAGTCCCCTCACCACATGCGTGCCACGACCACTGCGTGTGAGCGCACGGGCGTCTTCCGGATCAAGCCACTGCCGTCCGAGCTTCAGACGCCAATCGATTTGCATCCGGTCACGCCCTTTGGCCTTAACCCGTCCGACAATCTTCACCTCACGTGCTCCCTCGGCCATGAGCTGCGTCTCCATGTCCAGGTCCACATAGCCGAAGACGGATTCCCACCGCGGGAGCGCATGTTTGAGAAATGGCGCGATCTGCTCGATATCGTTGAAGATAAAATCATTACTCTGGCCGCGATAAACAAAGCCCGCATCTCTCGCCATTCCGGTCAAGCGGACGAGCAATTCCCGCTCATCACTGACCAGAGGTTGCTCGTCATTACGAAACGCCACCTCTTTACTGAAGTCGGGATTCGTCCAATACGCGGTCAAGCGGAGCCCGGAGCGTAAACCCGCCAGACGGGGCGTCAGCCGGCGGCCGGGGCGTTCCTCTTTCTTTTCTTCCCGAACAGGTTCGCTTCGCTGCTCCCGGTCGGGCTCGTCCTTATCCTTAGGTTTCGATTCGTAGGGAAGCGGGGCAATTTCGTCCGCAATGAGTTCCTCAATCTCGTAAAGCCCGGCGACAGCGACGGAGCGGCCCAGCAATTCATCTTCGGTCGAACTTCGAACGTGAGGCCCTTCCTTGGTCCATTCGATCACAGAGTAGCAGGTGTCTTTCCGGGCAAAGGTACAGTTCACGATCGCCTCCTCATTCGACAACTCGACTCCTGAGATCAAGCCTTCCCGATAAAGCTGGCGACCGCGCCGTAGTGCGTCTTCGTCAAAGCTTTGCTCCCAGTCGTCACCTACATTGGCAAACCATACTTCCAGTGCAGCGGGGTTGAAAATACGACTGTAGGCACGAGTGGGCATGAGATACAATGAACCGCACACCCTAACCTTTTCCCGACTACAGCAGCAAGGCCTTTGTTGGAAAGCGTACGTAAAATAAAGTTGTCGGCCCAGAGTTTATTGCGTCAAGGCAACCTGAGCTACGCCGCTTATTTGGAAGCTTGCTTTCGCCAATACGCAATCCGTGCAGCAACCTGCTCCGGGCCGGGCATGCCGGGCTTCTCCCGGGCGGCGAGTGCCTGCTGAAGGTTAAAGACGTTCGTCCAATCTTCTTCCAGAGCCTCGTGCACCTGACGCGCTTCCTCAAAGGGAAGCTCGTTTAACGGAACATCCAGTTTTTCACTGAGTGAAACCAGTGCACCGACCACATGATGCGCCTTGCGGAAAGGCACGCCCTTGTTGACCAGATAATCAACGACATCGGTGGCCAGCAGCAAGGGGTCCGCCACCGCGGCAGCGCAACTTTCCGGCTGCGCCTTCACTCCGGGCAGACAAGCCGCCACCGTATCGAGCATCAGCGTGACTTGATCGAAACAATCAAAGACCGGCGGTTTGTCCTCCTGCAAATCCCGGTTATAGGTGAGAGGCAAGCCCTTAACCATGGTCAGAAGCATCTGCAGATTCCCGTTTAAGCGCGCGGATTTCCCGCGGATCAGTTCAAAGGCATCCGGATTTTTCTTCTGTGGCATCAGGCTGGAGCCGGTGGTAAAGGCATCCGGTAATCTGACAAAGCCGAACTCGGCACTGCTCCAGAGGATGAAATCTTCGGAGAGCCGCGAAAGATGAACGCCAATCGTGGCGCAGGCCGAAGCAAACGCGATAAAAGTATCCCGATCACTCACTGCATCCATGCTGTTCTGTGTGATCTGCGGCTCGCCTCCCGCATCAACGAAGCCGAGCTCCCGCGCGACAAATTCCCGGTCAATCGGCAATGTCGTGCCGGCAATCGCGCCGGAACCGAGCGGACAAACATTAGCCTGCTTTTTAACGCCAGCTATTGCCGTTCGATCGCGATCAAACATCTCCACGTAAGCGAGAAGGTGGTGTGCCATGGAAACCGGCTGAGCGCGCTGCAAGTGTGTATAGCCCGGAATGATCACCTCGCTGGTTTTATCCGCCAGATCGACCAGTGCCGCGATCACCGCAGCCAAAGAATTTTCGATTTCCGAGCTGGCGGATTTGAACCAGAGCCGCATGTCCGTGGCCACCTGATCGTTCCGGCTTCGCGCGGTGTGAAGTTTTGCCGCGGCCGGCACTTCGGCGGTGAGCGCCTGCTCGATGTTCATGTGGACATCCTCCAGCGCGGGATCCCACTCAAATACTCCGGCTTCTATCCTGGAAAGAATCTCATCAAGACCGGACTGAATGGCCTGGCATTCATCACGGGTGATTAAGCCGACATGGGCCAACATCCCCGCCTGAGCCTTGCTGCCCTGCACATCAAACGGCGCCAGTCGATGATCAAAAGATACCGACTCGCCGATGCGCACCATTAAATCGGCCGCACCTTCCGAGAACCGCCCGCCCCAAGTTGCCTGCTTTTTCGCCTTTGACATGGTGGTAGGATTTTCAGGCACGACGCCTTTGGCAAATCTAATCCAAACGATTCACGATTGCCGCGTCGTTGGCATGGGCAATCGCCTCCTCCTTCGTGATGGTGCCCTCATCGACAAGATGGATCAAATGCTGCTCCAGCGTGTTCATCCCCTCATTCAAGCCTGTTTCCATCTTACCATAGATCTGGTGCAGCTTCGCGCTGCGAATCAGATTGGCCGTGCCAGCATTGTTGCGGAGCACTTCAAAAGCCGGAACGCGGCCATGTCCTGTCTTGCGGGCAAGGAGTTTTTGGCTGATGGCAAAGGCTAGTGAGAAAGATAGCTGAGCCGCAATCTCGGATGACCTTGAATCCGGAAACATATCCACAATACGACTGAAAGTGCCTTTAACATCCTTGGTATGCAGCGTTGTCAGAACAAGGTGCCCCGTCTCTGCCGCAGTAAGCGCAAGCTGGGCGGTCTCAGTATCACGGATTTCACCGATGTAGATAATATCCGGATTTTCACGAAGTGCGCTCCGAAGCCCCGAAGGAAAGGTTTTCACATGACGACCCAATTCACGCTGGGAGATCAAAGCCTGTTCACTTCTAAAAACGTACTCAACCGGATCCTCCAGTGTGATGATACGGTTTTTCCGGCTTTTGTTGATGTAATCAAGAATACTGGCAATCGTAGTGGACTTACCGCTGCCGGTAACACCGGTGACTAAAACCAGACCTTGTTTGAGCTTAACCAAATCCTGCCATGCCTTGTCATTCATGAACCCGATTTCATCCACCTCGGGAATATGCTTTGGCAACATACGCATGACGCAGGCCATACCGTCGCGATCACGAAAAATATTGAGCCGGAAATTGATATTTTCATCGGTCCATTCATACCCGGAATCAATATCACAGGCCTGGTCGTTAAGAAGATTTTGCCGCTGGGTTTCCGAGATCAGTGGGAAAATCAGTTCGCGAATCAAATCCTCCGTCAAGACTTCACCATCTTCCAGTGTTTCCAGGTCACCATCGTAGCGGTAACGCACCGGCTCACCGACCTTCATATGCAAGTCGGATATGCGGGGAATCCCGTCAACTTCCAATTCCGGGTCTGCGAAACTATGCAGTAAATCTATAATGCTTCTGCGTTCACCTTGAACGTTGTAAACTTTCTTATTGGGGTCGTAGTCGGACATATGCGTTAAACTTCACCCACTAACCTGTGAATGGCAAGCGCCGGAATCGTGAAAAGACGATTGCGCCATCGAAAAACTATGGAATCGTGATAGCACAGAAATGACTGCAGAGAAACACAGTTCAAATGCCTTCGATAGCGTCGAATCCGCGATTCAGGATATCGCCGAGGGCAAAATGGTAATTGTCACCGACGACGAGGCCCGCGAAAATGAAGGTGATCTGGTGATGGCGGCCTCGATGGCGACACCACAGGCCATCAACCAGATGATCCTTCATGCCAGAGGACTGATTTGTGTCCCCATGCTGGCCCATCAACTTAAAAAACTGGGCATCAATCCGATGGCTGCGGAAAACAACGAGTCCCACCAGACCGACTTTGCGATTTCCGTGGACGCCGCCGAGGGGATCACGACCGGCATCAGCGCCTACGACCGTGCCGAAACCATCCGCATCCTGGGCAATCCAGATTCCGAACCGGATATGCTCGTGCAACCGGGCCATGTCTTTCCCCTCCGGGCGAAACCCGGCGGCGTCCTACAGCGGGCGGGACACACCGAAGCGGCAGTCGACCTGGCCCAGCTAGCCGGATTAAATCCAAGCGGGGTGATTTGCGAAATTCTGAATGAAGACGGGAGCCTCGCACGCCTGCCCGACCTGATTGAGTTCAAGAAAAAACATGACCTGAAACTCATCTGCATTGCCGATTTGATCGAGTATCGCCACACCCGCGACAAGCTCGTCGAACATCTCCTGACGCGTCCGTTCGAATCGGAGTTTGGCACCTTTGATCTGCATATTTTCCGGAGCGTATTGAACGATCGCCAGCATATCGCACTCAGCATGGGACAACTGGATGAAAGACCGACTCTCGTCCGTGTGCAGAGTGAGAACCTTTTGGGAGATATCTTTCGTTCGAAAGCCCTGGGCGGTTACAACTCCCTGAACAAGGCAATGGAGATGATTGCCCAGAAGAAGCACGGTCTCCTCCTTTACATTGAACAACCCCAGGGCGGAATACGTGTCATAGACGGGAAAGATGAAGCGGCCCTAAAGGATGTCGGCCCACGAAAAATGGATTTCCGCGATTATGGTATCGGCGCCCAGATTTTGGTCGAACTCGGCCTGAAAAAGATCCGCTTGCTCTCCAGCACGCAGAGAAAAGTCATTGGCCTCGATGGCTACGACCTGGAGATCGTCGAACAAATCGAAATCTGACCTACAATCTGACCTATTCGACCGTCAGAACTTTTCCGGTATTCCCGTTGGCCAGCGTAAATGAATCGCCGGGCTTTCTTTCCAGCAATCGTCCAGCCAGTGGCGAATGAGAGGTAATGACAGTGACCTCGCCCTGCTCGGTTGGCACGACATGGCCGCCGGCCACACCGGCAAAGAAGAACCATTCCGGACCGGCACCAAAATCACAGCTGAACAACGCGCCCAAGCCGACCCTTTGACTCGGTTTGAGCAGATCTTCACGCTCTGATTGCAGCTCCTGCACGCTCTCCGCCCATTGGCGCGCTTGACTGGCCTGACCTGCCGCTAGATAGGAAGCCTCAAGACCCTGCGTGTCCCATTGTGACTCTGCCCGGGACTCCTCGTTGGTTGCATAATCCGCCGCATCTTTGGAGGCTTGTACCGCATGCATACACTCCTCTCGCAGTGTCTCGATCAAACGATTAAAAAATTGAGACTTGTCCATGGGGTAAACAGTGAGAATCTGTAGTAAATGAATCTATAAAAGTGACTTTATCTGTATCCCGTTGCAAGAACGCAACTCCGACTTATCGAACAACCCTTTCACATTACCATTTTTCTGCTTCTCTGTGAGTATGACCAAGCCGGTTCTCACAGGTGGATTCCGTACCAACGAGCCCGCCCCCTGAAATGACCTGGGAAATTATTTTTGTATTCGCCCTGCTGCTTTTTGCGATCGTCAGCTTCATTCTGGAAAAAATTCCGGCTGATCTGACCTCGTTGACCGTTTTCGGCGTCCTTATTTTTGTCGGTATGCTCACAAAAAGTGCGGAGTTGCCCAGCCTTGAGGCCACGCTTGCCGTCTTCGGAAACTCTGCACCGATCACAATTGCCGGTATGTTTATCGTCAGTGCCGCGCTGGAGCGAACCGGCGCGATCGATTTGATCACCGCTTATTTAAGAAAGCTCGTCCGCATCCCCTACCGCGGCTTCATCTTTATCATGGTCATTGGCGTGGCCGGGGTTTCCGCCTTCGTGAACAATACCCCCGTTGTCATCGTGCTCATGCCGGTGATGCTCTCGCTTTCCCGGGAAATGGGGGTGGCTTCATCCAAACTACTCATCCCTTTATCCTATGCCTCGATTTTCGGCGGCACCTGCACGCTTCTCGGCACCAGCACCAATCTTCTTGCCAGCGGGATACTGCGGGATGCCGGGCACGACCCCATCGGCATGTTTGAGCTCTCTGCGGTCGGACTGCCTATTCTCGCCTGCGGATCGATCTATCTGGTGCTTTTTGGCAACAAACTCCTCCCCCACCGGGAGACGCTGACGTCGATCCTGAGCGACGAGGAACGCAAGGAATTTATCACAGAAGCCTTCGTTGAGCCTGACTCCGAACTGCACGGCCAGGTCGCGGCCGAAACCCGGCTGATGCGGGTTCGCGGTGTGCGCCTCCTTGAAATCGTCCGCCACGGCATTGCGGTGCCGGGCAACCCGGCCGAACAAAAGCTGCAATACGGCGACCGCCTCGTCCTCTCCTGTCGCCCCTCCGGCATTGCGGAAGCACACTCCAATAAAGGCATTCGCCTGCCCAAGGAACTCTCCGAAGGCCTGCAGACCATTGCCACCGACGAAGGCGCCATTGTCGAGGGCGTCGTCGCCCCCCATGCCAGCATCGTCGGCAAAACCCTCGGCGAAATCAATTTCCGGCAACGCTTCCGTATGGTGGTGGTCGCCGTGCACCGAAAAGGCACCAACCAACGTGAACGCCTCTCCAGCCTCCACCTCCAGGAAGGGGACACGCTCCTGATGATGGGCTCGACCAGCGCGATCGACATGCTGGCCAACAGCGACGACATCATCATTCTCGATCGCCCTCGCGTACCGGCACGCAGCGTGCGCTCCCGCATGCCCCTGGCAATCGGCACCGCTGTCGGTATTGTCACCCTGGCCACCATGAATCTGGTGCCCATCGTAGCCGCTGTCGCTCTGGGTGTCGCGTTCATCATGCTCACAGGCTGTATCCGACCCAAGGACGCCTACGAATCCGTCGAGTGGTCGATTCTGGTCATCATTTTCGGTATGCTTGCACTGGGGCAGGCCATGGACAGCACCGGCGCGAGCCAGTTGATCGCCGGCACCATGGTCGGACTGATCGAAAGCTTCGCACCGGAGCATTTGCAGGCAGTCATTATGCTGGGCGTCGTCTATTTCATTACCTCTGTATTCACTGAATTTTTATCCAACAACGCCGCTGTCGCCTTGATGGTCCCGATCGCACTGGGCATCGCGGCGACTCTGGGGGTCGATCCCCGCCCCTTTGTCGTAGCTTCCTGCATCGCAGCCTCCGCCAGCTTTGCCACTCCCATCGGCTATCAAACCAATACTTACGTTTACGGGGTCGGTGGTTACAAATTCCTCGACTTCACCCGGGTCGGTCTCCCCCTGAATATTATCTGCTTTACCGTCACGGTGTTTGTGGTTCCGGTGTTTTGGAGTTTTTAATTTAGCTTTTACTCATCCATCCGGCCGAGAAAGGTACAGGCTTCAGTCAATCAGCTAGCCTCATCTAACCTAACTTCGAAAAAAGACTTACCACTTTGCTGAGGTCGTAAAGAATACACTGCCTGGGCTCTAATCGAGACTTATTCTAGGCACTGTTCTAAGGTAGCTTCAATATAGAAACGAGGGACAAGCTTTGCGCTCATTAATCAAATTTGGTGTAGCCAAAGAGGTCGGCACGCCGCACTTCAACTTTTTTGAGTGGGCACATGGCGAGAAGCTGCAGTTGAAGATTTTCAAACAAGTTCTGTATGTTCTGCGCACTCACGATTTCATGGGAAACACGCGCGGTATCGATGTGAGATGTTTTCTCGCCGAACGGATGGTTACAATCCTCTCGCCCCAAATGAGAGCTTGCTTGCTGCACTCGAACAACGACCAAGTTTATAGTTTCGTCGCCTCACCACCAAGATAGGGACCTAATATGAGCTGGTTCGACGCAATACTACGCAGAACAGCCAACCTACCGGAATTAGCGATCTACCGAACTCGGAGCGTCGAGATATTTCTCGCGGCCCTACTTCTTGCGATTGGACTCATCTACTGGCTGATGCCAGCACGTTCCCAAAAAAGAGTTACTCAACGTTTCCTTTGATGCATCTGCTCCTCTCTTTCTTCTAATTGATGCTGCCTGGCAGGAACATTCCGGCGTTTCCGCCTATTCACTTCACGCAGGTTCAATTCGCCAAACCCAAACCCTGACAACGGTCCTTGTTGCCGATGCAATTTGCGCATCTTCTGCGTGGGAATTGGATAGCCTCACAGAAAACGGAATCGTAGCGAAAGACTGGCAACAACACTTCCCAAACGGGGCGTCGCGGCACTGCGCAAAATACAGCCGATTATCTGAGCTTCCTTTTCAGCCCTCAAGCGCATCAATATATAAAAGATGCTGGCTTTCACCCGACGAATTCGGGTGGCTCCGACACAGGCACCAGGGCATCAATGTCAATCCCATCTCTCTTTGGTGACTGGCAAAATGCCATCGATCAACATTTAGCAGAAGGCGGCACCTATCTCCGCCTCATTGCCTATCGTACCGCACGATCGGGCGGTAGCGAATAAAACAGGATTACGGATAACCGACGGTCCTGAATCAAGCGGAAGTCGCTTTCACCCTTGTTCTGCTCGTAGAACTGCACGCAGAAAAGATGCAGGTCTATATATAATACATCTCACCCGGGTCGGAGACCACCATATCGTCCAGCGTGTAACTGCCGATTTTTTCCTCCAGACAAGAACTGATCTCGCCCCAAATCTCCGCCACTCTCTCGCCGGAATGACCGCCGGCCTCGAAATGACACTCCATATGCTCCGGATCGATGGCTGTGACAATATCGGCCAATCCAATTTTTTCCGGTTCCCGGGCCAGGGCATATCCGCCCTGCTTCCCACGCTTACTGGTAATTAAACCCGCATTTCTCAGCTCGTTCAGAATCTGAACGAGGTAGTTCGCCGGAATGTTCTCTGCCTCGGATAACGCGTCGATATGCGCCAGTTTCGACTGCCCTTTGGAAAGAGCCAACTGGGCCAGCACACGACAGGCATATTCAAGCTTATGAGACAGTTTCACGCTCTTTAAGTTAGGCTCTTTACCTAAGAAGTAAACTTGATTTTGCAAAACCGGCTCCAGCAGACTGGCCTGTAGACTTAAACTATTGTCCAACAAATAGATAGGTCCCTTCAAAAAAAAGCCCCTTCGGGTAACTTTTTAGTGGTCAGAAGCGCGAAGAACCAATAATTTTTTGTGCTTATGTCAGATCAAGAAAAGCCCGAGAATCTATCCGAAAAATCCGCGCCCGAAAGCGCGGGTGCCGACGTTTACGATTCATCCAAGATCCAGAAGCTGGAAGGCCTTGAAGGCGTCCGCAAGCGCCCCGATATGTATATCGGTGACACCAACGAGCGCGGCCTGCACCACTGTGTCTTCGAGATTGTCGACAACTCGATCGACGAGGCACTGGCCGGGCACTGCTCGCAAATCACGGTGAGCATTCACAACGACGGCTCCTGCTCGGTGGAAGACGATGGTCGCGGCATCCCGGTCGACATCCACCCGAAATACAAGATTCCGGCGCTTGAACTGGTCATGACGAATCTTCACGCCGGCGGTAAATTCGGCAAGGGCGCCTATCAGGTCTCGGGCGGCCTGCACGGGGTCGGCGCCAAGTGCGTTAATGCGGTTTCGGAATGGTTTGAAGTCGAGGTTCGACGTGAGGGCAAGGTCCACAAAATGGAATTTTCCCGGGGCATCACCACTTCAAAGATGAAGGTAATCGGCGACACCAAGCGCACCGGCACCCGCATCGCATTCTTTCCGGATCCGGAGATCTTTCTGACTACCCGCGAGTTCAAAGCCGAGCTTCTGGCCAAGCGTCTGAGGGAACTGGCATTCCTCAACCCGGGCATTAAGATCCGCTTCGTTGACGAGCGCAACAACCGTCAGGACGATTATTTCTTCGAAGACGGCATCGCGGAGTATGTCGCCTATTTGAATGAGAATAAATCGGTCATCCATGCGGATCCGATCAGTTTTCACGGTGAGGCGCCGACCCCGAATCCGGATCTGGACGCCAACATTGTCGTCGATATCGCGCTGCAATACAACGATAGCTACAACGATCAAATCTACGCTTACGCCAACTCGATTCACAATATCGAGGGTGGCACCCACTTATCCGGCTTCCGCACGGCACTGACGCGTGTCATCAACAACTATGCGAAGCAGAACAACCTGATCAAGGACAAGGACCCGAACCTTTCCGGCGACGATACCCGCGAGGGCTTGACCGCCGTGATCTCGGTCAAGGTGCCCGAGCCCCGCTTCGAAGGCCAGACCAAGACCAAGCTTTCCAACGGTGAAGTCGATGGCATCGTCCAAAAAATCACCGGCGAGGAACTGAAGTACTACTTTGAGACGAACCCTCAGGTGGCCAAAAAGCTCATCGATAAATGCCTGCACGCCGCCCGCGCCCGCGAGGCGGCACGCAAGGCCCGCGAAACTGTTCGTAAGGGAGCCCTTTCCGGAGGTGGCCTTCCGGGCAAGCTGGCCGACTGCTCTTCCCGCGATCCCGAAGTATCCGAGCTTTACATCGTCGAGGGTGACTCTGCCGGCGGCTCCGCCAAGCAGGGCCGTGATCGTGCCACCCAGGCTATCCTGCCACTCCGCGGCAAGCTGCTGAACGTGGAGAAAGCCCGCTTGGACAAGGTACTGGGCAATAATGAAATCCGCGCGCTCATCACAGCCGTCGGTACCGGCATTGGCGATCACGAAGGTGACGGTGCCTTTAACATCGAGAAGGCCCGCTACCACAAAATCATCATTATGACGGATGCCGACGTCGACGGCGCTCACATTCGCACGCTTCTTCTGACCTTCCTCTTCCGACAGATGAAGGGACTGATCGAAGCCGGCTACGTTTATATCGCACAGCCACCGCTCTACAAAATCAAACGCAAGCGCCGCGAGCAATACATCGACAACGATGCCCAGCTTAACCGTATCCTGCTCGAGCTCGGCACCGAGGATGTGAACCTCGTTCGCCTTCGCGACAATGCCGATCTTACCGGTGAGAATATCGACCACGTCGTCGAAATCCTTTCCCGGCTTGAGATGATCGGGCGCGGTGTGACCCGTTATGGTTGCAACTTCGCCGAGTATCTCGATCAACACGATCCGGAAACGCAGGCCCTCCCCCGCTACATCGTGCGCATCCGCACGGGTAACGAAGAAAAGTTCCGCTTCCTCAAGGACGATGACGAGCGCGCCGAATTCCACAATGAATTCGACCTCACGGATACGGACTTCACGGATACGATCCTGCAGGAAGTGGTGAGCGATGATGGCATCAAAGTGCAGCAACGCATTTCACTGCACGAAATTTTCGAGTCCACGGAAATGACCAAGCTCCTGCGTGAAATCGCCCAGGCAGGCATGGACGTGAAGCAGTTTTCGGCCTCCGACGAGCCGCGCTACCACCTGATCGAAAACAAAGGTGATGAGAAGAAAGAGAACATCATCGAACTGCACTCCATCATCGAACTGGTTGAAAATATCCGCAGCCTCGGTCGACGCGGCCTGCAGATCCAGCGCTATAAAGGTCTCGGTGAGATGAACCCGAAACAACTCTACGAAACCACCATGGATCCGAATACGCGGCGCCTCCTGAAAGTCGATATCGCCGACGCCGCGCTGGCCGACGGCATCTTCACCATGCTGATGGGCGAAGATGTCCCCAGCCGTCGAGCCTTCATCGAAGATAATGCGCTCAACGTGTCCAACCTGGACGTCTAGATTGAACACGCTGAGGGTTTTAATGTGCAAAGGTGCGAAAGTGTGAAGGTAAAAGAAACAACCTTCCGTCTTTCAAACCTTCCCACCCAAAGTCCTTCCCACCTTCAAACCTTCCCACTTTCCCACCTCGTAAGAAATGTCCGAAAAACCTCCCATCGATCCTAGCATTCAACGCGCCGAGCCGACGTCGATTACCGACATCATGCAAACGGCCTACATCGATTATTCGATGTCCGTCATCGTCAGCCGCGCCCTACCCGACGTGCGTGACGGCCTCAAGCCGGTCCAGCGGCGTATTCTTTACGCGATGCTCCGCGAGGGCCTCCTTCATAATCGCCCGTTCGACAAATGTGCCGGTGTGGTTGGGGAAGTGCTGAAAAATTATCACCCGCACGGCGACAGCTCGGTTTACGACACCCTCGTCCGTCTCGCCCAAAATTGGGTGATGCGCCACCCCCTGATCATTCCGCAGGGCAACTTCGGCTCGATCGACGGCGACTCCCCGGCCGCCTACCGTTATACGGAATGTAAACTCGAGAATATCGCGGAAGATATTCTGCGCGATATCGATGAAGATACGGTCGATTTCGTGCCCAACTACAAGGAGAGCTCAACCGAGCCGTCAGTCCTCCCGTCCGCCCTGCCCAATCTCCTGATGAACGGCTCCACCGGTATCGCCGTCGGCATGACGACGAATATCCCGCCGCACAATCTCAACGAAATCATCGAGGCGACCTGCGCGATCATCGACGACCCGAAAATCGAGCTCGACGAATTGATCCAACTCATCCCGGGGCCCGACTTCCCGGGTGGCGGTTTCATCCACGGTAAGTCCGGAATCGAGAGCTACCTCAAGACCGGACGTGGCATTGTTCGCACACGTGGTATTGCCGAGGCGGTCGAATCCGGAGGCAAGGAGCAGATCATTATTTCGGCGATTCCATACAATGTAAACCGCTCCTCACTGGTTATCCGCATCGCCGAGTTGATCAAAGATAAAGCGATAGACGGCATTGCCGACCTGCGCGACGAGTCCACCGAAGAGACGCGAATCGTCATCGATCTCAAGCGCGGTGCCATCCCACGGGTGATTATCAATCAGCTTTACAAGATGACTCCACTGGAAAGCTCTTTCGGCGTCATCCTTCTGGCCCTGGATAACAAGCGGCCCAAGCAGATGAACATCAAGGAGATGCTCAACTGCTACATCGACCACCGCCGCGAGGTCATCTTCCGCCGCACCGCTTTCCGCCTTCGCAAGGCCGAGGCCCGTGCCCACATTCTGGAAGGCTATAAACTGGCCCTCGATAACCTGGACGACTTCGTCAAGATCATCCGCGCTTCGAAGAACCGCGATGAGGCCAAACAGGCCCTCATGGCGAAGTACCCGCTCAGTGAGATCCAGACCAATGCGATTCTCGAACTGCGCCTCTACCAGCTCACCGGCATGGAGCGCGGCAAGATCGAGGAAGAGTACCTCGCTCTTATGGCCCTGATCGAAGAGTTGCGCTCCATCCTCGAAAACGAGCAAAAGCTGCTCGGTGTGATTAAGGACGAGCTCGGCGACATGAAGGAGAAATACGGCAACCCGCGCCGCTCACAGGTGCTGGCCGTCGACGGCGATCTATCCATGGAGGACCTCGTGCCGAACGAAGGCTGCATGATTACCTTTACCCACAAGGGCTTCATCAAGCGCACCTCCCTGGACGAATACCGCTCGCAGAAACGCGGCGGCAAGGGCGTCATCGGCTCCGGGCAGTATGAAGATGACTTTGTCGAACGCCTCTTCACGGCTTCCACCCACGACTACATCATGTGCTTCATGAACAGTGGCCGGGTTTACGTGGAGAAAGTCTACCACATACCGGAAGGCTCCCGAACCGCCAAAGGCCGGGCGATCGCCAACGTGCTTGAATTACAGGAGGGAGAGCGCGTGGCCACCACCATTTGCGTGAAAGACTTCGAGGAAGGTGATGAGTCCATTGTCCTCGCCACCGAAAAAGGCGTGGTCAAAAAGACCAAACTGGCCGACTTCAAGAACTACCGTAAGGGCGGGATCATCGGGATCAAGATCGACGAGGGCGACAATCTTGTCGGAGCCCGCCTAACCGGCGGTGAAGATGAAATCTGCCTCGTCACCTCGAACGCGCAGTCCATCCGGTTCGCCGAAACTGATCTCCGTGATCAGGGACGCGCCACCCGCGGCGTCCGCGGCATCAAGCTGAAGAGCGAAGACGACAAGGTGGTCGCCATGGAAATCGTCGATCCCGAGGCCAAACTCCTCATCGCCGGCGCCAACGGCCTCGGCAAACGTTCCGAGTTCAGCGAATACCGCACCCAGTCACGCGGCGGCTCGGGCATCATCGCCATCAAGTCCGACAAGGTGGCCGGTGCCCTCTCCGTCACCGACGAGGACGAGATCATGATGTTCACGCTCAAGGGCCAGGCCGTCCGCTCACCGATCAAGGATGTCCGCATCACCGGACGCGCGGCCGCCGGGGTCAAACTCGTCAATCTGGGCGATAAGGACGAGCTCATCGGCATCTCCAAAGTCATCGCTTCAGAAGAAGACTCCTCGGAGGAAAATGAGGCCGAGGATGAAGGCGAAACCGCAGAGGAATCGACTGAAGAGTAACGGATGTAACCGTTAATATCTTTTTACACAAAGGCCGCTTCAATTGAAGCGGCCTTTTTTGATGCGCCAACCAGCGGAACCTCCGGATGCACAAAAAGGGGCAACAGCGGATGGCACGAACTTAAGATCGTCCAGCGAAGTCGCACCGCTTTAGCCGTACGATCAATCATGTCAGCTTTATCGTTTGCTCTAGCGGGCAGCCGTCTGAAGGGGCTTCGTTTAGACTACCTACGCTGGAGAGCAGACTGCCCTACGATGGCGAATCGCATTAGCGGCACGGAGGCCTAAAGTTAGCAACATTCGGATCAAAGGCCAAATGTAAAGATTCCGGGACCCGATAAAAGAGAGCGATATACGTCCTCATTCGGCGGGCGACTCCGGACGGGCCTTGGGCTTCAGATTAGCAAGCCCCTCGAGATCGAATAATAAAGGAAGCGCCTCTCCCAAACCTTCCTTGCTTTTGTAGCGCTCCAGTTTCGTGCTGTAGTGAATTGCCATCTCTCCGACATAGACACTCATTCCATAGTCAGTCCATTTCGTGTAAGGATACTTCCCCAGAAAAAGCCCCTCAACCTTTGGATCCGCTTCCTTGGGTAGAAATTCGAATGTGGCATAAAAAGCACGAATTCCATCCGGCCCCTCCCATGTCACGCTGGCAAACGGGTTAACGCCACTATAGTTAATTCGATTGAGTCTTACTGGCATCTCCATCTTGGCGGGGTTATGGATAAAATCCTTAAGATAGCTGGGAAAATTGGACAGCTGTTCATATTCTTGAATAACCGCCCGGAATTGCCGGTTGAATGGGCCCGACAGCTTCTTGATCTGCTTGTTCAGATCCTTATCACGCAATTCCAGCTCTT
This sequence comes from Coraliomargarita sinensis, assembly GCF_003185655.1. NCBI lineage: Bacteria > Pseudomonadati > Verrucomicrobiota > Opitutia > Puniceicoccales > Coraliomargaritaceae > Coraliomargarita > Coraliomargarita sinensis. Next base: position 394,649 of record NZ_QHJQ01000002.1, on the reverse strand, counting down.
CCTTGAAACCCGACCGCTCTGCCGGATCCTTCATACGGTACATTTTCAGCCTCATTTCCTGATTCTTAACTTTCCAATGGGCACGCCTGGCAGCTTCAAGATCACCAGCCGCTTCGTGGGCTGCAGCAGATTCCTTGTAAGACTGTAAACTCCTCAAAGCTATATTCAGAAGTTTCTCATCAGCAGGTCCTCTCTCGTAGGCCTGCAGCGTATCCGCAACAGCATTCTGCTCCAAACGTAAATCGCCGATCACTTCCATTCGTTCCGAAGAGATCTTCTCACGCTCAAGAGCAGCTAATCTGACATCGTGAAGCGCATATTCAAACTCCAGGTAAGGCTCTGGAACCGGTGCAGGTTCTGGTTCTTCAGCCGCGGCGGATTCTGACTCAACAGCTGCTTCAGACTGAGAAGGTACAGGCTGAGGCGGAACATCTCCTTCGCGGTCATCTTTCTTACCACAACCGGAGAAAAACGTTATCAAGATAGCAAAAACAAGGACGAAGGTAAATCTATGACGTTTCATATATAATGTTCGAAAGCACACGGCCTGAAGCTCAGGAGAACTTTCGACAGCATGATGATGCAATAAAACACTCATAATGGGACCAGGGGGTCGAGCGCACAATATTAAGATTCCGCCCGATGAAAGTCATCGTGGTTTATGGAAACAATGACCGCGCTGCCAATCACTATCTGCGCAAGCGGGATCTCGACATAGTACTAAAAACAATATCGAAGTCCGCATTATTGCCTTTGAGGGCCGACACCAAGTCCCACCTACAGAACACCAGATTATGGCCTTTCTCTGGCTGCTCGATAGCGCTGCAGTGGAGGAACTCAACACGATCGAAGTTCTCAAGTCCCCTCCCGCACCCGGGTTTGGAGAATTAGCGCGCTAACGTTACCAGCTTCGCGTAAAGCTTATGGGGATAAATACGCCTGCCATTCCCATTCAGAGTTATGACCAATTTCTGGTATACTGTTTCCGAACCGCAGTCCTCAACAAACTCCTTAGTCACCCTAGCCTTGAACCAATTTCCTCTGTGGATTATCCGCCCACAGCGCAGCCACTGCCAAAGCGGCAGCAAAAAAAGCGGACACGATGAATGCGATGCGGTAATTCCCCAGGAATGAATCCGCCATACTGAACAGGAATGGCCCTACGGCACTGGCGATGACAATCGTCGTCATGAATAATCCGGAAATGGCCCCGAGGTGTTGGCGGCCGAAAAATCGCGGCCAAATGATAATGGATAAGCCCGAAAAACAGCCGCCTGAAACGCCGAAACCAAGCACGTGCAACCAGGAAATTTCCGGGTAAGTGCCAAATCCGACACAACCGTAAGCCAAGGCTCCGGAGATACCCATGATACAAAGCAAGTATTTGATTCGTATGAAGGAGAGGTCAGTCACCCAGGAAATCGCGATCCCTGAAACAATCGATACCGCTGCGCCCGGAACGAACAGCTTGAGAATGAAATCATCACTCACACCAATCTCTTCGCCGATGGCGAGAATGTGAAAGGTGAAGGCCGTGATAACGAGACCGGAAAGCGCAAACATCAGCGTAAAGGCCCAGAAGGCAAAGGTTCTTGCCGCTTCCGGGCGGGTAAAGTCCCGGTGCACCATGGCATCCGGATTCATTTTTCGCGGTTTGCTGCTGGCACCACCGTCCATTTCCAGACCACACTCCTCCGGATTATCCCGAATAAAAACCCAAAACAATGCCGTCATCACCAGCAACAGAACAGCTGCCATAACCTGCCAGGCACCCTGCCAACCTACGTCCCGGATCAAATACTCAAAGCTGAGAGGTGCCATGGAGAAGGTCAGCGAAACCACCGCCCCGCTGACTGCGATGATCAGGCCACGCTTCCGGTCAAACCACTTCCCCAGGATGGCTCGGGAAGCGAGCGTCACCATCCCCTGACCGGTAAAGCGCAACAAGGCAAAGCCAAGCGCCAGGCAGATGAAACCGGGTAACCAGATCCTGAAATTGACCACGGGGATGTAAGCCGCCAGCAAACTGATCCGATCCACAAAACTCATTCCCAGAAGCACGAAGCCGAGCGCCGCCACGGAGTAAACCAGAGCTTTACGCCCGCCCACACGGTCAAAAAACTTGCCACCGGCCCCGAGAAAGAGAGCGCTGAGGAAGGTACCGATCATATAACTCACACTCAGTTGCATGGAGGTCAGCCCGAGCACCTCCATCAAGCGGGTTTTGAAGACACCGACACCAATCGTCTGACCGGGCATACTCGCACAGACACCAAGGGTGGCGAAAAATGCCAGCACCCATCCGTAAAAAAAGGGAAAACACGCAGGACGCACCGGAAAATCCGGGTGCCAGATCCGCGAGCCCTGAGCTGGTTTTGTATCTGCCTGGGATTGCACGAGAGCCAAAAGGCCCGATCACGCCTTAAAGGCAATGCGTGAATCGTATTATTTTTCCAGCCATGACTATTTATAATCTTCGATACAGCGTTCGATAGACTCTTTCATCAATTTTACCGCGGTTTCCGGGTGCTCGAACTCCACATCCTCCACCCCCCAGAACTCGACCTGGTCGAGGACATCCGGGAAAAGCCTCTGTACCATCGGCCGGTGTTCCGACTGGCTGAGGGCAATCAATCGCTGACCCCTGGAACGATCAGGATCGAACTGACGCGGTGCCCGGTATGGCTCATCAAGGGCAACACCAAGCTCAGCCAGAGCCGTCACCGTATGCACGGATAGGTCTCCGGGATTATAGCTGCGCCACTTCGCCATTTCCAAACCGGCCGAATCCGCACGAACGGCCAGACCTTCCAAATCCGCCAGATGGTTGAAATACAATTCAGCAAATCGGCTGCGGTAGTAGTTGGCCGTGCAAAGAAAAAGAATACCGGGCGAGTCATTCATCGGAACAATGGAGATCGAGAGGCCGTATGTTTCAACCTTCAAAAGTGCTTGGAGCGGGAGCGCTTCACCGGCAGTTTGTCATCATGTCCCCGCATGAGCCATTGCACTGCCCACACCTGCCGCAAGTGCGTTCATCCATGAACCATACTTGCCTGACCGGGCAAGCGAAGCATACGCCGGCGTTCTACTATAACGCACTGAAATACGGACACTTCCTTTGGCAGCAAGGCCACGCCGGCCGCGCAGTGTTGGCCATCACCCGGGCACTCTACGCTGACATTTCCGAAGAGGATCCAATACTAAGCGAGTGGCCCCTACCCTACGCGGCGCTGCTGTGGATCTTCGAAAACCATCGGAGTGATGACTTCCCCGGCAACCCGCGCGTGAGCTTCCAGCATCAGGCCACCCGCCTGCGGGGGCCACGGAAGGAACTCCGCCGGGCCCGCGCATGGGCCACTTGGGCTCTCGTGTGTCAGGCCAGGCCAGACCTGAAGGGCGATCCGCATGATCCGCTTCCGGAACCGACACATCAGGACATTCGTAAACTCCTGGAAAAATTTGGGCATTCCAATGAAGCCAGCCTGTGGCGCCAGGTGATCCGCTTGCGTCCTTGATCTCCAAGCACAGAAGCCTTGCGGCATATGCTCAGGTTACAGCAGAAAAGACAGCATTTTGCTGGAAATATCCAACTTGCCAACTGCGCCTCCGGGAGTTATTCTCAAACCGTTCCTCAGTTAGGAAGGACGTTTCACAGCCCCCATCATCCACCCCATAGAAAGGCTTCTTCGTTATGGCTATCCACCCCAGTTTTACAGAGTGCCGCAGCTACGTTGCTGCGAACATGCACCACAAACCGACGGCCAAAAGCGTGCGCGCCCCGGCCGTCACAATATCACGCCAAACGGGAGCACGTGGACGATCAATCGGACTCAAGCTGCAGGAAACATTACGCTCACTGAATCCGAAAGCAAAAGTCCCCTGGACACTATTTGACGATAATCTCGTCCTAAAAGTTCTGGAAGACAATCAACTCCCCTCGGATCTTGAAAAGTTTATGCCGGACGATGCCGTCAGCGAAGTCGAAAGTTCTATCAATGAGATCCTTGGACGGCACCCCTCCATGTGGACTCTCTTTGATAAAACGGTGGGCACTATTGTCCGTCTCAGCCGAATGGGGAATTGTATCATTGTGGGACGCGGAGGCAATAAGATCACACAGGGCTTTTCCAATGTTCTGCAGGTACGCCTCGTTGGCAGCCTGGAAAAGCGGATCCAACAAATCGTTGCGCTAAAGCACGTCTCGCGCAAAGAGGCTGCGGATTATATTAAGAAAGAAGATGCCGCTCGCAGCCGATACATGAAGCAGCACTTCAATTGTAAAATCGACGACCCCCTACTTTACGACCTCACCATCAATACCGACCACTGCAGTGATGAGCAAGTTGTCGAGATATTGATCGCGGCAGTCGGGCAAATGCAGCATAAGAAATAAGACGCTTCAACCAACTCCTGCAGCTGAGAATTTGGTGGCGCTTATCCCGGCCTTATCCCATCCCGAGTACAAAGGCTGCGGTCCAGAGGACCGTGCGGGGCCAGTTTGTCTTGATCAGCCGTTGCATGGTTTCGCTACTGGTATCTCCGCTGTCAATTTTGCGGTGCAAAGGCACCGACACCGTGAAGGTCAGCAGCCAGGCAATCAGGATACAAACAAATGCCGCCAGATTCAACCTGGTGGGTTCCTCGCGCGTCAACCAGCCGACCAAGGGCAACTGTGTGAACATGACGGGGATGATCACCCATGCCACCCGACGGGTGTAGGCACGATGCCATTCCACCAATTTGGTCAGGTCACAGGTCAGAAAACTCGGATAGATCACCAGTTGCACCAGCCATAGGATCACGACCATACCAAAGTCCAGCAGCATCCTCAACTCGTTCAGGTCCATGACAAATATGTTTTACCCCCTAGATGGTCTGGTAAAGCAAATTACTGCATGCTTATGGGAGCGAGCGCAATCGACGAAGCTTACGAAAGACTGTGTTGCAATCAGCGTTCCTCCAGCCGATACACTTGCCGGATTACCCCTTCAGCTTGCCCTTGTCATGCAAGAGCTCTGCAATTTGGATCGCATTGAGCGCGGCACCTTTCCAGACTTGGTCACCGGTGACCCACAGGGCCAGACCGTTTTCGAAGACCTGATCTTTACGAATACGCCCGACCCCACAATTAACTACTTCAGAATAGTCCAGTGGCATGGGATACTTCGCGTTGGCCGGGTCATCCACGAGTTCGGAGCCTTCAAACCCGGCCACTGCCTCGCGGGCTGCTTCAATCGAAACCGGACGCTCGAACTCGGCACTGACTGAAATACAATGGGCACGGAATACCGGTACGCGCACGCAAGTGCAGGTCACCTTCAGTTCCGGAAGGCTCATGATCTTGCGACCCTCGTTCAGCATCTTCATCTCCTCCTTGGTGTAACCATCGTCGAAAAAGACATCGACGTGTGGGAGTAAATTAAAAGCGATCTGGTGGGGATAGACCTCTTTCTTCATCTCCCCACCTTCGGCCCAGGCACGTGTTTGCTGCTCCAGTTCGACGATACCTCCTGTACCGCTTCCGGACACGGCTTGATAGGTCGAAGCAATCACCGACTTCAGGCCGAAAGCCTGATGCAGCGGGTAAAGTCCCATCAGGGTAATTATGGTCGAGCAGTTCGGATTCGCAATGATCCCCTTGTGCTCAAACGCGGCATCGGGATTGATCTCCGGCACAACCAGCGGCACCCCCTCGTCCATGCGAAAGGCAGAGCTGTTATCAATTACAATACAACCGCGCTTCGCCGCCTCTTCGGCAAACGCCTTGGACTGGGAAGCACCGGCACTGAAAATACATGCGTCCAGACCGTCAAAACTGTCCGGCGTCGCTTCCTGGATGGTCCAGGACTTGTCCTGATAGGTCTGGGTCTTGCCAGCCGAGCGGGCCGAGGCCAGCAGGCGTAGCTCCGAGATGGGGAAATTACGCTCATGCAGAAGCCGAATGAGTTCTTGACCGACAGCGCCAGTCGCTCCGAGGATACCAATTTTATATGCCATATGATTTTCTAGAGGGAATCGAAAAACTAAATGAGCGCTGCGCGGTATTGTCAACAATCCCCACGGATTGCCGCCTTATCGTTTCGATCAAAGACCAGCGTATGGCCCTGATACAAGGTAACGATATCGCTAAAATGTACACCGTGTCCACCTCGCGGAAGCCTCCTTCCTGCATTGAAGATTCCAACGGCACACCCACCGGTTTACACAAAGTCGCCGATAAAATCGGCAACGGACAACCGGAGGGTATGGTTTTTAAAGGGCGCGTGCCCACAGGCAAACACTTCAGCAATTACACCGGTCAAGAAGGAGACCGCAACCTCATCACCAGCCGTATTCTTCGACTTCGCGGACTGGAACCGGGCCACAACGCCGGACCGGGCCGCGACAGTTATGATCGCTATATCTATATTCACGGCACCAACCACGAAGACCGTATCGGCCAACCCTTCAGCGGTGGTTGCGTGGAAATGCTCAACGACGAAGTCATTGAGCTTTTCAACATCGTCGACAGCGGGGATTTAGTCTGGGTGGTTTAAGGTAGGGAGGTCTGCCCCCAGACATCCGCGATCGGCAAGGGGCCTCACGACTCATCCATTCGATCAAGCTCGCTAAGACAAAGGTCACATGTGTGATCTTTATACGTGTTAGACTGTCGCGAGATTGGTTCGTATTCCCAGCCCGCGCGCAAGCATCGCGGAGGCATGAGGGCATGCCTCCCTACCTCAAACGTAAAAAAAGCCCCCGGCGAACCGGGGGCTTTGTTTAGAATAAGTGTACGGTTGGTCAACCGGGAGGCTACATCATGCCGCCCATGCCGCCCATACCACCCATGCCGCCCATGTCAGCGCCATGGCTGTGGCCCTTGTCCTCTTCCGGTTCATCCGTGATGATGGCTTCGGTGGTGAGGAGAAGGCCGGCAACGGAACCAGCGTTTTGCAGCGCGGTGCGGGTTACCTTAGCAGGGTCGACCACACCTTCGGCGATCAGGTCGACATATTCGCCTGTGGCTACGTTGTAACCCTTGCCGCCCTTGGCCTTGAGGACCTCGGCGACGACCAGCGACCCTTCGACACCTGCGTTTTCGCAAAGCTGGCGGAGAGGCGATTCAATGGCACGGCGTACGATTTGTGCGCCGAGTCTTTCATCACCCTCAAGACCTTCAGCAGCCTTTTCGATGGACTTGGCGGCACGTAGCAGCGCCACGCCACCACCGGGAAGAATACCTTCTTCGACAGCAGCACGAGTTGCGTGCAATGCATCGTCGACGCGGTCCTTCTTCTCCTTCATTTCCGGCTCGGTTTGCGCGCCGACGTTGATGACGGCAACACCACCGGCGATCTTGGCAAGACGCTCCTGGAGCTTCTCACGATCGTAGTCGGATGAGGTTTCTTCGATCTGGCGACGGATCTGCTTGACGCGACCCTGAATGTCAGAGCTCTTGCCGGCACCTTCGACAATGATGGTGTCCTCCTTCGTGATATTGACACGTTTGGCGCGGCCGAGGTCGCTGAGCTGGACATTCTCAAGCTTGATGCCGAGATCTTCAGTGATGCAGCGACCACCGGTAAGAACTGCGATGTCTTCAAGCATTGCCTTGCGACGGTCACCGAATCCGGGAGCCTTAACCGCAGCAACATTGAGTGTGCCACGCAGCTTATTGACGACGAGAGCAGCCAGTGCCTCGCCTTCGATGTCTTCAGCAATGATGAGGAACGGCTTGTTGCTCTTGGCAACTGTTTGAAGCAGCGGAAGGATTTCGTTCAGATTGGAAATCTTCTTCTCGTGGATGAGAATGTAAGCGTCTTCCAAGTTAACTTCCTGAGTTTCCGCGTCGGTGCAGAAGTACGGGCTGAGATAGCCTTTGTCGAACTGCATGCCTTCGACTACATCGAGGGAAGTTTCGATACCTTTGGCTTCTTCAACTGTGATCGTGCCATCCTTGCCGACACGGTCCATTGCATCGGCGATGATTTCGCCGATTTCCTGGTCCCAGTTTGCGGATACAGTCGCTACTTGGCGAATTTCCTCACGGTCCTTCACTTTTTTGCTTTGTTTCGCAAAAGACTCGGTCGCTGCTGCGACAGCCTTGTCAATACCTCGCTTGAGGTAGATCGGATTGGCGCCAGCGGCAACGTTCTTAATACCTTCACGATACACTGCTTCAGCAATCACGGTGGCAGTTGTTGTGCCATCACCTGCGGAGTCAGCCGTCTTGGAGGCGACTTCACGCACCATTTGTGCGCCCATGTTTTCGTAGGGATCGGAAAGCTCGATTTCCTTGGCAACGGTCACGCCGTCCTTGGTTACTGTCGGCGCACCGAACTTTTTGTCGAGCAGCACGTTGCGGCCCTTGGGTCCAAGCGTCACCTTGACGGCGTTGGAAAGTGTTTCTACACCGTGCAGGAGCTTTTTGCGGGCTGATTCGTCGAATAGAATTTGCTTAGCCATATTTCGTTATATTTTTGTGTTACAGATTGATTAACCAACGATACCGAGGAGGCTCTCTTCCTCGATGATGGTGTATTCAGCACCGTCGATTTTGACTTGGGTGCCACCGAATTGAGGCATCAGGACTTTGTCGCCCTTCTTTACGAAGAACGGCTTGTCGTCCTCCTTGCCCGTGCCCAGGGCGATCACTTCTGCCTCCTGGGACTTTTCCTTGGCGGAGTCGGGAATAATGATCCCGCCACGGACTTGTTCGTCTTCTTCAATGCGCTTTACGACAACGCGTGCACCGAGTGGTTTTATTTTCATAGTTTGATGTATGGTTTAGTTGGAGATGTTGTTTTGTGAAAAACCGCAGCCAGGAAACAGATGCTCCGGACTGCGGCCATAGAGATTATTTCTTATCGTCGTCAACGACTTCGAAGTCGGCATCGACGGTATCACCGTCGGCTTTCTTCTCTTCAGTCGCTCCGGCATCACTTCCGGCAGCGGCCCCCGCATCAGGGCCTGCACCTTCGGCACCACCGGACTGACTGTAGAGGTCCTGAGCAAAGGACTGCATAACCTCGAGGATCTTCTCCTTCGGAGCCTTGAGGGCCTCGGCGTCTGCTTCCTGATCTTCAAGCACCTTCTTACCGTCAGCGATCGCTGTCTCGAGTTCGGTCTTCTTGTCTGCCGGGATTTTTTCACCCAGCTCCTCGATTTGCTTCTCGGCCTGATAAACGATGTTATCGAGTTCGTTGCGGGCTTCGACACGTGCCTTGAGAGCTTCGTCTTCGGCAGCGTGCGCTTCAGCCTCGCGCTTGAGATTTTCAACCTCGTCCTTGTCGAGACCGGAAGAACCGGTAATGGTAATGTGTTGTTCTTTACCTGTGCCCTGATCCTTCGCACTGACGTTAAGGATACCGTTGGCATCAATATCGAAGGTCACTTCGATTTGCGGTGTACCACGCGGGGCGGTCGGTATACCGTCGAGACGGAAGTTCCCCAGTACCTTGTTATCCTTGGCCATGGGGCGCTCACCCTGCAGAACCTGAATGTCGACTGCGGTTTGATTGTCCGCGTAGGTTGAAAAAGTCTGACTCTTTTTGGTCGGGATCGTGGTGTTCCGCTCGATCATGGGTGTGGCCACGCCACCGGCAGTTTCGATTGCCAGTGTCAGCGGGGTCACGTCAAGGAGCAGCACGTCGCGTACGTCGCCTTGAAGCACACCGCCTTGGATCGCAGCACCAATCGCAACCACCTCGTCCGGATTGACGCCCTTGTGTGGGTCTTTCCCGGTCAGGTCTTTGGCGATTTCCACGACCTTGGGTGCGCGGGTCATACCACCAACAAGGACCAGCTCGCCGATGTCGGATGCGCTGTGACCGGAGTCCTTCAGGCAAGCCTTGAACGGATCCACTGTGCGCTGGTAGAGGCCATCACAAATCTGCTCCAGCTTTGAGCGGCTGAGCGAGACGTTCAGGTGCTTCGGGCCGGAAGAATCCGCGGTGATGAACGGCAGGTTGATGTCAGTGCTCTGAGTGGAGGACAGTGCAATCTTGGCTTTCTCTGCCTCTTCCTTGAGACGCTGGAGAGCCATCTTGTCAGAACGAAGGTCAATCCCCTGTTCCTTCTTAAATTCTTCGATCAGGAAATCGATCAGTGCGCTGTCCCAGTTGTCGCCACCGAGGTGGGTGTCACCGTTGGTCGCCTTGACTTCGAAGACACCGTCACCGATTTCAAGAATCGAGATATCGAAGGTCCCCCCACCGAGGTCATAAACAGCAATCGTCTCGTCCTGGCCTTTATCCAGGCCGTAAGCCAATGCCGCTGCGGTCGGCTCGTTGATAATACGTTTCACTTCGAGACCGGCAATCTGACCGGCATCCTTCGTCGCCTGCCGCTGGGCATCGTTAAAGTAAGCCGGCACGGTAATGACCGCTTCAGTCACCTTCTCACCGAGATAGGATTCGGCGTCGGCCTTAAGCTTCTGTAAAACCATGGCGGAAATTTGCTCGGGAGCGAACTTCTCGGTCTTGCCTTCCACATCACACTCGATGTAAGCGTCGCCGTTTTTACCTTCGACAACCTTGTAAGGAAGGCTCTTGGCTTCTTCCTGCACTTCATCGTACTTGCGGCCGATAAAGCGTTTGGCTGAAAAGATGGTGTTATTCGGGTTGGTGACTGCCTGACGCTTCGCCGCTTGGCCAACCAGGCGTTCTCCATTCTTGGAGAATGCAACGATTGACGGCGTGGTGCGTGCACCTTCCGAATTAGGGATCACAACAGGCTCCCCGCCTTCCATGACGGCCATGCAGGAGTTTGTTGTACCGAGGTCGATTCCAATTATTTTACCCATGCCATGTATGTAGCAAAGCGGATGCCGTAACGGAAAAATTTAGCATAAACGCCTGTACTGTAATTACTTAAAAATATTTACGAGACTTGAATCGCATCTTCTACAACAGGAAAAAGCGACACAACGTCACACAGCGTGTCACACCTAGGGACATCACGGTGGCGTCGCTGTCACACCTATTTTGAGGGATGGGGCATTTCTTTGTTTCAAAGCCCAATGGAAATCGATGAATAGAAGCCGTGTTTGCAGAAAAGAAGAAAAAGAAAGTCGACTACGAGGCCTTGAACTCTGCCCTGATGCGGATTCCGCGCATGGATGTGGCTTCGGCGCGTAACCTGATCGATATCGGCATTCGCGATACTTTTGAACTTCAAGGGCGCGCTCCGGAAGTGCTTTTCGAGGAAGCCCGCTCAAAAAACCCCTCAATTCCCGAGGATCGAATTCGCTATTTTCGCATGGCAGTATATTATGCTGAAACAGATGATCCGGAACCCCGCATGTTGCATCCGGATCAATGGACATAGCGATGAGCAGTGAAATTGAAATACCGGCCGAAGTTCCGGTGATGACTTTAAACGAAACCGTCCTGTTTCCACAGGCCATGATGCCTCTGTACATCTTCGAACCTCGCTACCGGCAAATGCTCGCGGATGTATTAAGTGCAGCGCGTATTTTTGCGGTTGCTGCCGTGGACACCCGGCAGGAAGAAGCGGAAGTACTGGAAACACCCCACTCCATTGCCGGTGTCGGTGTTGTGCGCGCTTGCAAACAAAACCCCGATGGCACCTCAAATCTCATTTTGCAGGGCTTGGCCCGGGTCCATTTTGAAGAAATTGTCGCGGAAGAGCCCTACCGCCGCGCACGCATCAGTCAGATTCTGAGCAAATCCGACGGTTCCGTGCAGTCACTTTCGGCCATCCAGCCGACTTTGATCAGTCTCGTACAGACGCAAATGCGACTGGGAGCACCGATCCCCAAGGAAGTCCTTCAATTCCTCAGCAATGTAAAGGAACCGGAAAACGTTTTGGATCTTGCGATCTACACGCTCTGTTCATCCAGCAAGCTAAAACAGCAACTTCTTGAAACACGCGGGATTCTCGAACGGTTTGATCAGTTCGAGCGCTATCTTGGCTCACAAATCGAGCAACTCAAACTCGACCGCATGCTCAAGGGCGGACTGGACGACGAACATCTGGGTAACAACTAATGACCGGCACCCGGGCCGTAGACGTCAAGCACACCTGCCACTACGCCCTGTGCATATTCCACAAGTATATCGCCCTCAGCCAGCGGCCTTCCCGAATGCCTGCGCTCCAAGGCTTCCTGGATCCTCGGATAGCTCTCTTTACTGTTGGCGATGTAGGGCTCGAGTAAGACGACCGGGCACTCCACATACCGGAGCAGCATCAAATTTCTCGTCCAGAGGTATGGCGTGTGGCCAGCCAGTTGTACCGCGTTCTTCCCGTTGTATTTTGAAGCCGGCAAGGCAGTCGCCTTTCCCAACGAGAGACCAAGGGCCTGCCCCAACTCACGTTCAATTGTTGCAGAACCATTGGCTATTTTCACAGCCAGCTGCTCCTTCTGACGGGGAGAAGAAAGCTCGGCATCACTGAGGCAGCCGAAAATCAGAACATGAGTATGGTTGGAATCAACCAGCGAATATTTGACGGCTCCGTCCCGATCGAGCGGCCACGGCGCTGCGTTGATGTGAAGCGACAACAAAGCATCCGGCTTAATCTCCTCGTTCACCAAGCGGGCGCGCTCCTCCAATTCACCGGCAACGGCATACATCCGATTCATCGCCTGCTTGAGGGCATAAGCATAATCCAACAGTGAAGCCCAGCTTACCTCATTGGGTCGCTCGATGCGCTCGGTCGCCGCAGTTAAGTAGGCTTCGGGTAGTTTGGGGTTGAGCGGTGTTGCACTGTTGCGAAGCAATGTCACCTCGGCCCCCATCTCAACCAGTTCAGCCTGTACCAGGCGAGCCACCTCTAAAACCAGCTCTCCTTCACGGACGCGAAAGTCCTCCGGACCGATCACAAAATCTCGTCCCTCAGTCGCCGCCCATTCACCTCCGATATGCCCCGGGTCGATGGCGAGATGCACACCACTCAACGCCTCCCCGGAATCGCTTCGGCTGGCACGAATTGCCTCTGGACTTCGCCACCAGATCTCCGGCTCGGCCGCTTTTATTTGCTCGAGCGTTAAATGCTGCTCCCAATCCGCATAGGGCGCGTAGCGTAGATTCAGCTCTGTGGCGTAGTCCACCCCATGGACCGACAGCGACAACCCACACGCACAGAGAAATAATACCAATCGATATCCCATCAGGCGTAACCCTCGAATAAAGTCTCAATCTCTTCCAGCATCTCTTCGGAAATCGAAAAATCGATTTCCTGAGCAAAGCAGTCGAGGCTGGTGATCGCGTTCGTTGTTGCTTCGCTGATGCTGTCATTGCGAAGCCGCCTGGCGAAATCGATGTTCAACTGATTCACTTCCGAATAGATCTGCTTCAGAGCCTGAAAATCCCAGTCCGCCTCCAGGCCCTTTTGATGTCGAAAATACTGCGCCAAGGCATACATCGACAACGCCCGGTACACCGTCTCCTCAGTATCCGCAAAAGGCAGGTGAAAACGGGCCATCGGGCGAAGTTTATCCATAATCGGGCAACCGCTCGTCGCCATGTAAATGCCTATAATCGAACTGATGGATGAGGACAGATTGGTGCGCGTGCGCTTGGTAATGCGCTGACCACTCTCGACCGTGACAACAGCTTGTTTGGTTGAAATCGAGTCCTGAAAAAATTCGACAACATCAATCAGACTGACCGCTACCGGGCAACGCGGCTGATCTTCTATCTTTAACGGGCAATGCTGACATTGCTTGTAGCTTAGCCTTGTCCACTCCGGATAACTGTCGCGCTCGCGCTGGACCAATTTTCCGCTCTCACGATTGAGTTTAATGACAAACTTCTTTTCCGAGCCGTCCGGAAAAGAAAAACGGTAAGTCAGGCTGAGAAACTTATCCTGCGCCATGTAACATAATATCCACTGTGAGAATTGGCACTTAAGATGGCTGATACAAAAATGGCGCGTTCCCTACCCCTAAGGAACGCGCCAACCATTGTCTACTTTATTTGTTACCCCAAACTCCCTTGCGGGAGAAATTGTTGATGTGTGTAGAGATGAATCAAAAAATACTTTCTGCAAGCGCTGATTTCATTTTTTTTCACTTTCTTCTAAAACTTATAGTTAGAATTAGTTCGCCTAATAAGGAAACTCTTAAACAGTGTGGCGCGAAGCCTACCCCTAAGCCCCGCGCCACTGTGTTTTCTGCTTTGTCTTATTACCCCAACTCCCATGTGGGAGAAAGTATATGGAACATACAACAGAAGCCGTGCCAATTTATTGCCCTGCGCAAAATTAGTCAGCGACAGTTCCGATCGATGATTTTTCTAGCCGAGCTTGCTCATAAACTGAATACTTTTGCTCAAAATGAAGTTCACGAAGAGCACAGAGGATATAATCGCCGATTTCAGAGGCTTACCGAGAACGGTCACACCCTCCTCCCGCAAACCACCGACTTCGATTGAGAACCTCCTCGTTGTTCTTAAAGAACAGTATAAGCTCGAAACGCCCAGCCCCGAAAGAAGCCTGGTCGAGAATTGGGAAAACGTTTTCGGCTCCAGCCTGGCCGGCCGTTGCAATCCGGTAAGAATCAAGGATGGCCAGACCCTGATCATCTCCGTGACGAACCAAACGCTGCGTTCCGAACTTCAATTTCAAAAGCGGGCCATACTGAACAGGATACAAAAGCTGGAACACTGCGGCAACATCCGGGAACTGCGGATACGCAGCTAAGCCTGCCGCATTTTCACTTTCGGGCGGCTTTATTCATACCTCAGCGCATCGATCGGATCGAGCCGAGAGGCACGTAGTGCGGGGTAGATCCCCGACAAAAGCCCGATTCCCGAACTGAAGAGAAAGCCGTAGAGCATCGCTATCACGGGAACGGTTTGAATACCTTCCCCCTGCGGAATGATATCCCGGGCCACTGATAGCAGGCCGACACTGGCAACCAACCCAAGCAAACCACCGAGCAAACTGATGACGACCGCTTCGGCGAGAAACTGAATAAAAATGTCGTGACTCCTCGCACCGATCGCCTTTCGCACACCGATCTCACGGATCCGCTCGCTAACCGAAGCCAACATGACATTCATAATACCGATTCCGCCCACCAAGAGAGAGATCCCCGCAATACCCCCTAAAGAGTAGAGAAAGGAGTTCTCCAGCTTCTTCAGTTCCATTAGCTGCTCCTCTTGAGTGCGGATTTCAAAATCGCGAATGCCCCGGTGGGTTTGTGTCAGGGTATTTTCCACCTGCTCCATCAGGTCGGGCAGCTCCCGCACGTTGGATGCGAGAATTTCCATGCGATCGACTTCGTTACTTCCCCGGTAGCGCGACATAGCCGTGGTGGCCGGGATGAAATTGAGCCGGGACTCCCAATTCCAACCCCCGTTGCCGGATAGCCCGCTACTCTCAACCGGCGCAAGCTGACCGACGACGGTGTAAACGTCGCCATCGACCTTGAGCTGTTGCCCGATCGCATTGTCGTAATCACGAAAAAGATCTGCCACCACATGGTCCCCCAGCACAATCACAGGACTTTTCAACTTGATGTCGGTCTCGGAAATGAAACGCCCGTAGGCCAGTTCACGATTCTGAATCGAAACATAGTCGGGAGTCACTCCCTGCAACAAAGCACCCGCGCGTCGACCTTTGCCGACGAACCGTTCCCAGCGCATATCGACAACGGGGGTAATAAACTCAGCCAGCGGCGTGGCGCGTTGTATCGCGGAGTAATCCCGCCAGGTCATGCCGGGCGAAATTCCGGCGATGTGTTTTTGTGATTCGGGCGGGGTCCTCGGGTGCACCTCGATTTTCAGTATCCCGCCGCTGCGTTCAAAAGACGACCGCATATTATCGAGCATCCCCTGAACGATCCCGACCATCGCCACCAGCGCCGCAACCCCCAGGACAATACCGCTCATGGAAAGCATGGAGCGTACCTTGTTGGCCCAAATTTCAAGAAACCCGTTGCGGGCACCTGATGCAATGTCGGCAACCGGATTCATCGGCTTGTATCCTCCACGATACGTCCATCCTGCATACGAATCCTCCTTTTGGCATAACGTGCCACTTCATCATCGTGTGTGACCAGTGCCAGCGTGATGCCCTCGTCGAGCAAGGAGGCAAACAGCTCCATGATGCGTCCGCGGTTCTTCGTGTCCAGATTGCCCGTCGGCTCGTCGGCAAGAATTAGACGTGGCTGATTAATCAAAGCTCTGGCAATTGCAACTCGCTGTCGCTCCCCTCCGGACAACTGGTTGGGCGTATGATCGGCACGGTGGTCCATTCCCACACGCTGCAGCGCACTCAAGGCGAGCTCTTTGGGATCGTCAAACCGCTCACGATTATACGTAAGCGGAAGCTGGACATTGGCCAACACCGATAGACGAGGCAAAAGATTGAATGACTGAAAAACAAAGCCGATCCGGCTTGAGCGCAAACGGGCACGCTCACCACCATCAATGCTGGAAACATCCTGGTGCTCAAAATACATGCTTCCGGAGGTCGGTTTATCCATAAAGCCCAGCACGTGCATGAGGGTTGACTTTCCCGAACCGGATGTGCCGATCACGGCAATAAACTCGCTGGCGCGGATCGTCAGGTCGACTCCATCGAGGGCATGCACGGGCTCGTCACCCACCCTGTAGGTGCGGCGAATATTCGTCAGCTCAAAGATGGGCTCCGGATCACTCATCTCCATCACGGTACTCGCTGGGACGACTCAGGGCGACTTCGTCTCCGATTTCCAAGCCGGACTTAATTTCGGCATGCTGCAGATTGTTAATCCCGACGCTGACATCGCGGGGCCGCCAAGACTCGTTTTCCTTAACATAAACAAGCGTGTTGCTGTCGTCTTCGGTGAAGAACACTGCGGAAAGCAAGACCGAGACCGCACCCTCGACCGACTTGATGGGAATGTCGACTGTCGCACTGATCCCGGGACGTACCCGGTTGTCTTTCGCGGAAAACAACACCTCGATAGGAAAGACCCTCACATCTCCATCCCGACGGGCGGACAGGGCAATATCTCCGATCTGCCCTTCAATTTCATAGTCCGGAATCGCGTCGAAAGTCAGGCGGGCGGTTTGCCCCACGCTCAGTCGCTCGACATCCACTTCGTTGATATTCGCTTCCATGTAAAGTTCACGAAGCTGGGCGATCGTCATCAATTCCGTGCCGTTTGAAACCGAGGTCGCCCCGGAGATCACTTCGCCCTCCACCACATCGAGCAAAGTCAGAACCCCGTCATGCGGGGCAACGATCACGGTTTTGGACAAATCTTCCTGAGCGTCTTCAAGTCGGGACTGTGCGATTTCCAGATTGAGCTTTGCCAGATCGTAGTCCGTTTCCGCATCCAGAAAATCCTGCTCGCCGACGAACTTCTTTTCGTAGAGCTCCTTGAGCCGTTCATAGTTCCGCTTCGACTTGTCCAGTCGGAGCTGCTCCGCCTCCAGACTACGCTCAGCTTCATTCACCTGCGTTTGCAGGCTGGTGGGATCAAGCTCCAGCAGCGTTTGCCCACGCACCACTTCGTCGCCCTCCTCTACCGAGATACGCTTAATACGACCACTGATTTCAGACTTCACGATACTACTGAGCAGGGGCATCACTTCCCCGGTCGCGGTAACAACGGATTCAAGATCACGGCGTTCAGCCGTATCCGTGCGGATAGGGGGTCCACTTTCCGGTTGGACCTCTTTAATCTTCTGATAAACGAAGTACCCGCCACCTCCGAAGAGTGCCAGTACCAGTAGTATAATGAGTAAGCGTTTCATGTATCCGTTTCTGTGGCATCGCTGAGTGGATGCGTTTTAAGGTCCGGCGGTGTGGACAAGCGGTCCACTTGTTCCCAGGTGAATCCGTTGCGCTGTAGAATGGTGCTGTCGATACGGCTCAATTCCACCTGTGCCTGCAAGGTCTCGATAAGAGCAGACAATTGATTGCGCCGGGCGGCATCAAAGTCGCGCTGCGCTTCCAGAACATTCCGGTAGGCCACGACGCCGGAGCTGTAGCGGGCGCGCTGTTGTTTAAAGGCTTCTCGATTGAGTTCGAGCGCCTTACGAGTCACTTCAATGCGACGAAGCCCCGCCTGCACAGCCCGCCAAACGCTACGGGCGGCCAACGCTTTCTGTTGTTTAAGATCGTAGAGCAGGAGCTTTTCACGCTCCAGATTTCGTTCCGTTTGCCGCAGCCGGGCCTCGGCAGCTCGTGTGCCCCAGGGGATCCGTAGTTCCAGGCCAACATTCCAGTCCCGGCCATTCCGTTGGTAGGCTCCCCGGTAGGACGTTTCCCCGTCGGAATCCCGCCCCAAATAGGTCACGCCGGCGACCAACGACAAGTCCGGCTTGATGTCGTCCCTGGCGAGGATGCGATTGATCCGCTGGACCTCGACACCCAGCTCCTGTGCGTCGGCTTCGACATCGCTCTCAACCGTATCACGAACCACGGCCGGCATGGGCCGAAGTCCCGGCAAATCTTGAGGCAATGGATTCACCTGCAAATTACCCTCCACTGGTGCTGTAAAAGAGGTGTCCCCCATCAAGCGGCGCAGACGGTCTTCAGCCTCCGCGATGACCCGCTCCGCCTGAATCAAATCTTCCTCGCGATCATTCAACTCCGTCTCGGCCTGGAGAACCTCCAGCGGCGTAGCCAGTCCGAGTCGTTCCCGCTCCTTGTTCTCCTCCAGAAGGTTTTCCGCCAATTCTATGCTGGAAGCGATCAAACGCCGGTCCGCTTTAGCGTAGGCCAAGTCCCAATAAGCTGATTCAGTATTCTGGAGCAGGTCGAGGACCTCCGACCGAAGTTCAAACAAAGAAATTTCAGCCCCGATCTTAGCCCGCGCTAAAGGCGCGAGGTTGACCCGGCGCCATGCACCCTGCAGCAGAGGCTGACGAATGGAGATCCCGATGTCGGCCGAATAATCGGGATTGCGGGCCGCATTGTTATTTGAAGAGCGGCGGCGGATGCCTGAATCCACTGACACTGTCGCGCCCGTGCTTAAAAGTTTATCCGCCCCGACCGCCGCCCTGCGGGATTCACTCTCCGGGGTATTCGCATTATCCAAGGCGCTGGTTCTGGCCGGCGAAAGGCTTTCCGAGAGGCCGGTCGAGCCAAATAGCTCCACATCAAAAGCCGCCTCTTCAATGACAACATCATCCTCCGCATTCGCTACCCGGTATCTTTCGGTCGCCAGGCCCAAGTTGTGCTCCAATGCCCGGCCGATGACCTTATCCAGCGTCAGCACCTCGCTTTTTACCTCCCCAGTCCCAACATTCGCCGGCTCCGACTGCGACGACAACCCGCCTGCAGGCATTGCCAGAACGAGGGCTAATAAGGATTGGTTTATACGGCTGACCATAAAATTAAGATAGCTTATCGGTAACGCAGGGCAACATCTATGCAAGCGAGTTGATACAAAAGCCCCTTTGTCCCGCAGGAATCACAAAAGTTCAAAAGTCATTTTGATTTGCAGTCAACGACCTAGCGTTGACAACCGGCCACTTCCACGAAGCCTAAAGAAAGCGCATGAAGACCTACCACGACCTACTCCGTTCCGTTCTTGAAACCGGAACTTACAGGGATGACCGGACAGGAACCGGCACCTACTCCATCTTCGGGGCTCAAGCCCGCTTTTCACTCAGCCCGGACTTCCCCTTGCTGACCACGAAAAAGCTTCACCTGCGTTCCATCATTCACGAACTCCTTTGGTTCATCCAGGGCAATACCAACATCAACTACCTGAAAGAGAACAAGGTCACCATCTGGGACGAATGGGCCGACGAGGACGGCAACCTCGGGCGCGTGTACGGGGCCCAATGGCGTGACTGGATCGCCCCGGACGGGGAACGCGTCGATCAACTCGCCGAGGTCATCGATACCATCAAGAACAATCCTGACAGCCGTCGCCACATTGTCTGCGCATGGAATCCCGGCGAAGTCAAAGACATGGCTCTGCCGCCCTGCCACGCCCTCTTTCAGTTTTACGTCGCCGACGGGGAGTTAAGTTGTCAGCTCTACCAACGCAGTGCCGACATCTTTCTCGGCGTGCCGTTCAACATCGCCTCCTACGCCTTACTTACCATGATGGTCGCCCAGGTCTGCGATCTGAAGCCCAAGGAATTCGTCCACACTTTCGGTGACCTTCACCTCTACTCCAACCACGTCGATCAGGCGAAAGAGCAACTCTCCCGGGAGCCCCGCCCGCTACCCCAGATGAAAATCAACCCGGCCGTAAACAGTATCGACGGTTTTCGCTACGAGGACTTCGAGCTTGTCAATTACGATCCACACCCCGCGATCAAAGCACCGATCGCCGTCTAAGCCTTTTAACCCAGACATCCGACTGAACAAGTCCCGCATCCTGTATCCCGTATGAAACATTTTAAAGCAATCGCCGCCATGTCGGAAAACCGCGTGATCGGCAGTGACGGCGACATGCCCTGGAACCTGCCGGAAGATTTTAAATGGTTTAAGCAAGCGACCATGGGCGGAATAATGATAATGGGGCGTAAGACTTATGAGAGTATCGGCAAACCACTCCCCGGTCGCGAAACCTACGTGCTCAGCCGCCGGGAACTCGACATACCGGGAGTGACCAATATCACCGATATTTCCGCACTACAGGACCTGGAGACCGATAAAACAGTGTGGATTGCTGGTGGCGCGGAAATTTACCGGCAGACCCTCGACGACTGCGACGAAGTCTACCTCACGCGGGTTCATCGCCAATGCGAAGGCGACACTTTCTTTCCTGAGTTTGAAGACCGTTTCGATTTCGATGAAGTCCTGCAAAAGAACGAAGACTTCACGATTGAACGATGGGTTCGCCGGCAGGCATAATGGGCCTCATGCACGTTCATTGAAGCGTGGAACCAATATTCCGCCCAATAAAAGCTGGAGTGGATGATACACAATCAGGGGCACCAGGATTAAACCGGTGTCCCAAGGCAGGGATGCTGCCGCGAAAACAGCGGTAAGTAGTGGCAAACCCGTCGCGATGGACTTCTGGCTAGCTGCGTAAAATGCCGCAACACGCTCGCCCGGCCCCAGATTTATCAATCCGGAACTTCGCCAGACCGCCCCACTGACCAAAAGTAAAAGCAGCAGGACCCCACAGAGCACAGTTAGGAGCCGTCCGATTGAGAGTGTGGTCAACACTCCGGACGAAACCGTTTGGGCAAATGAAAGATAGACAATATAGAGGATCGCAACCTGTGGTAACCATCGTGCCCTTTGGCTGACAGCGATCGACCATGCGCGGCAGCTACGGCGCAAACACTGCCCCAGAGCAAGTGGCAACAACACAAGCCAGCACAACTTGATCAACACGGGAAAAAGGGAGACATCGGCTCCACTGGCATGGGACAAGTAGGCCACAGCAAGCAATGGCACCAGTAGGACCGCGAGCAGATTGGACAGGATGCTGACAAAAATCGCCTGCGGCACCGCACCGCCCGATGCCGCTGTCAGTGCAGTCGCCGAGGCGATCGTTGTGGGCAGGATAGCCAACATCCAAAAGCCCATGCACAACTCCTGTCCCAATAGAAAAGACATCGGTGCGTTGAGCAATGACGCCAGGGCTGGAAACAGGATAAAATTCCAACCGAGAACAAAAACATGCAGGCGGACCGGTCGACTACCTGCCAGCATCTTTTTTGTGGCCAGAGATAGTCCCTGCACAAAAAAAATAAGAGCCACAGAGAGATCAGCCGCCAAGTCCGCATAACCGACGGCATTCGCATGCCCCGGCTGCGGCCAGACAAAAGCCATAAGCACCGCAGCGCAGAGAAGCAGCATAAAGCCTTGTTGACGCACCCAGTAGATCACTTCGTCATTCAATGCTGTTTGGAATGCCACCACATGAGTCAGGCACTCCTTGAATCAAGCTACTCTTTATCTTCTTTGTCCGACATTTCGGATTCGGCGGTTTCAGCGGCAATAGCAAGTTCGTGAGCATACTCTTCCATGTCAGGCGGCACCGTCGCCAGGGCCTCTTCCATCGTGGACAAGCCCTCCTTTACCTTGAGCATGCTGTCCTGGTGTAGTGTCATCATCCCGTTGCGCATGGCGATGCGTTTGATGACCGCAGCTTCCTCGTCTGCGTTAATCGCCTTGATCAATTCCTCGCTGGTCGCCATCAGCTCGTGAATACCCACCCGACCTTTATAACCGTTACCGCCACATGTGGGGCAGCCGTCCTCGGAATGCGCTGGTACTTTACCGGACCACTCGATCGCACGGCGGATGATTTCAGCCTCGTTGCCCTCCTGCATGTAGTTTTTCTTACAGGATTTGCAGACCCGGCGCATGAGCCGCTGCGCGCAAACACAGATTAACGAAGCGGAAATCATGAACGGCTCGATCCCCATCTCGGTCAGTCGCGAAATGGTAGTCGGTGCGTCGTTCGTGTGTAGCGTGCTGAATAGCAAGTGGCCGGTGAGCGCAGCCTCCACCGCAATACCGGCAGTTTCCTTATCCCGGATCTCGCCGACCAGAATCACGTCAGGGTCTTGCCGAAGAAAGGCGCGTAGTGCCGTGGCAAAAGTAAGACCGATCTTACGCTGCATTTGCATCTGCAACAGACCGTTCAGCGTATACTCAATCGGATCCTCGGCCGTACGGATACAGATATCAGCAGTGTTGATTTCGTTGAGCGCGGAATAAAGCGTCATCGACTTACCCGAACCGGTCGGGCCGCAATGCAGAATCATTCCGTAGGGTCTTTGAATCAGCTCACGATAGATACCGAGATTTCTTTCGGAAAAACCAAGCGCCGGCAGGGGCAGTGTACTCTTCTGCTTGTCCAGAATACGCATGACCACACCTTCACCGTGATTGAGCGGCGCGGTAGAAACACGCAAGTCCACATCGATGCCCTTTTTATTGAACTGCTTGAAGATAATACGACCATCCTGAGGCATACGTTTCTCCGCGATATCGAGCTGCGCCATCACCTTCAGGCGGGCGAGCAAAGCGCCGGAAGCCGAAGGCGGAATCGTCAGCTTGTTTTGCAAGACACCGTCAACCCGCACCCGAACACGGGTCTCTTTTTCAAAAGGCTCGACGTGGATATCACTACCGCCGGAGAAATAAGCCTCCTCGATAATACGGTTTGCCAACTTGATGATCGGGGCGGACTCTTCATCCGAAAAGTCATCCTCGCTGATATCCTCTTCGCTCTCAAAGTCCGCACCGAGCGCCTCGACCACGTCACCAAACCCGACGGCCTGGTGCTGCTCGTTTTTGTCATCCAGCGCGCTGATAATTTCCGACTCCAGTCCGAGAAGTATTGAGACTTTCATTCCGGACATATCCTGCACCTTGGCTGTGACGCGCAGGTCAAAAGGATTGCTCAGCGCTACAATGATATAGTCACCGGCAAAACCCAAAGGCAGGACTTTGTTTTCCTGGCAAAAATCCTTCTCAAGCTTGGAAAAGGTCGTCTCGTTTACCTTGCAGCGGCGGATGTTGACCGGCGTCAAATCGAAAGCTTCGCTCTTGGCGAAGAGCAATTGATGCTGGCTTATTTTGTATTCCTCGGTGAGTAGCTTCTCGATAGCATCCCCCGACATCTCCTCCTCGGTATCGGCAATATTGCGATACTGACCATCACTCAGATGCCCTGCTTTTAGGAGGTTCTGAAGTATTGCAGTCTGTATACGGGCTAGAGCCATGGATTAGAGGATTCTAGAGCTTAGCGAGCTCACTCTTCACGAGAGACATATTCTTGAGATCGTCGCGGGTTTGTATCGAATTTTCAAATTCCAACTTTCGGGCCAGATCTGCTGCAGTCAATCCGTCTGCGAGCATCTCTCTTTCAAAATAGTGCCTTTGGGCTTTTTTCATCAGCACGTTCAGGCGCGTGTCCGGACTGGCGATCTGCACGTCCTCAAGTCCCATGGCATTTTGCAGAAGTTCGACAGAAATGGCCTCGTCGCTTTCGCTGGATTTAACCGACTGCATCACAACCTCCTGAACCTCCTTGTAGCCCCGGGGCCAATCATGCGAAAGCAGGAGATAAACGGCCTCAGGCGTAAACTCAGCGCAGTTCTTCATACCGGAACGCTCGCTGGCAATTTTCGCGAATCGACGGGCGTAGGATGCCGTGTCCGGTGTCCTTTCATTGAGGGAGGGAAGGACAACACCATGGTCGCCGGTATCTCCCAAATGCGAGGAAGGATTGTCCGCCTCCAGGTGGTAGACCAGCAACATGTTGTTACCATCATCAAGTTCACCGGCAGCGGCTTCCGTCAGCTCGCGCGCCCGCGCAATTTGATCGCTTGATGTCAGGCGAATACAGACCGTGTTACTCTGATCGTGACCCGAAAAGACTTCTCGGAGTCTTACCATAGCCTCTTCTTTCGAGCCGGGAAAATCAAAACTTGCGACCGGCAGGTCACTGTTCCCCCGCCATGCGGAAATATCTTTGGCGGCCAACTCCGCGTCACCACCCACCGGCTCCAGGATGAACAACTCTTTGGAAGCATTGGCAACCGTCCAAGCGTGTTGCATGAAGCGTTTCGCAGCAGCACTGACCGCACTGAAAAAGCGTGGCTCTTCAGGATAACTCGAGCTGGTCTCGCCGACTTCGGCACTGGCTTCTTCCGACTCCTGGGCCTGCCTGTTTTTTTCCTCCTCCGTCATCGGCTCGGAGAATCGTGCCACCTGCTGCAGAAATGCTTCCGTATCCAGAGGCTTTTCCATAACGAGCGTCACACTCATGTTGGCCACCTTGACCAACTCGGGGGTGTTCATCAACCCGGAGACCAATATAAAAGGGAGGTTGGGGTAAAGCTCACGTGATTTTTTAAGGAAATCCGCACCATCCATTACCGGCATCTTGTAGTCGGAAATCACCAGATCGTAGGGGATCTCTTCCAACTGATCGATTGCCCTCTCCGGCCGGGTCGCCATATCGACACGGTAGTTGTTGTCGCGAAGAAGATCCTGCAGCATCTCTGCGTAGTTTTCTTCGTCGTCTAGAACTAATATCCGTCCTGCCATAGCTTTATTTTCGTCTGGTTTTAATAGTTTGGAAGAGCTTATTGCATCTTGGCAGCAACCTCATTGACATCGGATGCGAAAAAACTGGCGACCTTGGCACGCTCCGCCCCGAAGAGAATCGCCGCTGCGCGCACAAGTTCTGTTTGTTGGCTCGAAAGATAAGATTCGAATCGTGCCCGGGGAGAGGCCCCCTCGCTGACCAGCATGGCCGCTTTGACATCGTTCAAGCTCAGCACATCGCCGGGGTCCGCATCCATGATCTTGCGGACCGTTCCACGAAGCTCCTCGTAGTTACCTTTCCAGGGCTGCTCACGGAAAAGGTCACGCGCGGACTTCTCAAACCGGGGCACGGCGGCAAGGCCTTTCTCGCGGGCCATCTCAACAACCAACTGCTGCGCCATCACTCCGATGTCCACTTTGCACTCACGAAGTGGCGGCACACGCACCTCGGCTGTCCCCATGAGGATGTAAAGATTCTCATCGATCAGACCTTCATCGAAAAGCGAGTCGAGGTCACCGCTCACACAATAGATCGCACGCAATGGGAGGTCCAAGTCACCAAAATCCCCGTCGCCCTTTGGTAAAGTAGCCGCCAGCTTCTTTTGGTCATCACTCATGTTTTCGATCTCAAGAATGACGCATGTGACACGTTCGGCCCCCTGCTTCTTCGCTTCCTGAATGAGTGAAAGCGCCTGAGTACTGTCGAATGACCCCGGACTGAGGTAAACAAACTGCTCTTTGTCGCTCTCGTAAAACCTGCGAATATCTTCACAAATTGACCGATAATGCATCCCTTCCTCGCCGATCAGCGTCAGCGTTGACCTGAAGTTTCGCAGCGAGTAGAGACGTTCTGCGAAGGTGGTGGAAGCCCCCGTCTTACAAGGAAATGAGCGGAAGGAAAACCCAAGCTTGGCATCGACTTCACCCTCGCCTTCAGAGCTGTCTTCCTGCTGTGGCGCATTCTCCACTTTCTTGGCTTCGGCAATGAGTTCCCCGGTCCGCTCAAGCAGGGAGAAAATATTCAGGGGTTTCAGAAAAACACCTCCCACACCCTCGCTGATCAACTCGCGAATCGTATCATTCTCAAGATAGCCGGACACCATAATTACAGGAACCTCCGGCCGAAGCTCCTTGATCTTTTTCATGAACTCGGCACCCGTCATTTCGGGCATCTTATGGTCGGTCACCACCAAATCGTAGTCCGTCTCCTTGAATACCTCCACCGCCTCGAGAGGATCGGTCATGGAGGTAACGATGTAGTCGGCCTGCTCGAAAATATCAGTCAGGAGACTATTAAAATCGGCATCGTCGTCTAGGATGAGAACACTGTAGGACATATACTAAATTTTGTTTTGAGGTCGTTGGCGCTTATTCGTCTTCGGCAGCAGCTTCATCTTCCGCTTCATGTATTTCTTCGATTTGTTCCAGTGCGCGGGTCATGGAACTCGTCGCGGTGCCATACCAGATCACCCGGCCATCGAGCAGTTCTTCCCAATGTTTTACAACAGGTGCGCTGAGCCAGTAACATGTGGCCAACATGTAGGTGTTTTCCACCTTGTCGAAAGGAATCGTTGAAGTGGCCCAGCAAAGGGAGAGGTCGACATTGTATGGACGCAGCGAGCGCAAATCGATGTGCCCCAGGTCGATCAGCCCCAGACTTTCTTCTTCGACCAGGTGTTCGAGAAGCGCTTGTTCTTCAAGTGCCTTGGTTTCGTAGAGCAGAGTACTCAGTATCGAAGCCCGCTTTAACTCGGAAGCCTGAATGGCTTCCATGAATTTTTCGTTGGCCGCTTCCAGGTCGTCCACAGAAACTAGTCCGCGTTCCACCATGGCGGATCCGAGGAATCGATTACTGCGGAGTATGAGTGCGCGATGCTCTTGCATTTAGACAGCCTTTAAAATGCGCTAGCGGGGGCGATTACGTCAAGTCATCAGAATTCTAATCTGGACGGATGGATAAATAGCCGGAACGCCCGCCGGAATAAACGAAAAAGCTGCTCACTTCCCGCGAAGCGATCAGGGACTGCGCATGATCCAAAGAACGGGGAACCACTCCATTGATCTCCAGTATCAGCATCCCCTTCAGAAGACCGGATGCGTATGGCGAAGATTCGGTCACCGAGGTCACCACCAAACCGGACAACTCGTCTTCAATTCCGTACTTCATACGAACTCCGGCGTCGATCAAAGCAACATTGACGCCTGTTAGCAATTCACCGGCCATAGCTCCCGCACCGAAAGGATTATCCGGATCCGCGAGTTCGACATTGACGCGCAGCAGCTCCCCTTCCCGCCTGACACTCAATGCCACTTCCTCACCCGGCGCGAATTTCCCGACCTTGAGGCGCAGGTCTGTAGCCCCGTCCACGGACTCCCCGTCAACAGCCACAATGACATCACCCCCGCGGATACCCGCTTTTTCTGCCGGCAAGCCCTCGGCCACCGATTGAATGAATGCACCCTTCTCCTCCGGCACTGAGAAGGCTTCCGCATATTCCGGATTCAAATCTTCAATACTCACCCCTAACAGTCCGCGGCGCACCTTACCTTCACGAACGAGATCAAGCGTAATGTCGTGGGCAAAGGTCGAGGGGATGGCAAAGCCGAGGCCAATGCTGCCACCACTGCGAGAGAGAATCGCCGTATTGATGCCGATTAAGCGGCCATAAGCGTCAACCAGCGCACCACCGGAGTTGCCCGGATTAATGGGCGCGTCCGTCTGGATAAAGCTCTCGTAGCCGGACTCGCCGAGAATGGAAAGGTTACTCCGGCCTGTCGCCGAGACAATACCCTGCGTGATGGTCAATCCCACTCCCATCGGGTTGCCGATCGCAAAGACAACATCGCCCACTTCGAGCAGGTCGCTGTCCGCCATTTTCAGAAATGGCAAATCCTCGGCCGCAATCTTCAGTACGGCCAAATCACTGCTGGGATCACGCCCCACCAAGTCGGCCTGAAATTCCCGTCCGTCATTCAGCTCCACCAGAATCTCGTCCGCCGGATCACCTGTGCGGGCGGTGACCACATGATTGTTGGTCAAGATATAGCCATCGGCGGAGATCAACACACCGGAGCCGACTCCTTCCGAGTAGCGACGTTCAAACTCCTCCGGTTGGCCGCCCGCCCCGGGAGGCAGCCCGAAGAAGCGCCGGAGTAATTCTTCACGCGGATCCATCCCTCGCTGGCGAATGAAGCGCATCACGCTGGCCGAGTGCACCGCCACCACCGCTTCCTTGGCGGGCTTCAGAATGGGTGCGTAGCTCGTAAGATACCTGGGGTCCTCACGGTTGATCGGCTCGGAGTCGATCGAGAGATCGAAGGAGGCGACACGGGGTTCAGAAGTCGGCGGATCCGTCTCCGGCGAATCACTCTGCTCCGCTGCGCAGGCTGTGAGCGCCCAAGTCAGACCAAATAGAATACTCTTCAGGAACAACTGCTCTTTCATCGTTTGAAATCAATTTTCAAAAAGCGACTGCAAACTACAGGAAGCGCCTCCTATGACAAGCCCCGCTCGCTTGTTTTCAAAAAGCCCAAAAAGCGTGTCACAATTTCCGTCTCGGCCACCCCGGCCTCCTCAAGCTTCTCGGCAGCCTGCCGGCGATTGAATCCTTCCTTGTAGAAAACTTTGAAGATCCGGCGAACCAGAGCAATGTCCTCTTTGGAGAAGCCGGCCCGCTCGAGACCCACTTTGTTTGGTGTTCGCACTTCAGCCGGGCTGCCATCCGAGATCATGTAGGGCGGCACGTCCTGAACGACTTTGGATGCCGCCCCCACCATGGCAAAATCGCCGATACGGCAAAACTGATGCACCCCGGCCCCCCAGCCGATATTGACATGATCCATAACCTCGACGTGCCCGCCAAGCGCAGCATGACTGCTCATGACTAGGTGATTACCCACCTGGCACTCATGGGCGATATGGCTGTAAGCCAGAATCAGGTTTTTATCCCCCAACCTGGTCAGTTGACCCTCAGTGGTGGCACAGTGGATGGTGGTGAATTCCCGAAAGACGTTCCCTGAGCCGATTTTCAGCCCCTGCACGCCTCCCTTATATTTGAGGTCGTGAGTCTTCCCGCCGACATAGGCGTAAGGGTGCACCTCGTTATCTTCCCCCATCGTGGTTCCGCCATCGACGGTCGCGTGGTGCATCACTTCAGTGCCTTTAGCGATCGTAACGTGTGGGCCGATGTAGGCGTACGGACCAACAATGACCCCTTCGTCAAGTTCGGCCCCCTTTTCAATAATCGCGGTAGGATGTATCTGACTCGCCATACCCATAGGAAGCTTTTAATCGCTCGCCTCGACCAGCATAAACATAAGCTCGGCATTCGAAACAACCTTGTCCCCAACTTTACATTCGGCGGTGGCCGTCGCCAATTTGTTGCCGCGAACCTTGGTAATTTTCGCATGCACATAAAGCGCATCTCCCGGCTCGACTGCCTGGCGGAATTTAACTTTATCCACACTCATGAAAAACGCGATCGTACTATCCCCCACGTCGAGACGACGCAGCAACAGAATCCCGGCGGCCTGGGCCATCGCTTCAATCTGCAGCACACCCGGCATCACCGGACGGCCCGGGTAGTGGCCCTGAAAATAAGGCTCGTTGATCGTGACGTTCTTCAAGGCCACCAATTCGTCGTCGTTCGGCACTTCCAAAACCCGGTCAATCATAACGAAGGGATAGCGGTGCGGCAGGAGGTCGAGCACCCGGCGGATATCCATGGTTCCCTCTCCCGTCTCGACAGTTGCTGCCGGTGCCGCTGCTTTTTTCTTCTTTCCCTTGGCTTTTTCCAGAATCTTCTTCCGCAGTTCCTTGCTCAATTCAGCATTGAGCGCATGCCCCGGTCGAACCGCTACGATGTGGGCCTTGATCGGCATACCGGCCAGAACGATGTCGCCGATAATATCGAGCATCTTATGCCGGACGAATTCGTCCGTGTAGCGCAGCGGTTCCTTGGAAACAATTTTGTCCCCTTTAATCACAATCGCGCTGTCAAGACTGCCGCCTTTGATCTTACCCAGTTTGAGGAGTTCCTCAATGTCTTCGTAGATCGTAAACGTACGGGCCGGAGCGATTTGGGCCACGTAAGTCTCCGGGTCGACATCCAGACTGAGATGCTGGGTGTGGATTCCGCGATCATCCGCGGAGGTGCAGGTAATCCGGAAGCCGTCGTGCGGCAATGCGATGAGCGAGCTGCCGCCGCGCGTCACGGAAATCGGCTCTTCCAAGGTGTAATACTGGCGCTCGGCTTCCTGTTCCACCGGTTCAGCTTCCTGCACCAGATTGACAAAGTGTTTGGCCGATCCATCGAGAATCGGCGGTTCACTCGCATCCATCTCGATAATGACATTGTCCACACCGCAGCCGTTGAGCGCGCTGAGCACGTGCTCAACCGTGTGCACCTTGGCATGGCCATCGGCAATAGTTGTGCTGCGGACAAGGTCGTCCACGTGATCGGCAAGCGGCTTGAGCTCGGGCTTGCCGAATAGATCCACGCGCTTGAACACGATGCCGGTGTTTTCAGCTGCGGGTTTGAGCGTCAGATGCACTTCCTCGCCGGTGTGCAGGGATTTACCTTTAATGGAGACCTCCCGATGGATGGAGCGTTGTTTCATAAAAAATTAGTTTCTTTAGGGTCTGCTGCCGGATCGGTGCAGACCTCTGGTTAAAACCTTAAGAAGCTAGGGCTCAGATCAGGCATGTAAAGCATCGGTTTGGATGCTTGCACCCCGGGCTAATCCAGTAGTGTGTTGATATCGATGACTTCCATCCCCGCCCGTTGTGCGGCCTCCATGCCCAGTACGGTATCTTCGAAAGCATGGCAACGCCGGGGATCCACACCGATCAGCTCGGCGGCACGCAGGTAGACATCGGGCGCAGGTTTCGGGTTTTCAATACAGTCGGCACCCACGATGGCACCAAACCATTCGTAAATTCCCAGCGCCCGGAGAATTTTCTCCGCCACCCATTTCTCGCTGCCGGTCGCCACCGCCATCGGGATGTGCTCACGGTGAAACTCCGCAATCGATTTCACCGGCAGCACCGGTTTTACCTCCTCAAGCAGTTCCAGAAACAAGGCCTCCTTTTGCTCCGCCAGCCTGACCGCATCGACGGACACCCCCTGCTCTTTCGCCAGCATAGTAATGACATTCACCGCTGGCACGCCACCAAGCGCATAAAACCGCTCCTCGGTAAATTTGATGCCGTGCGCGTCCATTGACCTCGTCCAGGCAATGAAATGCGTCGGCATGGTGTCGGCCAAAGTACCGTCCATGTCAAAAATAAGGCCCTCGTAATCATGATGGAGGTTTTGCATGCCGGCTGATACAGCGACCATGCTGAAGATTGGCAATGGGAATCTCTTCTTTAAAGTTGCGGGGCGCCCATCCATGGGAATCTTACACGGCAACCCGTTACCACCGCATTATGTTCCGCTCCATTCGCAACGCCTTCATCACCGGCCTCGTCGTCATTCTGCCTCTCGGCGTCACGATTATCGTGATCAACTTTCTCCTGCAAAAGCTGGGCACGCCTGCGAGCAACTTCTTTTTCTGGTTTCTGGACCGACAGTTCAGGGATATGCCCGCAGTGGCCCTCGCGCTTGAGATCATCTCGATCCTGGTGGTTTTCCTTCTTATCACCCTGCTGGGCTACTGCTCTCGTTTCGTCATCGGCCGGATTTTGTTGCGCTGGATGGAAAAACTCCTCGGACAGGTTCCTTTTATTAATTCCGTATACCGTACGGTAAAGCAGATCGTCGATACCATCAGCCAGCAAAACAAAGCCGTTTTCCAGGAAGTCGTGCTCATCGAATACCCCCGCGCCCACAGCTACGTGCTCGGCTTCCTGACCAGTAAAGCCAAGGGCGAGCCGCAGGAGGTTACGGGGGCCAATATCGTCAATGTCTTCGTGCCCACGACCCCAAATCCGACCAGCGGCTTCCTGCTCATGCTTCCGGATACGGATGTCACCCGATTGAAGATGAGTATCACCGACGGCATGAAGTTGATTATTTCCGGGGGCGCGGTGGTGCCGCCCGGCGAGGGGGAACCTGTAAAAATCGAGAACCCGGAAGAAGCCCGGGGCCGGAGCGGGAACTAATGTCACAAACACATAGAGTCCTAGTCCTGCGAAAGGAAGCCTCCGGAGAATCCTTTCTCAAACTCCATCTTCTCGGACCGGAGCTGGGCTGCCAACTCTGCCTGAAGCGCGTCGCAACCAAGAACCGCTCAACCAAAGCCGCGCCCGACCTCTTCGATACCGCCGAGGTCCAACTCGAAACATCCAAGCACGGGACCGCCCAGTTTGTCAGTGATTACCAAATCCTACAGCGCCGCAGCGAAATAGGCCAGAATTACCGCGCCCTGCGCCACGCTTCGGACCTGAGCAATCTGCTCATCCTGAACGGAGGCCATATGGCGGACCTGCCCGCGCTCTATCAACTGGCCGAGCGGAGTATGGATGCTTTTGCGCAGCACTTGGAGCCATCTGTCGTCTATCTCAAAAGCCTCTTTTTACTGCTGAAAGACGAAGGCTATCCGGTACGCGAGTCCTGGTGGCCGGAGGTCCCCGCACCGCTCCGCGAGCCTGTTCGCGCCCTTCTGAGCGAACCCAGTCCCGAATCACTCTCGCCGGAGGACCGGAAGTCATGCGAAGCTTCCATTCTGGACTTAGTCCATTGGCTGCGCAGAGAAACAGACCTTACCCTACCCGATGGGATATTGTAATTGTCGACCGGACTCATCATACAATAATGCCTCACAAAATTACCGCTAGAGAATGTTACCCCGCATCCTGATCCTATTTCTTCTCGTCTTTTCCTTCACTCAAGCCGACCAGGCTCTTGGGAATGAACCGTCACTCTCTCTTTCCTCTGACCAGAAAATGGAGAGCGTTCAGACGGAGAGCCCCTTGATCAAGGCCGCGGACATCGTCCAGAAACGCGAGGGCAGGACGATTGGCGCCAGTGTGAAGGGTTTGGGAGAGGAGTATGAGATAAACAATTCCCTGAATAGCCTTCAGGCGGCGCTCAGCGCAGAGGAGGATTTATCGCAATCGCTGGAAACGGCTTCCGCCAGCTCCCGTGCTCAGGAAATCGTCATCGCTTTTTTGATCGAGCTTCTTGCCACCTGCGCCGTATTGGTCATCGCCTTTCAGCTCAGCGGCGTTCCTGTCGTCGCGACTCAAATCATCTCACTTGGCATGGCTGTCGCAATCATTGGTGCCGTTCTCGACGCTGTTATCGCCGCTTCGCCGCTCAACCCGATCCGCGCTCTGACCGGACTCGTCATCCTGGCCTCACTCATCCGTTACTTAACCAATACTGGTAGATGGACCGTTGCCGTGAAACTTGCGTTGATTACACGTATCATCTCACTGGCGTTTATCTGGCTTATCTTGTTCGGACTTACCGCTCTGCGCAGCATTTAAGCCAAGACCTCGGAAAATATAGTCCGCCA
This sequence comes from Coraliomargarita sinensis, assembly GCF_003185655.1. NCBI lineage: Bacteria > Pseudomonadati > Verrucomicrobiota > Opitutia > Puniceicoccales > Coraliomargaritaceae > Coraliomargarita > Coraliomargarita sinensis. The sequence continues at coordinate 361,262 of NZ_QHJQ01000002.1, read as the reverse complement.
AGTATTTGACAAAATCACCATCGCCCACCTTCTCTACGAACATGTCCAAACAAGGCGTAATCCTTCTCAACCTCGGCTCACCCGATTCCACAGATGTCGCTGACGTTCGTCGCTATCTGCGGGAATTTCTCATGGACGGTCGCGTTCTCGATGCGCCTTTTCCGATCCGTTGGTTCCTCGTAAACTGCCTCATACTCCCCACCCGGCCCCGTGAATCGGCCGAGGCTTACTCCGAAATCTGGCGGGAAGACGGCTCACCCCTCATTCTCATTTCTCAGGCTCAGCAAGCGGCATTCGCCGAAAAATTGGACATACCGGTCGAACTCGGCATGCGCTACGGCAACCCGTCCACCGCCGGAGCACTTCGCAATCTTCTCGATCAGGGCGTGGACGATCTCTTCATCGTTCCCATGTATCCACACTACGCCATGTCCAGCTACGAGACGGCCGTCGTTCACCTCATGGCAGCGGTGCGGGAGCAAAAACCGGACCTCAAGACAACCCTCCTCCCTCCATTCTACCAGGATCCCGGCTACATAGATGCGCTGGTTAAAAAAGCCGCCCCCTCGATCAAGGAGGGTAACTTTGATAAACTCGTCTTTTCCTTTCACGGCATTCCTCAACGCCACCTGGTGAAAGGCGACCCTTCCCACGACCACTGTTTGACCACCCCTGACTGCTGCAACACCTGCCACCCTGCCCATGCCACCTGCTACCGCCATCAGTGTGCCATGACCGTCGAGAAATTCGTGGCCGCCGCAGGTCTCCCCAAAGAGAAATACATGCTTACTTTCCAGAGCCGGCTCGGCCGCGAGCCCTGGCTACAGCCCTACACCGACAAGACTCTCGAAGAGCTGGCGGAACAGGGCAACAAGCGGGTCAAAGTCATGTGCCCGGCCTTTACCGCCGACTGCCTGGAAACCCTTGAGGAAATTGCCATGCAGGGTCGCGACAGCTTCCTCGAGGCTGGGGGCGAAGACTTTGAGCAAATCCCCTGCCTCAACGAATCACCAGATTTTATCGACTTTCTCGCAGGAAAAGTACGCGACTGGCAGGCGGGTCACTACGAAACCGAAAAGGCCACACCTCCCGCTTACGTCGAACGCTGAACATTCCATCCACACAACTTGGAATCGTCCTGTTCACGACGGAAACAAAGAAGTCGGCGCTTAGGCTTCGCCCCAGGTTTTAGAGCCCCGGATACAGGCCCCCGGTCTGCATAGGCAACCATCCGGCTCAACGCTGGATGTCTACGACAACAGACGCTTTCGGAGGAACGGCCTTCAAGCGCCCTTTGCCCTGAAGTTTTCTTCGAAGGTTGCCGGGCCAATAAATGACCCACAAGAGATAACCCAAGGGCCAGAAGCATACCGCCACCATGAGACTTATGCGAAATGCCGGCTCATTCAGTCTGCTCGCCTCCCAATAGACGTGGATAAGCGAAAGTAGCCACAGAACCCACCATAGTAGCTGCCAGATCACATCTGCTTCATTCATAGTCTGTCAATCGCCTGCCCCCCGTTCATCATTGCGACGGGCTGATATCGCTTAAAAAGCAATCAATCTGACAAGTGCTGCTCCAGCCATTTCGCGGTAGCGTCGACTACCTTCGGATAAGAGGCCTCGTCGAAGCAATGTTCGGCACCGTCGATGAGAACGAGCTGTTTCGGTTTTGCCGCGAGTTTGTAGGCGTCTTTGCTGTCTTCGGGCAACACGACGTCGTCGGCAGTACCGTGAATAAGCAAGAGCGGCTTGGCCAGCACCGAGACCTCTTCGAGCAAGTCGCCGATAGAATTGAGGTCATCGACGTATTCCTGCGAGAGCGGGCAATCGGGTTCATCCCACATCGTCCCCTCTCCGGGTGTGACCTCGCCAAACTCACGTTCACAGAAGTCGGCCGTGCGGATCATGCCAGCGAGATTCACCACCACTTCGATTCGCGGGTCCTTTGACGCAGCCAGCACGCCGACGGCACCGCCCATGCTGTGACCACAGTAAGCGAGCCGAATATTTTCGGGGAGCTGCCCGATCAAATCCTGGAGGTCCTCGGTTTCTTTGGAAATCGTAGAGGCGCGAAAGTCGCCCCCGGAACCGCCGTTACCGGCAAAAGAGACGCGCAGGCAGGGCCAACCTCTGGCAGCCAAGCCTTCCGCCACCGCCACCACAATAGGACGATCTTTGTCCCCGGTCACGCCATGGCCGAGGATGACGAGGAAGCCGGTCCGGTCACCGGGATGAAAACTGACATCGAGGCGTTCACCGTGGCGGTTGGTAAAAGTCTGCTCTTTCAACATGATTAAAGCCTCCCGGGGAATGTAAGTTCGGCGACTGCGGATTTATCCAGTTCTCCGCGACCGAGTTGAATAAGCCGGCGGTATTGTGATTCCGTTGCTTCCGACAAGGGTACATTCACACCGACCGAATCGGCCAGATCATTGGCGATGCCGCTGTCCTTGGCCGCATGGGCGGAAGAGAAATAGCACTCGTGGTCTCGCTCGCGCATGTCGTCGGCATCGGTCTCCAGCACGCGGGAATTCGCTCCAGTCTGAGAAAAAACCTCACAAAGCATCTCCAAATCAAGGCCCAGCGCCTGACCGAGGCCAAGCCCTTCCGCCAGCGCGGCCGTGTTGATGTTCATCACCATGTTGACCAGTGCTTTGACTTGGGCGGCCTTGCCGGTGGCTCCGATGTAGCGCAAAGAGGCGGATAGATCCTGCAGCAACGGTTCGACCTTTTTGAAAATATCCTCTTCACCCCCGACCATGAGATAGAGCGAGCCGTCCCGTGCCTGGGGGATGCTCGAGGCCATGCAAGCCTCCAGAGCGTGGGCGCCCACCTTGCGGCAGGCCATTCCGATTTCCTCGTGCACTTCCGGACTGACCGTGGCACAGTTGATAAAGACTTTCCCTTCCGCATCCTTCAGCAAAGTGTCCTCGGTGAAAATGGCACGCATCGCTTCGTCGTCCGTCACCACAGTGAAGATGACGTCCGCCGCAGCCGTGACCGCCGACAAATCCGGCGCGACCTCCACGCCGATCTCTTCCGATAATTCGCGGGTAGCCGCCTCGCGACTGTCCAGCAGCGCCGTCAACGCATGCCCGCGATCCTTGAGCCGTCTCGCCATATTGGCGCCCATTCGGCCGACTCCGACAAATCCGATTTTCTTATCCATACAGTTAAATTAAGGATCAGGCTCCACTTGTCCATGCCGGAGCTTGGAATGCTTGAACTTAAAGAATACAACCTCTTGCTGCGCTGGAGAATGGAAGACCTAGAGATAAACGCTTCCCTCCCCTCTGATCTCCCTGCTTAAATATTATTGCCGCAAAGAGGCGCTGAAGGCGCAAACTAACAACCAATTTAGCCGAAGCTCTTTAGCTTTTGTCCCATTGTGCCCATAAATGACCAGTCGTTCTGAACGGAAACCATTCGGCTACGTGACATGGAAGCGATGCGCAGGGAAATTCGACAGAGAACAACTGGATCACTCCTCCGACTCGGGTAATGGGCTGATGATGGTAAGAACAATCTCCGCCTCATCACTTAGGTGGCGTATTTCGTCGGAAATGGAGTCGCCGACCCAGGCGGGGCGATCATGGTCATCTGGGACAGATTGACTTCGGAGGGCACCGCCACAGAGCCTCGTCTAGTGAGGACAAGGCCAGAGATGATTTCATCTACAGTCTGCCCAACGGATTTAATTGGGCAGACTGGTTCGGCAATGCTGCTTTGATTAACTCAAGGCTGCGATAGGATATACATCTGATCGATATTAAGGGTATCGAAGGTCCGGTTGCCTGCACTTTGATCGGCATCGCGCACGCGAACGTGGACAACACCGCTTGTACCTACCGGGAGTGTGAAGGTCTGTTCGGTATTATCATCCGAGGTCTTGATCACAGTCAGCATATCGCTGTAGACACCGTTCTCGCCCGTGGTCGAGTAAGCGAAGACAAAGTTGTCGCCCTCACCGTTTGCACTGTGGTGCGCCTCAACGTGGAAGCTGACCGAGTTACCCCCTGCGACGTCGAACTCCCACTTGTGCTCCAGATAACTGTAGCGGTCGGTTGGTTTGCCGTTAATCTCCGTTTCAGTAATCGACTCGTAGATATTATCCGAAGTAAAGGTGTCTGTGATCCCACCGCTCACACTGTTACTGGCAACAAGCACCTCCGCATAGGCATAGTCCTCAATGACTAAGCTAAGCACATCAATATTGAGGGTCGCCGTGACTGCTGGAGCAACTCCATCACTCACGCTGACCGTAAAGCTGTTCGGACCCACATCGGTGCTGCTCGGTGTTCCCGAGAGCAAGCCATCTGCGGCGACAGTCAGCCAAGCAGGACCGCTCACCTTCGCGTAGGCTAGGCTATCTCCTTCCACGTCGCCGGCACTGCCGCCAATCGTGTCGCTGTAAGCCTCGCCTTGGGTCGCATCCGACCTGCTGAGGGGGTCGCTGCTAAAGCTCGGTGCGTCATTGACCGCAACGACCGTGATGCTGACCGTCGCAGTATTGGAATCCACCGCGCCATCGTTCGCCTTGAAGGTGAAGCTATCGCTGCCGTTGTAGTTGCTGTTTGGCGAGTAGGTTAGATTCGGAGCCGTACCGCTGAGGACACCGTTGCTCGGCGCCGTAACCACCGTGTAGGTGAGCGTGTCACCATCCGTATCACTAGCCGTCAAGGTCACGGCTAGATCCGTGTCCTCATCCGTCGCGAGCGACTGGTCGTCCGCGACCGGTGCGTCGTTGACCGCGTTGACCATGAGGCTCACCGTTGCCGTGTTCGAGTCCACGGAACCGTCGTTGGCCTTGAAGGTGAAGCTATCGCTGCCACTGTAGTTCGCGTCCGGTGTATAGGTCAGGTCCGGAGCCGTGCCGCTCAGGGTGCCGTTGGTTGGTACTGTCACGACCGTGTAGGTCAGCAGGTCACCTTCCCCATCACTGGCAGTCAGGGTGACGGCCACCGAGCTATCCTCGTTGGTGCTGACCGACTGGTCGTCCGCGACCGGCGCGTCATTGACCGCATTGACTGTGATACTGACTGTCGCGGTATTCGAGTCCACCGTGCCGTCGTTGGCCACAAAGGTGAAGCTGTCCGAGCCGTTATAGCCTGCGTTTGGCGTGTAGGTCAGATCCGGGGCCGTACCGCTGAGCGCACCGTTGGACGGCGCAGTGACCACTGAGTAGGTCAGCGCATCGCCGTCGGCATCGCTGCCCGTCAGGGTGACGGCCACTGCGGTATCCTCGTCCGTCGTGACCAACTGGTCGTCAGCGACCGGAGCCGTGTTACCCGTGCCGGAACCGGTTGGCACCACATCGGCATAGGTGGCACCGAAGCGGATTTCGTCAAATGTATCTCCGGCTAGATCATTGTTTCTGATCCATATACCGATTGTGTCCAGTGCGGATTGGTCGATAACAGCCGACACAGTGGAGAAAGCATGGCCGGTGAGGTCGAGATCCGTGCCTGGATTGTAGAGGGTCACGGTATCCGCCGTAGTGGCATCGGCACCCCAGGTCACTTTGCCAATGATGAGTTGGGTCGTTCCATTGAAGTTAGCCGTCGCATCATGGGTTCCCGGTTGGGTGCCGCCACTGTAGATTGCGGCACGCACATAACCGCCACTGTCGGCGTAAAACCCGATGCCTGAACCACTATTATTGATATCGGTGGTGAATGGCTGATCCGTGCCAAGCGTTAGAGCAGCTTCATCATTGCCGTTGTCAACGAAGTTGACGACTACACTGAACCAGAGCTCGGCCGAGTCGTTCAGAAGACCCGCGTTTGCAAGATCGCCGCTGATGGCAGTGCCGATATTACCGCCGCCACCGCCGGATCCGATGTATTGCGTCGAATTTCCGGAAGTTGCGAGGTTGCCGTAGGAGAGGCTTCCGGTAACGAGATCGAAACGGCTATCGCCGCCCCACGTTCCGGAGGTGCCGGTCGCCGGGCCTTCACCGGACAGATCGTTTCCGACAGCCGGATCGTAGCCGAATGACTCATGGATGATCGCGACACCTGTAGCATTCACCGTGATACTTACGGTTGCCGTGTTTGAGTCCACCGTGCCGTCGTTGGCCTTGAAGGTGAAGCTGTCACTGCCGGTGTAACCTGCGGTCGGTGTGTAGGTCAGGTCCGGAGCCGTCCCACTGAGCGTGCCGTTGGTCGGGGCCGTCACAACGGTGTAAGTCAGGACGTCGCCTTCCACATCGCTCGCCGTCAAAGTGACGGCCACTGCAGTGTCCTCCGTAGTTGCTACCTGCTGGTCATCCGCAACCGGAGCGTCGTTCACCGCGTTCACCGTAAGCGAGACCGCCGCGGTGTTTGAGTCCACCGTGCCATCGTTTGCCTTGAAGGTGAAGCTATCCGAACCGTCATAATCACTGTTCGGGATGTAGGTCAGATTCGGAGCCGTACCGGTCAGGATACCGTTGGTCGGCGCGGCAACCACCGCGTAGGTCAAGGTATCACCCGTATCGACGTCCGTTGCGGTCAGCGTGACCGCAACACTGGTATCCTCATTGGTTGCAACCGCATCATCGTTGGCCACCGGTGCGTTGTTCACACCGTTCACCGTGATGCTGACCGTCGCGATGTTCGAGTCCACCGTTCCGTCGTTCGCCTGGAAGGTAAAACTGTCGGAACCATTGTAATTCGTGTTCGGCGTAAAGGTCAGATTTGGAGCTGTGCCACTCAAGGTACCATTCGTCGGACCAGCAACCACTGCATAAGTCAGCGTATCACCGGTATCCACATCGGAGGCGGTCAAGGTGATCGCCACGGCGACATCCTCATTGGTCGTGGCTGAATCGTCATTGGCAACCGGTGCATCATTCACCGCGTTCACGGTAACGCTGATGGTTGCCGTGTTCGAATCTGCCGTACCATCGTTGGCCTGGAAGGTGAAGCTGTCCGAACCGTTGTAATCACCATTAGGTGTATAGGTCAGGTTCGGAGCCGTGCCGCTCAAGGTGCCGTTGGTCGGACCAGTTACAACGGCGTAAGTCAGCGTGTCACCTGTATCCACATCGGATGCGGTCAGCGTAACCGCCACGGCCGAATCCTCGTCCGTTGTCGCGGAGTTATCATTAACAACCGGAGCATCGTTCACAGCATTCACTGTGATACTGACAGTTGCCGTATTCGAATCGAGCGCACCGTCGTTGGCCTTGAAGGTGAAGCTGTCCGAGCCGTTGTAATCACCATTCGGCGTGTAGGTCAGGTTCGGAGCTGTGCCGCTCAAAGTACCATTGCTTGGGCCTGTTACGACGGCATAGCTTAGTGAACCGCTGTCGATATCCGAACCAGTCAATGTAATCGCAACACCCGTATCTTCATTGGTCACCGCCGAGTCGTTATTCGCAATCGGGGCATCGTTCACGGCGTTCACCGTTATGCTCAACGTCGCGATATTTGAGTCCACCGTACCGTCGTTCGCCTTGAAGGTGAAGCTATCGGAACCGTTGTAGTCTCCATTCGGAGTGTAGGTCAGATTCGGAGCTGTGCCGCTGAGCGTACCGTTGGTCGGCCCCGCCACGACTGCGTAAGTCAGCGTATCACCGGTATCGATATCGGAGCCCGTCAGTGTGATCGCGACACTGGCATCTTCGTTGGTGACCGCCGAATCATCATTGGCTACCGGTGCATCGTTGGTCGCATTGACAGTGATGGATACCGTTGCGGTGTTCGAGTCGACCGTACCATCGTTGGCCTTGAAGGTAAAGCTGTCCGAACCGTTGTAATCACCATTCGGTGTGTAGGTCAGGTTCGGAGCTGTACCGCTCAGAGAACCATTCGCCGGGCCGGACACCACAGTGTAAGTCAGCGTGTCACCCACATCGGCATCGGACGCAGTCAGCGTAATCCCGACCGAGCTGTCTTCATCCGTTGTCGCCGAGTCGTCATTTGCCACAGGTGCGTCATTGGTATTGAGCACCGTGATATTCAGGGTCGCCTCTACCGGAGTCGCGATGATGTTGTCGGTCACACTCACTGTGAAGCTGTTTGCTCCCACATCCGCGTTGGTCGGCGTGCCCGAGAGGTCGCCATTGGCGGCCACACTCAGCCAGGCCGGACCACTCACCTTGGCGAAGGTCAGCGGGTCGCTATCACCATCGGAGGCATCGTCTGCCAGCGTTGCGGAATAGGCGGCATCCTCGGTAGCATCCACTTCATTGACCGGATCCACCGCCCATGTCGGCGCGTTATTGACAACGGGTGGGCTTCCGCCCGTGACGGCATCATCCAAAATGGTGGACTGCCCCGAAGCAGTAAGTCCAACGTCCTGCCCGGCAGCAACGAAAGCGAAGGAGTCGATATTGAAACCATCTTCGCGGGCTCCGATTTCCCAGGTCACCGTTCCCCCGGGGCTTGTGAGTGTATCCAATACGATCGTCCATCCCCAATCTCCCGCTGTCATGCCTGGCGCGAATGCAGTATGGCCATTGGTCAACAACCAATCGGCATCCACGGCAGGATCCGCATCACCAAAAGCAACCGCTGTGTACATGCTGTCGTCACCACCGCTGCTTGGTTTTTGGATCCGTGCATAGAGGTCATAATCACCTGCCGGCAGATTCACCGTGTAGCTTACCGTAGCGGCCTCTACAATGGGCTGGGTGGTGGTGCTCGAGTTATCCGTGTTGGTTGTGATGTAACTGTCTCCCAAGGGGCCTGAGTCGGGAGCAACGGTTACTGCCGGATCAAAATAGCTTCCAAGTAATCCACTTTCTGCCTCAAAACCGAAAATGGTCGCTTGGGAATCGTTTACTGTAATGTTCAATGTTGCTTCGATAGGCGAGGCGACGACGTTATCCGTCACACTAACGATGAAGGCATTCGTGCCCACGTCCGAACTTGTGGGTGTTCCCGAGAGAGTGCCATCACTGGCCACACTCAGCCAGGCCGGACCACTCACCTTCGCGTAGGTCAGCGGATCACCGTCGTCGTCGGTCGCGCTGCCATCGAGTGTCCCGCTATAAGCGACGTCTTTGGTGGCGTCGGCACCGGCGATCGGATCAGCCGTGAACACCGGCGCATCGTTGACCGAGTTGACAGTTATACTGACCGTCGCGGTATTCGAGTCCACCGTGCCGTCGTTGGCCTTGAAGGTGAAGCTGTCCGTGCCGTTGTAGCCTGTGTTCGGCGTATAGGTCAAACTCGGCGCCGTGCCACTCAAGACACCATTTGTCGGGGCAGCCACCACGCTGTAGGTCAACGGATCGCCGTCCACATCGCTGGCCGTCAGGGTGATGCCAAGGGCGACATCCTCGTCGGTGGTGACCGACTGGCTATCCGCTACAGGCGCGTTGTTCGCCGATGGATTAACCGTAATCGAGACGGTCGCGGTGTTCGAGTCGACGGTACCGTCGTTGGCCTTGAAGGTAAAGCTGTCCGAACCGCTATAACCCGCATTTGGAGTGTAGTTCAAATGCGGTGCCGTACCACTCAAGGTGCCGTTGGTCGGTGCCGTGACGACACTATAGGTCAACGCATCACCGTCGGTATCACTGGCGGTCAGAGTGACGCCAACGGCGGTATCGACATCGGTTGTCACCGATTGATCATCCGCGACCGGTGCAACGTTCACTGCGGTCACCGTAATCGAGACGGTCGCGGTGTTCGAGTCGACGGTGCCGTCGTTGGCCTTGAAGGTGAAGCTGTCGCTACCGTTGTGGCCGGCATCCGGTGTATAAGTCAGGTCGGGAGCTGTGCCGGTCAACGTTCCGTTGGTGGGTGCCGTGACGACACTGTAGGTCAGCGGATCACTGTCCGCATCGGTAGCCGTCAGGGTAACCGCCACGGTGGTGCCCTCGTCGGTTGTCACCGATTGGTCGTCGGCCATCGGAACGGTGTTGCCACCGCTTCCGCCTTGTCCAACCACACTCGCATAGGACTCGCCGAAACGAATCTCGTCGATGACACCGGACGTATTCGGACGATCCCACATCGTGATCAGGCTGAAGGTCGACTGGTCGAAGTCGCCTAGCTGGCTGGCAAATGCCGTGCCCTCGGCGGGCTCCGCTGCGTCCGGATCCGTTACATTGAACAGATAAAATTCGTCGGCCGTTCCGACTGACTTCCAGTTTATCTTGCCCACCAGAAGATAGGTTCCGCCGTTCGCGGCCAGCGAAGTAGACGACAGAGTTTGGCTGGTACTGTTGTCATGCCGAACCGCATGGATCGCGCTATTGATCGCGGCAAAACCGAAGGCATCTCCGGCAAGCTCCAATACTGGATTACTCCCGGTTGCCTTGTGCGGCTGGTTGCCCAGCACGAAGGCAAAATCGTCGCCGGTACCGGCGTCCTGATACAAGACGCTGAACCATGTTGTGCTGTTGTCGGCCAAGAGCGCGCTTTGGGAGGCGGCCGAAAGCACTCGATAAGCAATCCCACGGTAGCTTGTAGCGATACGTCCTGCACTATTACCTGCCACAGGCAAAGTGCCCAGGCTTAGACCCGGATCAAGGACCTCGAAAGACTGATCATCGACACCGGCCACGCCGCCGTCATCGTCGACCACCCAGGAACCGCCAAAGCCGAGGCCTCCGGAGTTGCCCTCCAAAGTGGCCGCTTCCTCAGGTGTTCCACCGGTAGCTGCGTAATCGAAGGATTCGTAAACCACAGTTGTTTCCACGTACGGTACCGTCACTTCAATATTCAAGGTCACCGTAACCAGAGGCGCAATGCCGTCACTCACGCTGACCGTGAAGCTGTTTGGCCCTTCATCGGCACTGGTCGGCGTACCCGAAAGCGCGCCGTCGGCCGCGACACTGAGCCAGGATGGACCACTCTCCTTCGCGTAGGTCAGCGCATCGCCTTCGGCATCCGTCGCACTGCCAGCAATCGTATTCGAATAGGTCTGATCCATAATTGCGTCCGCAGCCACAATTGGATCGGTCGTAAAGACCGGTGCGTCGTTTAACGCGTTAACCGTAATACTGACCGTCGCGGTATTCGAGTCCTCCGTGCCGTCGTTGGCCTTGAAGGTGAAGCTGTCGCTACCATTGTAGTCCGTGTTCGGCGTGTAGGTCAAACTGGGAGCCGTGCCACTCAAGACACCATTAGCCGGAGCAGTCACAACCGTGTAGGTGAGCGGGTCGCCATCAATGTCACTCACGCTCAACGTCACCGCCACCGGGGCGTCTTCGTCCGTTGTGACCGCCTGATCATTAGCAACCGGGGCGGAGTTACCGGCGTAGTAATAATTGATGCTCGTATCGTCCGAGATGGCCGAACTCGTGTTGAGATCCTGCCCCTGCGCATCCTTGATAACGGCACCCTTGGCCACTGAGAAAACCAGGTACCCGTCAACCGTGCTGGTGGTGCTGACTTCGACGGTCACGACACCCGGTGAAGGTTGACTGATCGCACCGATACTGATGGGCAGTGCCGCCAGATTTACGAAATCGGCCGCCTCGATCGTAGTCAGGTCCATGTCTTCGCTGAAGGTCAGCGTATAGATGATGGTGGAGGTCGAGGGAACCGGTCCCCCGCCCTGGTCGTCCACGATATCGACCGAAGCAAGTGTGGGTAATGTCGGATCCTGGCCGATGGAGATCTCCAGATCCACCGGCGTGCCGTAGGCCGCCGAAGCCGGACCGGTCGGACTTTGAGTTAGGACATGTCCAGCGGGAACGGTCTGGCTGTAGGCAGTTGCCGTCGTGATCGTGCCCACCGTCATATCCGAATCTGTGATCAGGCTTTCAGCCGCCGACTGCTCGACGCCGACCACATTGGGAAGCGTTCCCTGCAAAGAAATCGTCGCAGAGGCCACTGCGGACGCAGCCGTCTCGTTCAGGGCCGGAGACCTATCGCGGGCCTTGACCGTGTAGCTGTATTCCGTCCCCGGAGTGAGACCGGTGTCGGTGTAGACATTGCTGTCCTGCCAACCGCTGTCAGTGCCGCCACCGGCCGTGCAGGTGAAGTAGTATTCGACCTCGGCCAAGTCGAAGGCCGGTGTGGCCACCATGGTGATGGATTGGCTGTCGACCGGCGTCGGTGCGATGTCGAAGGTCATCGGATTCGGCGTCGGTGCGGTCGTATCCGCCGTCATGTCGACCGTTCCCTGAAGCACGCTATGCAGCGTCCCGCCGAAGCGAATTTCATCGATATAGGTCGTGCCGTTACCGGTGGAGGAAGTCATGAATGTCAGCGTATCCAATTTGGATTGATCCACATTTGCGATCAGTGTGGAGCTCGGCTCGGATGGAAGCACCATGCCGGATACGGGAAGATAGATTTCGACCGTGTCGGAACTGGCACCCCAGGTAATCTTACCGACCACCAATCGCTGCTCGTTACTGTTGAACTCGCCGGCGATGGAACCATCCCAACTTCCCTTTAAGACGGTACTATTGTTAACATCGAAAAACTGCGCGGCCTGAATCTCATTCGCATACAGGGTCACGCCGATTCCGGTGCCCGGATCGACTCCATCATCCACAATGTAATCCGCGTCCTTATCCAAGCTGCCGTTTGCAAGAGCCAGATTGACTCTCTGTTGGTAGCTACTGTCGATATTGCCCATCACGGCACTGAACCAAAGAGTTGCCCCGTCATCCATGAGACCTCGATTGGCCAGTGCCTCCGCTCCGATTGGACGCGACGCATTCGCTTTTGATTTCCCAAAATTGTCACCACCCTCGCTGTAGGTTCTGAGGCCCGTGCTGGGCAACGTGCTATAGGTCAGCGTCGGAGACTCCATGAAATGGTAGGGGTGACTCATCGACCATGCTCCGTCCAAGCCGACTTCCGTGAGGCCAGACGCCCCATCCAGAGTGCCTACAGCATAATCAAAGGGTTCGTAAATCGCGAGACCGACCCCGGCCGCAGTGTTGACCGTGATATCGATGGTGCCGGTGGTTACTTGCCCCTCGCTATCCATCACTTCAAAGGTGATGCTGTCAGTACCGCTATAATTACCGTCAGCCGTGTAGACAAGGTTGGGTGCGGTGCCGGTCAACCGGCCCTGGCTCGGGCCACTCGTTATCGTGTAAATCAAGGCATTACCTTCAGGATCTACCCCCGTAAGCAAGATCTGCGTCGGCGTTCCGGCGTCGACCGCAAGCGACTGGTTGTTGGCCGTCGGCGGGTCATTGGCGGGCAGGGAGCCGCCCGTGTCATTCAAAGTCACCGCAACGGTGTCCGATACCTCGGTCAATCCCCAGACATCCGAAATCGTCACCTCGAAGAGGTACTCTCCCGGGACGCCATCAAAGACCACCTCGGTCGACGCGGCTGCGTTCGTGCCATTTCGGAGAAAGGTAACCTCACCGGCTCCGTGTACCTTGCGCCAGGCATAAGAGAGTTCGGCTCCAACATGGTTGTAGGCATAGGCACGCAGGGTCGTACGATCCTGAGGCAGGGTAAGCGAGGCGTCATCGGCCACCATCAGATGAATGCCTTTCAAGGGAACGACCACATCGGGATTGGTGTCTGCGGCGATCGCATCCAGCACGGATTGCGCCTGCGTGGCGTAATCATCACTCGCAACCTTCAATTGACAAAACTCAACGATCTTCGGGTCGGGGATGACCGACAAGGATGAGGCCCCATAGAGTTCAAGCGCCGCATAAATAAATTTGTGATCCCGTGTCTCTTTTCGGATTGTTTCCTTCGCCAAGGGAACACCCTCGGAATATCCGAACTTGTGGAGAACTTCGACGCTATCCACCTGAACCGCCCCTGAGAACATGCGATCCGCAGGAGCTTCGTCCCAGGCCCCGGACACAATTACGTCGGACAATGCCTCCACGTCTTCCCTGGTCAAACTGGCATAAATATCCGTTGTCCAATTGCGAGTCCGGCCTTGGGGGTTGCTCACAGCCGAACGAATTGCCGGATACAAAAGGTCACGGTTAATCCCGACCAAATCATGGTTTCTGAGGATGCCTCCTTCGTAACCGCCAAATAGGATGCCTGCAATCGCCCCATGCGTCAGGTGGATCGGATCTTCCGTATCCACGGGCATAAGGGGTTTGGCCTCCGCAACACAAGCCGCCATCAGGCTATCCACTTCCGGTAATTTAGCTTCCGGGGGGAACTTCTGAATCGCTTTGGCAGCCGCATATTTTACTAAGTCCTCCGAATCAGCAAGCAAGCCGATCAACAATGAAAGCGAGCCCTGGTTCTCAATCGCGCCCAATGCCTCACACGCGCCCATTCTGTCATGGAGGGACGCATTCGTATCAGCTGCAATGCTTTCCAGGCCGGGCAAGATCGCCGCATGCTCGGAAGTACGGAGCCCCAGCTCGGCTGCCGCATCGCCCCGGGTAAAGGGGTGCACGGAACCCAGGTCATCGAGCAGCTCGTTGGTCGTGCGGGTCGTCGCATCATAGCTGATTGCGTTATCCACATCAGCAAGCTCTTGCGCGGTGAGCCATGTGCTGGGATCGTCCGTGGTATTTTTCCCGGTCACATAAGTCTGGCGCAGGGGCGCGGCATAAGGAAGCAAACAGGCCGTGTACATCTGCAATTTTAGCGCACTCCAATCATCGCCACCATAACCGAACTGACCGCCATTTTGGTAACTGTTGTAGGTGAACGTTCCATCGTGGTTGCGTGCCAAGTCATAGAACCAGCGCTGTTCTTCGAAAAAGGCTGCCATGGATTCTTCCCCGCCGGCATTCGCTCCCAGAGCAGCCCACAAATAGTTTAGATAGGGTCCTGAGTGGCCTGAATCGATGTTGGTTGCCGAGGCACCCGCCATCATCGAGTAGTAATTGGCAAAGTCATTATGCCCCCCCTGTAATTTGTAGCAAAGCGCGGCGATCGCGTTCTTACCGTTCTCCCCGTGGCCGTAACCGGGATTATGCTCCCCATAAGGAATACTGCCCCGGTTGACATAGGCTCCGTAGAAGTTGCTGGCCCGTTCGATGGCATCCAGCACCCTTTGATCGGTAACACCCGCCTCCCGCGCCAACAGCAGGCCATAGAAGCACTGCATGTTGGCACTGTTGACGACACCATAGCCGATCCCGTAAGGACCGTTCAACGAACCATCCTCGGCCGGCAGGGTAAACTTGTGCCCGCTGGTGCCAAACATACTTTGCCCATTCGCAGCGGCTACCGCGTAAGCACGCATCGAATCATAAGCGGCCGAATCACCGGTCTGCAGATAATATTCAGCGAGGGCAATTAGCTTAAAGCCATGCGACCAAGCGATTTTACCTCCAATATTATCAATCAAAAAATCGTTGGACATGAAGTATTCAACTTCTTCCGGAGTGAGGATCAGCTCCTGGATTTCCTGTTGGACCCGCGTCATGCGAGCCGCATTGTCCGGGTTCGTCGGGTCATTGCCCGCAAGCAGTGTGACTAGAGAAAACTTGGTCGAATCGGTTGCGCCTACCGCCATAATCGCGTCCAAACCTTTTTCAAGAACCGCCGCCGACTTCGGGCAGTTGTAGGGCGCGGTCGCACTGTAAGCACCGAGAGTCTCCAGAGTAATGGAGACCGTATCGACGGAGCTACTGCCCTGCTGGGCCACGGCAAAAGTAAATCCCGTATCCCCGTCTGATATATCGGTACGGTCGCCACCGGTATCGCTGGCCACCGTTACGGTATCCGTTGATACGCTGGCCGTAAATCCCGCGTCGAAATCCAGGGCGGCCCCGATGGCTGCCGCGACCGAAGTCGCGGCATCGCCGGTCACCACACTCGAAATCTCAATGGCACGGTCGGCGGCCGAAGCACCGCTCGGTATAGCGGTTCCGCTGTTATCGACGTCAAACCAGACCGCTACGGTACCCAAGCCGTCATGAAGCGTAAAATACTTGCCGTCCAAACTACCCGAAACATCGGCGACCGCTTGGATCGTGCTGGTCTCTCCAGTACCCCGCCAGCGCTTCATTTTGAGTATTGCCGGATCCCTGGCCTCCGCCTCCGAGATCGCCGCAGCGAAAGCCTTGCGCGCATCGTAGGTGAAGTCGGCCGGCTCGGCTCCCGTGCCGTCCGCACCGAGAATCACATCGCCCACCTGAAGAATCCCTTCGGCGGGAGAGCCCGCATCCACTGACGTCACCTCAATCTGACGGGCAAACTCCGTGTTCCAACCCTCGTATTTTTTAAACCAGTCATCGCGATACATCCAACCGGACATTCCCGTCGGACCGAGATTCCACGACCATTCATCATTATGTCTATAGTCCCCGGGCCTGCTGGGATCTGAGTATTGATCCCCGCCGTTCGTCAGGTCCGGGTTGCCGTTACGTGCATCGGCACTCGCCAAATTGGGAGCGCACAGCGCGAGGGCGATTAACAAGGTGGAGAGGAATGATGCCAGACCATGGGTTTGAGCCAAGGCACCAAAGCGTTCAGACGCTGGGGTATCTTTCATACGATATAACTAGGGTGTTGAATAGAGTAGATTTATTAATGGGGAATCGAGGGTCGCCCAAGGACGCGGTCACCAATGCAGCACTTTAAGGCGAGCGCGCATAGGTTGGAGCAGCCAATAAGTCTGCTCAAAGCGACAATGGTTCGGCGAGACACTCGGTCCGCCCGTGTAAAACTTATCTCTGTTGAAGCGATGGGGTGTAACAAAATAATCGAGCCTTTCTTCAATGCAGGGTGAGCATTCCAAAAAGCGTAGGAAACGTAATTTCATTTCTGCTCAAAGAAACAAGTAAAATGGATCTTTTCATCTGTCCTAAATGAGGACAGGTAATTCACCTTTAAATCCTGCGCATGTTTTTTGTACGAGGTAGTGCTGCAAAGCGTCGTAAGGCGTAATCTCGTCGACAAAGATCGCACCGGGAGGCGTCACTTTGAAAAGGCTGTTCAAACAGCGGTTGAACCTTTCCAGCGTATTCTCCCAAAGCGGGAGGTTATAGCCCCCCCCGGGCGACAGGTCCAGATTCTCCTCCTCATCCAGATAGGCCGCCTCAAGTGGTCGCAGTTTTCCACGAAGCTGCTCCTCACGCGGGAGCCGCACAATGCACTCCAGACCCCTGCCCTGCAACCAACGGATCGCCTCACGCGTGAAGGGAATCTTGTCGGGACCTGCTCCAGCAATCGGCAGATCCGCCATCGCCCAAAAAAGGCAAAGCCGGGTAAAAGCTTGGCAACAGACTCCAAAATCGGCCTGGGCGCCGCTTGTCTGCCCTGATTTTTAGACCTTAACTGGCCGTCACGCTCTGGAAAATATAAGCCAAAAATAATAAGCTGCGGAGATCATCGAGAAAGAAGCGGGCTTCCGTATACTATCTCCGTCTCCGTTCCCTTCATCGCCCTACTCTTAAAAGCTCGAAGAGAGAATCCGGGGATTGGACAACCGGCGTGCAACTACATCGAATGTCCGCCGAAACAACGAAATCCCTTCACCCTATCAGCCTAGGCGTTTCGCACCAACGCCTTCTCAATCAGAGGCAGCATCTTGCCCTTGCGGAAAAGTGTGACCTGGCCAGTGCTTCCGGAGACCACGATGCTGAGACAATCGACCGCCTGTGTGATGGCTGCGGCCGCGGCGTGCCGGCTTCCAAGCCCTCCTGGCAACTCGTGGTTGTAATTGGGCGGGTAAAGCAGGGATCCGGCGGAAACCAAAACTCCGTCTCCACGAATAATAAACGCGCCGTCAATGGAAGAGAGCTCTTTCACGGTCTCGTCCATGAAGGGGTTCAGGATATTTCGGTCCTCGTCCTTGTAGCCGTAGAAAGGATTCAGGATGAGTGGCTTGGAATATTCCGAAATCTTGTCCGAATTCCCGAGCGTAAAGAGACAGCCCACGGGGTGCCCCTCCCGCCCTTCCACGGCGAGCTCGGTCGCGATCCCGAGGACCCGCTCAATCACCTCGGGCTTCACGCTGGCGGGAAGCATATCGTTTTTCGTGGCGAACACTGTCTGGAACTCGCGCTCGATATCGACCACCGTAATGCTGTCGAACTGGTTGCTTTGGCGCAGACCACCCACGCAACAAAGACGATCGTTGCTTTTGAAGACACCGCGGGTCAGCCCGATGAGTACCGCGCTTCGCAACTGGGAAAAGCGTTCGTTGCTGAATGAGCGAATCGGGAGCACCGCGTCGATCTCCTCGCGCTCGGTGGCGGCATCCGAGGTTCCGTGAGCGATAAGGACGGTCTTGAAACCCTTGAACTTGGAGCCGAACTCCACGCCCCCCCCAAAGGTGTCGCCGAAGACCAGCACCGTCGAACAGTTGGCGCCCTTGGCGATCTTGGCGGCCTCACGGAGGATAAGATTATTAAATCGGTTGTGCCGGCGCCGGGGCTTGTCCCCCTCGCCCCCGAAGACAAGTTTCACTTCCTTGCGGAAGTCCGAGAGCTTGTGAGCGGCGTTGAGACGCTCCATGTGCGACTTGTCCTGAAAAATCCGCGCCAGCGAAGCGAGACTGTAAAGGTAGCTCCGGGCGTTTTTCGCCGCCAGCAGCAGGAAGACGTACCGGATATTCTTGTACTCGGCCTGCCCGTCATAGTCGAGACCGCCGGGGCAGCGCCCGACTGCAATCATATATGGACGCTTCATCGACACACGGGTGTGCGGCAGGCAAACGCCGTTCCCCAAGTAGGTCGTCATCTGCTTCTCGCGGTCCAGCAAGTCGTTCAGCAGCCGCTTTTTGCTCAGACCTTTCTCCTTCGAGAAATCGCACACTTCCAGCAATTCCGCAATCGCGCTCTCGAAGTCCGTGGACTCCAAATCCACCACACGGGAAACAGCGATGTATCGATCAATGCGCATTTTGGTTGGTTGAACGTTGCTTGTTGTTGGTTGTTAGTCGCGATGACGTAGGATTAAAGTGAATACAACGTATCGCACCACCAGTGTTAACAAAGCAATACTCCGGGGAAAGGCAAGCTCTTCCCATAACTAACAACTATCAGCTTTCAACCAACAACACTCAGTCTACTTCTCCCATTCGATCGCACCCTTTTTCAGTTCGTAGACCAGGCCGAGCACGAGCACGCCGAGAAAAAAGAAAACCGGCAAAAGGATAGGAAGGTTTGCCGCGAGGAACTCACGAAAAACCAGAACCCAGGGAATGAGGAAAACCACTTCAATATCGAAGAGGATGAAAAGCATCGCCGTGATGTAGAACTTGATTGCGAAACGGGCATGGCCGGATCCTTCGGCCAGCATACCACACTCATAGGGAGAATCCTTGATCGCGGAGGTCGTGCCACGTTGACCGAAGATATGGGACGCCACCAAAATCACCGCGCCAATAGCACTGGCAATGGAGATTTGAACAAGAATCGGATAATAGTCCGCGATCGACATGTGGCCTAAAAAGGTGGGTTTTGCTCCCGTGACAAGGTGTTTTTAGGGAAAAAACAGATTCATGGGCATTTCTTCTCTTCCGTCATGCAAAGTCCATAGCGGGCAGCAAGGATAATTGGGAAGCACTGAGACCCCGGAATGCCGACACCGAACCGAAAGGGACCTAGCCCGTCGTCCAGAAGGAGAAGAGGGGGGAAACAAATCGGGTTTGCAAGAATCGCCGGCTGAGACAAACCTGTGCACTACGCATGGTCCAGTTTATCACAAACCTTTTTCACAACAGCTGGGAGCTGACTGCCGAGATGGCGCCCTACCTGTTGTTCGGTTTTGCCGTGGCCGGACTTTTGCATGTTTTAATCCGGGCCGATTTTGTACAGCGACACCTGGGTAAGCCCGGGCTGAGCGCGGTGATCAAAGGCTCCCTCGTCGGGGTGCCGATGCCCCTTTGCTCCTGCTCGGTTATTCCGATTGCCGCTTCGTTGCGCAAGAGCGGAGCCAGCCGGGGAGCCACCGCGTCCTTTCTCAGTTCGACACCACAGACCGGAGTCGATAGCATTTTCGCCACATACGCATTGCTGGGCGGCATTTTTACAGCAGTGCGCGTACTTGTCGCTTTTGCCTGCGGCATCACCGCCGGCTACCTGATCGAGATTTTCTGCAAGGAAACGCCGAAAGCCGACTCCCCGAACTTCTCTGACCTGAACTTCAGTCCGGAGAAAGACGACAAGCCAACATCCACGCCGGCCACCGATGCTTCGTGCTGCGGGAAAAAGTCGCCCCAGCGTGGTTGGCGCGAAGCAATCCGCTACGGCTTTATCACCCTACCGGCGGACCTTGCCCTCGCATTGATTTTTGGGCTGATTCTCGCGGGGCTTATCACCACCCTGCTGCCGCAGGACTTACTGACCGGCTCACTCAGCTCGGGCTTTATGGCCTTCTTCATGGCCACGCTCATCAGTTTACCGCTCTACGTTTGTGCGACCGGATCAATTCCCATGGCTTACGCGCTCATGGCAGCAGGCTTGTCACCGGGTGCGGCGCTTGTCTTTCTCATTACCGGACCAGCCACCAATACAGCGACCATCGTCACCGTCTGGAAAATGCTCGGGCGCATACCGACGATCATTTACCTTCTCAGCCTGCTCGCGATCTCCTGGCTGGCCGGGGCATTATTCAACATGACTGTGGCTCAGCATATGATCGATTTGGAAGGCGCTCATGGCGAACATGCACATCTTTCCTACTGGCAACACCTGGCCGGAATCCTACTCGTCGGCATCCTCCTGGCGAGTTTGATCGTCCCGAAATTGAAGCAGGGGAAGTCCTGCTGCAGTGAGTAATTTCGTTTGCCCTGAGCCGGCGCCGAGCCCAGCTTGACGGCTTGCAGGAACTATTGGGACAACTTCAGAACCTGGCCGGTGCATGGACGCCGCTCGCCTTGGTTGGCATCTTTCTTCTCAGCTCGCTGATCATTCTTTGGCGGCTTGAGCTTATGTCGCACCGTGGCGTCGAAGGAACGGTACTCGGCACCCTTTTCATGCCCTACTTCTCCGGACTCGGTAATCTGATTTTCATCGGCGTGGTCCTGCAGCAGAACGGGCCGGCTAGAGAAGTGGCGATCAATTCCTGGACGAATAATCTGACCAACCTCTGTCTACTGCTCGCACTCCCCGCCCTGATCTGGGGCATTTCTCTGGATGCAGGTTCTAAAGCGAAAAAAGCGCAGCGTGAATTCAAGGTGCACCGTCTCTCGCTTGCGCTCACTATTGTGGCGATGATTTTCTTTACTTTGGCTGTTTGGGTTCTCGGGCAGGACGGCCAAATCGACCGCTTTGATGGCTTCGCTCTCGTTGGTCTTTTTCTCTTCTGGCAGTGCTTTCACATTTTTGAAGTGCTGAAGGAAAATACGCGTCAGGGAAAAGGCTGGCACCCCATGATCGTGGTCGACGTCATTCTCATTCTGATGGGTAGCTTCCTCACCCTCTTTGCAGTCGACAGCATCGTCAACGAACTGCTGCAACGAAGCGACGGTTTCCTCAGTGGCCAACAACTCGGATTACTTACCGGCTGGCTCATGGTTCTTCCCAATGCCGTCCTCGCCTTTTACTATGCTTACAAACAGAGAGGCGATGTGGTTTACAGCTCGCAGGTGGGCGACGGGCATATCTGTATTCCACTCTGCATCGGACTCTTCGCGATTTTCAAGCCCATGCCTCTTCCCGATTTCATGGCGAAGGGACTGATTTTCATCGTAGTGATCGCCGCCGTGCATCTGGCTTGCGTCATCTTCTTCAAGAGCCTGCCGCGAATCGTCGCAGCCAGCCTGGTCGCGGTTTACGCTTATGCCCTTTACGTCCAGCTCAGCGGCGGGTTGGCTTAATCTTCCGGGCAGCGCTTGTGCTGCTGCGACTGAATCCGGCCCGCTTAGTCCTCGCCAAGATCGAGCGGATCGACGGCAAAAAACTGGCTAAGATTCAGAAACTCACCCTGCGCGTTGAGCCACTCTGGATCCTGGGTAATTTCGTGCATCGATTTCTCGGTGTGGTTGCAAAAGAGGTAGACGTCCGGTCCGAGACAGATGTACGCGTCCATACTCGCGCCCTCGCCCTCACGGGTGAAGCTGAATTCACCACCGAGTGCTGTTTGATCTTCGGTCAATTCCTTGCGGAGTGCCATCGTATTGTCAGCAAACTCCGCCAGAAAACCACCTTCGTTGGGACCTTTGTAATGGTGAAGTTTCAACTTCCCGCCGTCCAATCCCACGATCGCAAATTCATCAAAGACCGGCCTCCCGTAGGCTGCATCCAACTTGGAAATGCACTTATAAATCCGAGAAACAGCCGTCTGTAAATTCATGATGAAATTAAGCGCGATTCTTCGCTCGCTGACAAGGCCTTTATGCGTGATTTGATTGTAACAAATCTTCTCCTCTTACGCTCGGCAAAATCGAATCCACATCGATCCGGTAGCCTTTCAAAAACGCCTCGACCGGGAGCATACGCCCACCCGGGCGCTGCAGCTCGAGTATTTGCAAAATCCCCTCCGCGGTCGCGACGTCAAGCGTGCTGCCGGCAGCCAGCACGGTGCCCGGTTCCGCTGAAACCGCACCGGCCCGCCAGTTGACCCGACCAACTTTAATCCGCGTCTCACCGTGGTCAAAATACGCTCCGGGCCATGGCTGGAAAGCTCGCCGCCGTCGCTCAAGGGTTTGCGCAGTTTGGTAAAAATCCAGAGCGGCGTCTTCCTTCTTTATCTTTCGGCAGTAGCTTGCCCGCGAAGCATCCTGTGCCTTGAATTCCAGTTGCCCCGAAACGGCAGCACCCAGATGACGCCACAGAAGCGGCACCACGCCTTCACCCACTTTCGCCCGGAGTTCAACTGCCGTATCCACGTCTTCGATACGAATACGCTCCACATCCGCCACCGCGCCCGCGTCCATTTCCCGAACGACTTCCATCAGGCTGACTCCAGTCTCCTCCTCGCCGACTGCGATTGCCGTCTCAACAGGAGAGGCTCCGCGATAGGCCGGCAGGATCGAACCGTGAAAATTAAGCATACCATATGCCGGCGCATCTCGAATCGCTTTGGGCAGGAAATGCCCGTAGGCCATGACAAATGCCAGTGACAAGCCGGCTTCCTGGAGAGACTCGGCCAGCTCACGGTCCGGTTTTTCCGGTTGGAGTAAGGGTATGCCATGGGCGGTCGCAAACTCCGCCACCGGATTTTGCTGCAAACGTTTGCCACGCCCCGACCTTCGATCGGGCTGAGAGACTATCAGCGTCAATTCGCAGCGATCGGCAGCTTCCCCGAAGAGATAGCGCAATCCGGGCAGGCAGATCTTATCCGATCCGAAATAAGCTATTTTGGGTTTATCCGTCATATTAGAGCAGTTCCTGCTGCCCCATCGACTCACGTTGAGATTCCGATGAAGCACTTTGCAAGATCAACCACCTCAGGCTGGCCGATTCAAGTTCAGGCTCGGAAAAAAGTCGCGCCAGCAGCAAGGCCGATGCCATGGCATCGTAAAGCGCGCAGTGGTAGCGTCGACGGTGAGGCGGACAGTGCAATTGTGCCAGGCGGTCGAGTTCCTCCTCCAGATCGAACACCTTGACCAGAAACTCCAATCCGTAGCTCTCCATTCCCGGATAGATTCTACGGTAGAGACGCAGCGTATCCAACCACGGGCCCCAGTCCGCGGCCTCGGCTTCCGGCTCGGCAAAGTTCGGGCACTTTTTCGGATAGGGCCAGACCGTGGCAATCAGTCCGGCTTCCACGGCGACATTATGCGCACAGAACGGCCCTTCTTTTCTCAGGCCGGAAAACAAGGTCCATTCGCGGTCAAATGCCTCCGCCGTGCCGGCAAGTTCCTCATTGATACCGTGCTGTGCCCGGTCCAGGTCCGAAATCGTTCCCAC
The DNA here is from genome assembly GCF_003185655.1 of Coraliomargarita sinensis. NCBI lineage: Bacteria > Pseudomonadati > Verrucomicrobiota > Opitutia > Puniceicoccales > Coraliomargaritaceae > Coraliomargarita > Coraliomargarita sinensis. The sequence continues at coordinate 337,612 of NZ_QHJQ01000002.1, read as the reverse complement.
CGGGGCACAAATCCGGCTGTAGGTCGCCGTAATGGAACGACCGGCCAGTGTCGCAACGCCATACTCCACGACCCCGCTTTGTCGGCTGCCTTCGAAATCAATCACATGAATAGGTGTGGCGCTCATAGTACGTGCATAGACAAGACTTGCCTAACCGAAACACAACTTCCAAACCGCCGCATCGGGGCCAATCTGCTGTTGCCTCGTGTCAGACAAGGCTACAGCTTTGGAAACAAAACAAACTCACACTACGATTATGTCTGAAATCACACGCGCCCAAAAGGACGAGTTCATTGAATTTATTGCCTACCTCTGCGACGAAGCTGCCAAGGAAATCCTGCCGCACTACGGCCCGGAAGTTGAGATCGAACGCAAGTCCGACGCCACACCGGTTACCCTGGCAGACCGCAATGCCGAAAAACGGATCCGCGAAATTCTCGCCGAACGCTATCCCGAGCACGGCATCATCGGAGAGGAGTACGGCCGTGAGCGTGAGGACGCCGAGTTCGTTTGGGTCCTTGATCCGGTGGACGGGACAAAGTCGTTCATCTCGGGGGTTCCTCTCTTTGCCACGCTGATCGCCCTGCTCCACAATGGCCGCCCGGTCATCGGCGCGATCAATCAACCCGTCATGAAGCAGATGGTCATCGGTGACTGCGAAACCACCACCCTGAACGGCAAGCCCGTCTCCGGCCGCCCGGCGTGTCAATTAAATGAAGCCACGCTCTGCACCACCGATCCGATCCGCGAGACGCTCTGGCAGAACAAGGCCGACTGGTCCGCACTTCCCCCGAAGACCGCCCTCTACCGCTCTTGGGGGGATGCGGGTGGCTACATTCTCCTTTGCTCCGGATTCATTGATATTATGTGCGACCCCCTCATGGAAATTTGGGACTGCGCGGCTATCATTCCCTGTCTGGAAGGTGCCGGATTCAAAGCCACCGGCTGGAAAGGTGGCGACGCTTTTGATGAGCGCTGCATCATCGCTGCCAAGGAACCGCTTCATAATGAAGTAATGGCGACTCTCTACCCCGAAAGATAAGAAATCGAAGAAAGGGACATATAGGATCGTGGCGAAAATGCTTCAATATCTCAAGGACGGCTTACGTGCCGCCAGAGATTACAACTCCCTCGACCTATTCCCCCTGAGACAGTCGCTGGAGGGCTACACGCCCGCCAATGTCGCCGGCGACTTTCGGGCCGGACTGAATGTCGCCCTCCTCGCCTTCCCCCAGGGGATGGCCTATGCCCTCATTGCCGGCCTGCCCATCGAGTACGGGATCTACGGCTCAGCCATTGCAGCGATGGTGGCTCCCGTCTTTTCACGGACGCAATACATTACCTTGGGGCCGACCAATGCGACAGCTGTCATGCTGCTCAGTGCCTTTCTCGGCTTGGGAGTTACCGGGTCGCAAATGATTGGCCTGGTGCCCTTGTTGATACTCCTGATCGGCATCTTCATTCTGCTGGGCGCCTACTTCAAGGTGGCCAACTTCATCCAATACATTTCCCACTCGGTGATCACCGGTTATATCACCGCTGCAGCTCTGCTGATCATCACGAATCAGATCCCTAAAGCACTGGGACTCACGATCGGAGAAAAAGGGGCGACATTCTTCGAATCAGTGGCCCTCATGCTGGGGGCGATTGACACAATCCACTGGGCCACAATCGGGACAAGCGTTCTAACCGCCAGCATTTATATCCTACTCAATCGTAAATTCAAAACCTTGCCCAACGTGGCTATTTGCCTGATCGTGATGTCGTTTGTCACCACGCTCATCTTTGGCAAGGACTCGGGCATCCTTTTTCTGAGCGGGATCAATGCCCAAAACTGGACTTTTCAAGTCCCTACGATCGGCTATGACCAGATCAAACTTCTTGCCAGCCCGGCCTTAGCCATTGCGCTGCTCTGCATTCTGGAGGGGATCTCGATCGGCAAATCGCTTGCCGCCAGGACCGGCGCACGCCTCGACACCAATCAGGCGATGTTTTCGATCGGCATGGCCAACATCGGCTGTGCCTTCTTCTCGGGCATGCCGGCATCCGGCTCGCTCACCCGCTCCAGCCTGAGCACCGGCAGCGGCGCGAAGACGGTCATGGCCAGCTACATCAGCGGGGTGATTGTCTTCATCGGTGCGTTCCTGCTCGGCCCCTACACGGCTTATATCCCACAGTGCGCATTGGCCGTGCTCATCATCGCAATCGGCATCTCACTGGTAAATAAACACGCCATTCGTGTGGTTATGCGGACGACAAAGTCAGATGCAGCCGTCTTTCTCATTACCTTTGCCAGTGGCACTATCCTTCCGCTCGACACGGCGATCTACATTGGTGTGGGCACATCCATCATGCTCTTTCTCAAGAAAGTCGCCCGCCCGGAAATGGTCGAATACGCATTCAACGACAAGGGAGAGCTTGCTCAAACCAATGAGACCATCAAACGCGACACGCCCGAAGTTTCTATTGTCCACGTCGAAGGCGAACTCTTCTTCGGTGCCGCCGAACTCTTCCGCGACCAGACCCGCCGTATTTGCGAAGATCCCAACCTGAAAGTTGTGATTTTGAAGATGCGTAATGCCCACAATATGGACGCCACCGGGGTGATGGCGCTCGAAGAACTGGTGCGCTACATGAACGAGTTGGGGCGCTACCTGATTCTCAGCGAAGCCAAGACCGATCTCGTCCGCGTCCTGAAAAACTCCGGACTCTACGATTACATCGAAGGGCGTAACATCTTCAGCGACGATCCCAGCAATCCGACGATGTCGACCGCCAAGGCACTTCGCCGCGCTAAAGAACACCTCGGTGATCTGGAGGCAAACGTATCGATCTATGTCGATGAGATCAAAGACCGCCAAAAACGCAGAGACAGCTAACGGCTGCCGTTATTGTAAGCAGGCGCCATTACTCCTATGCAGGTCGATACGCAAAGTCGCGATGCCCAATTGAGCGTTGGGGAACTGGCTATTTTCCGAAATAGGCCCCAGAGCAGCAAAACAGGTGCCGGCATCTGGCGGGCCAAAGTCGGTCAGCAATGGCACAAGGAATCGGCAAAACAAACCGAAGCGGCTTACCCGAAGGCTGTTTTCGAACAATCGATTGCGGCCACCCTGCGGCACCGTGATTGGAATATCCATTTGCAGGGCCGTATCGACCAGATCTTACCGGAAGCGGACTCCCTGATTCTTCGGGAAGTCAAGACCGTGCGCCAACCACTGCCCTGCCCGGCCGAAGACCTGCTTCAACAATATCCGGAATATTTCGCTCAGGCAGCGATCTACCTGATGCTGGCCAGCATCCTGCCGGAGTATGCAGGACACTCACTCAAAGCCGAACTGCTCTTCATCGAAATCAGTTCCGGCACAGTCCAGACGCTTCCTGTCGCCAAAGAAAGTCGTGATCTGGTGGACGCGCAGCTGGAGCAGCTCGTCACCTTCCTGGATGACCGGCGCGCCCGCCGGGTTCAACTGGATGCGCTCGAAATTCGCCCCGCTTTCCCCAGCCTGCGTGAGGGCCAGGCCGAATTGATCGAACAGCTTAGCAAGGCCAGCCTGAAAAGCCCGACCGTGTTGCTACAGGCCCCGACAGGATTCGGAAAAACCGGGATCGTACTGGAACACGCACTGCGGGAGATGCAGAACGGACTCTATGAGCGCTGCATCTATTTGACCAGCAAGTCCAGCGGGCAGCTCGAAACCGTCCGTCAGTTACAAAACATGATCGGTCGAAACCTCCGCTTCATCCAAATGCGTAACCGAGCTGAGCACAGGATTGACAGCCCCATGCATCGCTGCACCGGCGACCGCCGCTGCGAAGAAGATCTGGGGCAACGCTGGATGGAGGCGGACATTCATCCACCGGAGCTTCTACGCGACGGAACCTTGAACCTGGAACAGGCCAAAGACATTGGCCGTCAAACCGGCGTCTGTCCCTACGCGCTAACCAAGGCCTGCCTCCCATTTGCCGAGCTCTGGATTGGTGACAGCAATTACCTGTTTGCCCCGCAGAGTCGTCATGTTTTCTCCGAGCCTTACGGGTTCGACCCGGCCAAAACCATCGTTATCATCGACGAGGCTCACAACCTCCCCAATCGAAATGCTGATGCCCTGAGTGTTGAATTGAACGCCTCCAACCTTTTCTTTGCACTTGAAGGGTTAAGCGAGGCGGGCGCCTCCCGCCGTTTGATACGTAGCCTCGAAGAAATCGCCACCGAGATCGAAGCGCTCCATTCAGCAACCGTTCTGAGCCCCGATCAGATTTACGCGATGGGGAACCTCTGCCTGGAAGCAGCGATTTTTCTGGAAGACAGCCGGTTTAATTATGATGTGGTCGCTCCATTCGCACTTGAGACCGTATGGCGGATTCCAGAACTGGCCAAGCGACTCGATGAGGCAGCAAGCGATTGGCTTTTTTGGTGCCCGAAAACATCGATATTACGCGCGCAGTGCCTGGATGCCGGCAAATGGACCGCCGAATGCCTCAAACCCTTCAGCTGTCGTATACTCATGTCGGCCACGCTGGATCCCGTGGACAACTTCCGAAATGAGATCGGCCTGAGCCCTGCCGAGACGGATTTAGCCATTGGTTGGGCTGACTGGCGAGAGGGGGCCTACGACGTTGCTATCGACTGCCGAGTCGACACCCGGATGAAACAAAGGAAGAGTCATTATGAAACGACCGGGCGAACGATTGTAGAAATGACGCTGGCGGACTCCAGCGCACCGACCGTTGTCTTCTTTTCTTCCTACCAATACGCGGAAAACATTCGTACCTATATTTCAGCGCTCAATGAATCACTCCGAGTTGCCATTCAACCGCGCGGAGTGGACCTACGTGAACAAGAACGGTTTATCGACGAAAGCCTGCTTTATACCGATGTTATCTTTTTGATTATCGGCAGCAGTTACTCGGAAGGCATTGATAAACTTGGTGGGCAGGTGAAATCCGTCATCGTAGTCGGACCGGCACTACCTGAAGTGAATGCGGTGCAAAAAGCTAAGATTCTTATGGATTCGTCACTTTCCGGAAAAAACGCTTTTGAACGAGTCTATCTCATTCCCGCAATACGGCGGATACATCAAGCGCTGGGACGTATCGTCCGGGCACCGGGCCATCGTGCGAAGATACTTCTTCACGGCAAACGCTACGCTGAAAAACAATATTATGAATTGCTGCAACCGGAATACCAGACGACATACATAATTCGTAACGATACGGCTCTCAAAAGTTGGATGTATAAATAAAAAACGAACGCTTCGTACGTGATCAACTGTCCAGTCAAATAAAAATAGTAAAAAGTTGAAAAACCTGTTAGGTTACTATGCGTTCAAACGTTTAATTATTATAAGATGTTAAATTCAACTTCTCTTCTGCTGAACTAAACTGGCAAAACACCCAACCTATCACTCCTCAATACGATGGCAAAATCAAAAGCAAACAAAGGCATCAGCCGCATCGACAGCGGCTCCACCCACGGCTGGTTTGTCCGTGGTTATCGCAATGGCAAAACCTACTCTAAGCTGTTCAGCGACCGCAAATGTGGCGGCAAGGGTAAAGCTCAAAAACTTGCCAAAGAGTACCGCAACCAACTCTCTGAGGAGCTTGAAGCGATTCCCAAGCGTCCCCGCCAGCGACGTATCGTCGTCTCCGATTCACGCAACACTACAGGTGAGCTAGGCGTTTCCCGTACCACGAAAATCGGCCCGAATGGCACTAAACACGAGTGCTATTCCGTGAGCTGGCGTCCGGAGCCCGGCATTCAGAAATGCACCTCTTTCTCGATCAAGAAGTACGGCGAGAAGAAGGCTTTCAAACTGGCGGTGGACCACCGCCGCAAAATGATGCGCGAGATCCATGGACCGAACTTCTACCGCCAGCTAAGCCAACGGGCGAAATCCAAAGCTAGCTAGTCACCTAGGCAGTATCAATCTCCCAAGCGTAACCTTGACCGGTTACGCTTTTTTCGGGCCGACAACCAGTCGCACTTTATTATCCGGAGCAAAGTGACGCTTGGCAAAATCTGCCAATGTCGTGGCATCGGTCGCATCGAGTTTGACGGCGTGCTCGGCATCGTCATTCAGCGGGAGCCCATAGCAAAGCTGCAAGGCCGCATGCATGGCACGGGCACCGATCGTCTGCCGGCTCATCGGCCGGGCCGCCTTCAAACGGATGCGGCAACGTCTCAACTCCTCGTCAGTCACCTCTCCCCGAACCACACGGTCGATTTCTTTTTCAATTTCCACCAGGACTTCCTCCACTCGGGACGGGTGCGTTCCGGCAAAAAAGACAAACATCCCGCCGTCCAAACCGATCACACAAGTGGAGCCTACATAATAGGCCATGCCCCGATCTTCACGGACCTGCTCGAAGAGCCGGCTGGACATACCGCTGAATAATTCGTTCAGCACTTCGTTGGTCACGAAATCGTCGTCCTGTATGCCGGAGCCGGGATAGGCTTGAAGTATGACAGCCTGTTCCCGTTCCATCGCTTCGGTCAGATCCAGTGACTCGCGTAATCCGGGGAATGGGGATAGTTTGGGGGCGAAGGGCTCACGGCAGAGATCCTCCGCCAAAAGCGGCGTCAGTTCAGTCATCAACTGATCGCGGTCAAAGTCGCCCGCAACCACCAGAATGATGTTTCCGGCACGGACCAATTCCCGGAAGTGGGCCTCGACATCCTCCCGCGTCAGCTCCTTCAAATCTTCCACGCGCCCGTCCGGCCCCACGGCAAAAGGATGCTCCCCGAAGAAGTGCTCGCGCAAGCGTTGAAAGCCGAATTCAAGAATCTCGTCCTGTTCCTCCTTGAGATTGGCGATCTGTGCCTGCCGCTCGGTCTCGAAAGTGGCGTGATTGAAACTGGGTTGCGTCAGGGCATCCTTAAGCAGCCCCAGAGCCAGTCCCAGGTCGTTCGGCAGGACTTCAAGCGCAAGGCTGATGGTATTGTTCCCACAGGTCGCACGAAATGTTCCGCCGATGCTTTCGATTAATTCAGAGATTTCCACTGCTCCACGCTTGGCCGTATCCTTGGTCAAGAGTTCGGCCATCAGCGACGACACGCCGCGCTGGCCCTCCGGCTCGTAAAGCGGCCCGCCCAGCATGACCGTGCGGATATGCACCTTGGGAAGTCGGCTGTCCTGCTGCAACAGCAGGCGGGCACCGGACTCAAAGGCCACTTCCTCGAAAGGCTCCAAAGTGAGCCCCTCGTCTTCACCATTGAACTCCCCGGGTGCATCCAACGCAGGTCCGAGCGTCACGGCCGAACAATTCGAATCCACCAGATAGTGTTTCGCCACTTCCTGAAGGTCCTCGTTTCCGATGGAACGCAGACGATTCAGGTAACGGCGACCGTAATTAATATCCCCGATCACCACCTCGCCGATACCCAAACGGGTGGCCTGACCACTCATCGTTTTGCGCCCGTTTATTTCCGAACTCAGGGCCTGTCGGCAGGCCTTTTCCACCACATCGCTTTCAAACCCGGTCGTGATAACTTCCTCGATTAATTCATGGATCGACGCCTCCACTTCCGCGCCGCGCTCCGGGTCACAGACATAGCTGATCATGAACAAGCCGTTCTCTCCCGGGTTCCAGTTCCGACAATCCACGTAGTGAACGAGTTTCCGCTGATTCCGAAGACGCTCCCAAAGCAAGGAGCTTTCTCCACCACCGAGGGCATGAGCCAGCGCGTCGAGCTTCGGTGAATCCGGATGGCTCAAATGCGGCACCTTGAAACAAACCCCACCCCGGAAGACGTTGTAATCTCCGAGAATATCTTCGCGCCGGGGAGCGAGCTGGACCGGCTCTGTGTCAACCTGCACTGGGGCCAGCCTACCCCGGGGCACCACACCAAAAGTCTTATCGATAACCTCGGCGCACTCGGAAGGTCTGACCGCACCGACAATCGAAACGACAATGTTGTTGGGCACATATCGCTCTTTGTAGTATCGGCGTAATTCTTCGACCGTGACCCGTTCAAAAAGCTCGCGGTGCCCGATAACCGGCTCGCGATAAGGGTGCCGGCAGAAAGCCGTCCTGAAAAGCGCCTGCGTCAGCTGCCGGTCGGGGTCATCCAGCCCCATATCGATCTCACGCAGGATCACATCGCGCTCGCGCAGAACTTCCGCTTCCGGAAGTGTGGAATGCAATACCAGATCGGACAACACATCCGCCATCTCGGGAAAAGCGCTCGAAGGCCCGTCTATGTAATACACCGTCCGATCGAATGTGGTGTACGCGTTCATCGAAGCACCCATGGCGTGGACTTCGCGGCTGATTGCCTTTCCCTCCCGACGCGCCGTGCCCTTGAAAAGCAAATGCTCGAGGTAGTGCGATAGCCCCGAACCGATCAGGGTATCTTCGTGAATACTCCCGGTTTTCACCCAAACCTGAACCGACACGACCTCGCTGGAATAATCAGGACGATGCACCAGCGTCAGGCCATTCTCCAAGACATGACGTTCTACAGGGGCACGAAATAGTCGATCAATTAAGTCATGTGACTCAAAAGTTGAGGTCTGTTGCTCTTTACTACTCATAGGATGTGCCCTTTCTGCAGTGGGCTTATCCAGATTACCATCTTAACTTATTAGGGCTTTTCCCCTATTGCGTTACAGTAAGTGCACTAATATAATGTAATATAATCGTTTAAGTTGCTGATATCAGGATGGATAAATGCCTGATTCCTTGCAAAATAAGACGACAAATCGATACCGTGAAATATAGTTTTTTAAATTATGTGTTCAAAACCTGATTTTCCACCACCGCCGGTCCGCAAAGAACCACGACGTCTGAGCCTGAAGATGGCCATCGCCGCGGCGACACGCCGTGAAAGCGCTGATGTCAAACCACTGCTGAGCCCTGAAAACGAGTTCCCGAAAATCAAATCGCAATCCGGGAAGCAACAGGAAATGGAAGCGCATCTGCTCGAGTTGCAGGCGGACATCATCAACCGTGAAGAGCTCCTCGCGGAAAAAGAAAAATACCTCGAGGCACGGGCGCTGGAACTCAACGAAAAAGAAGCCTTACTCGAAGCGCACAAAAAAGTTGTGGATTCGAAGACCTCGGCCGATGCCTCCGGCGATCCGAAAAACCACGGCGAAGAAATGGAGGCGCTGAAGGCCTTGAGAGCAGAACTGGAGACCCAGGAAGCTTCTCTGAAAGAAGCACGCAACATGCTGCATGAACGCGAAGCTTATATCGAAAAGTGTGAAAATGACCTGGTCGAAAAATCAATGGTTCTGACCGAACGTGAAGCCCAAATCGAGCAACGCGAAGAAGATCTTGGCTCGAACGACAAAAACGGTGGCAGTTAAGCCCTAACGCAGCGGCGGTCGCTTCGTCGTGGGCTTGATGGTCGTTGGCCGGAAGGGCTTATCAAAGGCAGCGCTGAAGCTGTAACCTTTGTTGAAATCCTCGGGGCTGTCCCGGTCCGTCTTACCAAGCACCTTGCATTCGACCAGGTTGAAAACGATGTTGCCGAAGTCACGGCAGTTTTTCACGCCCCAGTTTTCCAAGACGGTGCGTGCCATCGGGCCGTATTGTTCGATGGCGAAGAGGCGAATCCCCTCAAGTAACTGCTGCCCGGTCAAGTGATTCGTCTTATCGAGTTCCCCGCGTTTTTGTAGTTCTTTCAGGCTGTAGTCCAGCGCCTGACGCAGAAAATAATACGCACCACGGGCGTAGCGCGGATCGTCTTTACGGATCGTACGGATGACTTCGTTAAAATCTCGGTTCGGGTCGTTCACTGTGAATAAAAGAAAAACTTTCAGGCTTAGCGTCAACTACGCGGGAGGAAAGGCCCTAATCTTCGTTCACGGTCAGGCCGTCGTTGTCGCAGAGCAGACGGTAGGAGCGACTCTTGATATCATTTACCGCATAGGCCTGCGTCATGGCATCAAGCACCACATTGACCTTGTCTGCCGGACAGGGGCAGACCACCGTCGAGCCGCTGCCGCTCAACCAGCCGGCATACGCACCGGAACTGCACCCGGCTTCGATACTCTCGTGCCCAAACGGATTCAACAACTCTCGATAAGGCTGGTGAATGCAATCATGCACCGCACCGCGCAAGCGCTCAAAATCGCCGGTCGCCAAAACACCGACCAGGTAGGCCAAACTATTGGTCGTGCGAACGACATCCTTAAACGACAAGGTCTCAGGCAATACACGGCGCGAGTCATCGGTCATCACTTTGTAGTCCGGTGCCACCGCGGCAAAGGCCAGCGTCCCGGGTAACTCGAAGCGGATATGGTGCTGATAGGCGAACGTTGTGGGGTCGGTCCGGGCGATGCAAAAGCCCCCACTGAATGCGGCCGTGGCGTTGTCGGGAGAACTATCGAGTTTGGTGGTCAGACGAATCGCCGCTTCCTCGTCCAGCGGATTCCCAACCAGTTCATTTAATCCGGCCACTATGCCTGCACGCACGGTAGAACTCGACCCCAGGCCCCGCGCCAGGGGCACGTCCCCCCAGATCTCGTAATCGAAACCGGGCAAATCCAGACCCGCCGTCTGGGCAAAACTCAGCGCGGCTTCCTCCACCATGGCCTGAGTGCCAGCATTCGCCTCACCAACCGGGGCGATCACCGTATCCTCGCGCACCGTCAGGCGTACAAAATTGTAGAGCGAGAGCGCAATGCTCAGGCAGTCAAAGCCGGGACCACAGTTTGAGGTGCTGGCAGGGATCTGGACGGTCACGGTTTTTTTAGGCATGGCAGATTAAATTCTCCTACTGCTTTTCTAGTAACGCTGACGCATTTCGCGTTCCGCTTCGCGCATGGCGACTTTTCTCTTCAAGGTTTCCCGCTTATCGTGGAGCTTCTTGCCGGTACAGAGGGCGATCTCGATTTTGATCATCCCGTTTTTCAGGTAGAGTCGCAAGGGAATGAGCGATTTACCGCCGGCTTCGACCGCACCGATGAGCTTATTGATCTCCCGACGGTGCAGGAGCAGTTTACGCTTCCGCCGCGGTGGGTGATTTTGAAAGTTCCCGAAAGAATATTCTCCGATGTGGGAGTTGTAGAGCCAGACCTGCCCTTTCTCGATCCGGCAAAACGATTCGGTAATCTGGGCGTTGCCCTCGCGGATGGCCTTTACCTCGGTGCCCTGAAGCACCATTCCCGCCTCGAACTTCTCACCCACAAAGTAATTGTGGTGAGCTTTCGCGTTGCGGATCTCACGTTGGTGGTTGCCCGCGGACTTTTTCTTCTTGGCGCACACGGCTCTATCTTCCCTCTATTGGGAAGCGCAGAGGGGGCGCTTCACAAACCAGCAATCCGAGTTCTACAGCTGACTGGCTAGACTTCCTGAGTCTCTTCATCGAGCTGGTAGGTGATTTTACCTTCCATGATCTCGCGAAGTGCCATGTCTTCAGCCGATAGGCGCTCCAAGGACTCGATAAGTGGCTTGTAGCCGCTCTTGAGTTGCTTGGCGCGACGCGACACAACATTGATCAGTATCATCGGATCAGTGATGACCTTCTGTGCTTCGTGTAAATAATCGTCTCTCAAAGTGGTTCTCCGCTGAAGTTAAAATGGAAAAGCAGCGGAAAATGACGCAGTTGGTCTGCTTTGCAACAATAAATCTCAGTTCCGGACCAATGGCCGGCTTGGCCGGAAAAAGAAAGAATGGCCACCGATTCCGACCTTAAACGAGTTCTTTAGCGGAAATAATTTCTCGGAATTACCGCGCAGTACCTTGTTCTCGACTTCCTCAGGTAATTCGAGGGTGTCGATGTAGGCAAACTCAGGCTTGAGGCCCATCCGAAAAGACCACCACCCGCAATCGGAACCGAAGAGCAGCTTATCCTGATGTTTGAGATAAAACTCTCTGGCCGCTTCGACATTGTTGTCGGTGAACATACCCCGCCCGGCGGTGCATGAAATATCAGCGTAAAGATTCAGATAAGGCACGAATGACGGACATGTTCGAAGAAAGCTCGGAAAAACCGCCATCTGACAAGCCCTCGGTTCAGGCTCCTTCTTGGCCTGTATGCTTCGTGACCGTAAAAAATTGCGATGCGTCCGCCTGGAGTCACACACGCTTTGCCCTTGTGATTACCTCCAGCCCCATCATGAGTAGTCGCATGTTAAAATCCATCCGAAACCACCCCACTCTCTCTTCGATTATCGGCATGACTAGCTTCGCTGCAGCCAGCCTCCTGCTGACAGCCTGCAATCAGGATTCCGAATGGAAATCCATCTACAATGGCGAGAACCTCGAGGGCTTTGATACCCATCTCGGTAAATCACTTGGCGAAGAGTGGGCGGAAGTCACGGAAGCGGCTACTTTGGATAGCGTCTTTTCCGTGGTTGAAATGGACGGTGATCGGGTAATTCGCATCTCCGGTGAGATCAACGGCTCGCTGGCAACCCAAGAAGCGTTTGAGAACTATCACCTCCGCCTGGTCTTCAAATGGGGCGACAACGTTTACTCCAAGCGCAACAGCGGCCTCCTCTACCACAGTTTCGGCGAGTTCGGGGAAGCCCACGGCACCTGGATGCCGAATATCGAGCTGCAGCTCATGCACGGCAATCTCGGCGATACTTATCTGATGGCCAACACGGCCTGCGAAATCCCGGCCGTAAAAAACCCTGAATCGAAACAATGGATATATACTCCCGCAACGGAGCGGACCCATTTTGGGCAGCACGCCAATGGGCGCCTGATCCGCAAGATGCAGGATGCGGAAAAGCCCCTCGGCGAATGGAATGTCGTCGACCTCTACTGTTTCGGCACTACGGCTGTCCACGTTGTCAATGGCGTTCCCGTCATGGCCAATTACGAAACCGCAACCCATCAAGACGGTGCGTTGAAACCACTCACTTCCGGTAAAATTCAAGTGCAGTCCGAAGGTGCGGAATTGTTCATTAAATCCATGGAAATCAAACCGATCGCCTCGATCCCTCCAGAAGTCCTTGATTGAAGATTTCAAGAACAAGTTCGATAGAACCCATTTTTTGAAAAGAATTAATAAGACCCCGAACCCAGTGTCGAACGCCTCGCAGCCATCGGCGATTGGATGGAGGTCAATTCAGAGTCCATCCATGGCTCCGGGCCGAGCCCCTACGAAATGCCCGACTGGGGGCGCTATACCACCAAACCGGGCAAACTCTATGCCCATGTCTTCCATTGGCCGAAAAGCGGCAAACTGACGATTGCCGACCCCGCCATGCAGGTGCAAAAGGTCTATCTGCTGGCCGATGCCCGGAAAACACCGCTTCAAACCACGAAAACCCAAGACGGCTGGACCATCACCCTGCCTGAGACCACGCCCGATGCGGCTGCGACGGTGATCGCTATTGAGGCCGACAAATAGAAATTGCTCCCGAAACCGCCTGTTTAGCCGCAAGCATCGCCGCGGGGCAGAAAATACTGCAAATTCCCATTGACAGTATTGGGGCTGAACCTACTGTTGCGCGCTTTTCCAAAAATCATGAAGACGACTTTAGCTACCAACACAGACCACACCAAATCCTGGTATATGGTCGATGCTGCCGATGAAACACTCGGTCGCGTTGCTGTAAAAATTGCCAACGTGCTCCGTGGCCGCCACAAGCCCACCTACACGCCGCACGCCGACACCGGAGACTTTGTTGTCGTGGTCAACGCAGAGAAGATTAAACTCTCCGGCAAAAAGAACACTCAGAAGACATACATGTTCTACTCCGGCTGGATGGGCGGTGACAGTTATGTCAACATCAAGGACATGCGTCAGAAGAAACCTGAGTTCATCATCGAGCACGCCGTCAAAGGCATGCTTCCCCGCAACCGTCTCGGTCGCCAAATGATTAAGAAGCTCAAGATCTACGCCGGTTCTGAGCACCCCCACGAAGCACAACAACCCAAGCCGCTGGTATAATCCCCGGTTGAACGTATTTTTATAATGAGCGAAGAAACATTTGTAACTGTCGGTCGTCGCAAGACGGCTGTCGCACGCGTCCGCCTCACCCGCGGCACCGGTAAGATCGAAGTCAACGGCAAGGACGCCGAAAGCTACTTCAAGGCCGAGGAGTTTGCCCGTGCGGCACTCTCCCCCCTGAAAACGGTCGAAATGTCCGAACAAGTCGACATCACGGTGAAGGCTCACGGCGGTGGCCTCAACGGTCAGGCCGGCGCCACCCGCCTCGGCATCGCCCGTGCACTTGAAAAGCTCAACGGCGACCTCCGCGTTGACCTTAAAAAACAGGGCCACATGAAGCGTGACCCCCGTGCCCGCGAGCGCAAGAAGACTGGTCAGCCTGGCGCACGTAAAAACTTCCAGTTCTCCAAGCGTTAAGTTTCGCCGCACGGTCGCATCTTTATTGCAACCCCCCAAGGCCGTGCACCGTGCTTTGGGGGGTTTTTTGTTTCCCGCGTCAAAGGCCTCGCCTCACGCAGTTTCATCCCACATCTCGCATCACGTATCTCGCAACCCGTATCCCGCAAATGAAAACAGCAATCATAGGTGCCTCCGGATATTCGGGGGAAGAACTCGTACGCATTCTCTCCACTCACCCGGATGTCACACTGGCAGCCGTCACGTCACGGTCGCTGGCGGGCCAGAAGGTGGCGGACGTCATGCCGGCGCTCCGCCACAAGGTGGGTGAGCTTGAATTCACCGCTTCCGACCCGGCTGAATTGGCGGCCAGCAGTGAGATCGATGTGTTCTTTCTCGCCCTCCCCCACGGCGTGGCCTCCGAGTTTGCCGATCCGCTGTATCAGGCGGGCAAAACTGTCATCGACCTGAGTGCGGACTTCCGGCTCGGCTCCACCCGCATTTACGAGGAATACTACGGCCAGCCCCACCCGGCGCCGCATCTCCTCGAAGCCGCGCAGTACGTGGTACCGGAGCTGGCGGATGAGAAGTGGAAATCGACCTCCCTGATTGCCTGTCCGGGTTGCTATCCGACCAGCATCCAAATCGCTCTGGCCCCGCTCCTCAAAGCCGGGCTCGTCAGCCCGAAAGGGATCGTTATCAATAGCTGTAGCGCTGTCAGTGGTGCCGGTCGGAAAGTCGCCGAGGATTTCATCTTCTGCGAACGGAACGAAAGCATGAAGGCCTACGCACTTCCCACACACCGGCACGTCCCCGAAATCGAGGAGCAGCTGGAAAAGGCCGCCTTTGCCGACTGTATCGTCCAGTTCAGCCCGCACCTCGCTCCCATGAGCCGGGGAATCGTCACCACCATCGTGGCCAAGGCCAAGACCGGGATCGAACAACTTTACGCCACCTGGGACAAAGCCTACGCGGACAAACCCTTCGTCGCCGTACTTCCAAGTGGCACCTTCCCGGACACCAAGAACGTCAAAGGCACCAACCGGGCCGACATCGCCGCCGTTTATGACCCGCGGACGGATAATTTCGTCATCAGCTCCGTTATCGACAACCTCGTCAAAGGTGCCAGCGGCCAGGCTGTACAGATCATGAATCTGAAGTTCGGTTTCGAGGAAACCGCCGGCCTGCTCTAACTCCCAACATCTAATTCCTGACTTCTTCAAAAAATGAGCAGCCCGATCCCAGTCACTCTTCTCGAAAACTCGAACGGTATCGGCGACTGTCCGGGCTTCAAAACCGCAGGTGTTGCCTGCGACGTGCGGGAACTGAAAAACAAGGAGCGGCTTGATCTCGCCATGCTCGTGGCGGAAAAGCCCTGCCCGGCGGCAGGAGTCTTTACTTTAAACGATCTTTGCGCCGCACCGGTTCGGCTCTGCAAGGAAATCCTTTCCCGGAGCAGCAACAAGGTGGCCGGCTTCGTCGTCAACAGCGGGAACGCCAATGCCGCCACGGGTGAAAAAGGCATGGCCGACGCGAAACAAATGGGCGCCATTGCACAACTGAGCTCGGGCCTGGGCCAACCCTTCCTCATCTGCTCGACCGGGCGGATTGGGCGCAAGCTGCCCATGCAACAGATCGAAGAAGGCATTGAACACGCCGCCCAGCAACTGGCAGACGATGCCCAGTCTTCCCTCAATGCCGCCGATGCCATCCTGACCTCCGACACGCGGCGAAAAGTCGCCACGGCTCAATTTACTTACGAGGGCAAAACTGTCACCGTCGCCGGCATGGCCAAGGGCGCCGGCATGATCGAGCCCAACATGGCCACCATGCTCGCCTTCCTCACCACCGATGTCGTCACGAACGGCGATCAGCTGAAGAATGTCCTCACCGCCGCCGTGAACAAGACCTTCAACCGGATTTCCATCGACGGCGATATGAGCACCAACGATACCGTGCTCCTGTTGGCCAGCGGCAAGTCCGGCGTCGATCCCTGGGATGGCCCTGCCGATCTCCTCTTCGCCTTCAAGGAAGCCGTCTTCAAAGTCTGCGATCAGCTGGCGGAACTCATTGTTGGCGACGGCGAAAAAGTCACCAAGCTGGTGGAACTGGTCGTCGAAGGCTGTCCTAAGGTCAGTGATGCCGAGAAAGTCGCCCGGGCCGTCGGCAACTCACTCCTGGTTAAAGCCTCCTGGTATGGCTCCGACCCGAACTGGGGCCGGGTCGCCGATGCCGCCGGCTATGCCCGCGTCGGCCTCAAGGAAGAACTACTGGACATCCACTACGACGAGATCCCCGCCCTGATTAAAGGCATCCCGCAGGACGAAAACAAAGCGCAGTGGAAGGAAGTCGTTTTCAAGAAACGCTTCCGCATCACCGTCAACTTGAATCAGGGTGACGCGGACTACCGCCTCCTCACCTCCGACCTCAGCGAGGCCTACGTCGATTTCAACAAGTCTGAATAGTAGATCCCGTAACCCGCATCACGTAACACGTATCACGTATTTCTAATGACCGATATTTCCCAGCTCGACGTCACCACCAAGTCCGCCGTCCTCCTTGAGGCGCTGCCCTATGTGCAACGCTTTCGGGATGCGATCTTTGTGGTTAAATACGGCGGCGCCTTCATGGACGATGCCGATCCCAAGGTGCGCACGCGTGTGGCCACCGACATCGCCTTCCTCTCCGCCGTGGGCATCAAGGTCGTCGTGGTACACGGGGGCGGCAAGGCCATTACGCGGGCACTTTCCGAAGCCAAGGTCGAAACCCGTTTTGAACACGGCTTGCGGGTCACCGACCAGAAGTCGGTCGAGATTGTGGAGCACACCCTCAACAAGGTTGTCAACCTGGACATCTGCGAAATCCTTCAGGCCAAGAACGCCCGGCCCTTGGGTATCCACGGCAACGGGATTCTGGTCTGTGACAAAAAAGAAGTCGAAGTCGACGGCCAGCCTGTCGATGTCGGCTTTGTCGGCGAAACACACACCGTCAAAACCAAGATTATCAAGAAGGCCCTGAATGACGGCTACATCCCGGTGATCTCGCCGATCGCAAAGGATGACGAGGGTCAGATCTACAATACCAACGCCGACGCCGCAGCCGGCCGCGTAGCTGCGGCCCTCCGGGCGCGCCGACTGGTTTACCTCTGCGATGTCCCCGGACTGATGCGGGACATCAACGATCCGGAATCGCTTATCTCCACCCTGCAGGTCGACGAAGTCGCTGAACTGGTCGAAAAAGGCATCATCAGCAAGGGCATGATCCCGAAAACCGACAGCGCCGTCGACGCCCTCAAAAACGGGGTGCACCGGGTCCACTTCATCGACGGCGAACAGCCTCACAGCCTCCTCCTCGAAATCTTCACCGATAAAGGGGTCGGCACGGAGATCGTGAACGGCTGACCCTTCACGATCTCGGTTCACCAGTTATCAGTTCAATTAACACCCAATCTTAATCATAATCTTAATCTCCAGTTCCCGTCCCGAGTAAGAATAGGATTAAGAAATCCCGACGCTAGCAACCACCCACAATGTCCCACCACAAAACCTTAACCAAAAACTACGGCGCACCGGCCTTCAACGCGGTGCGGGGCGAAGGCTTGCACCTCTACGACGAGGCGGGCAAGGGCTATCTGGATTTTGGTTCGGGCATCGCGGTAACCTCGGTCGGGCATTCTCATCCGAAGTGGGTGCAAGCGGTACAGGAGCAGACGGCCACCCTTGTCCATTGTAGTAATCTTTACGGCATTCCGGGCCAACAGAAGCTGGCCGACCGCCTGGTGGCAAAGGCCGGCCCGGGACGGGTGCTCTTCTGCAACAGCGGCGCCGAGGCCAACGAGGCCCTGCTTAAGCTGGCGCGTCTCCACGGCAAGCAACTCACCGGCGAGGAAGGCAAGCGCTACACCGTGGTCGGGGCCAACAATGCTTTTCATGGGCGGACCTTCGGCGGCATGGCTGCCACCCCTCAGGAAAAAATCCAGGGCGGCTTTCGCCCCATGCTGGACGGCTTCAAGTTCGGCGAGCTCAATAAGATCGAAACCTTCGACAAACTGGTCGACGATTCCGTCGCAGCGGTCTTCCTGGAATCGATTCAGGGCGAAGGCGGGATTTTTCCGGCCGAAGCCGGTTTCCTGCAGGAACTTCGGGCTCTCTGCACCGAGCGGAAGGCATTGCTCATGCTCGACGAAGTCCAGTGCGGCATCGGCCGGAGTGGACACTTCTTCGCCTATGAAGCCAGCGGCATCACGCCGGACGCTATCGGCATGGCCAAGGGACTGGGTGGAGGATTCCCTATCGGCGCAATCTGGGTGGCTGACGACTATGCCGAGCTCTTTCAGCCAGGGTCCCACGGCACGACCTTCGGTGGCAACCCCCTCGCCGCCGCCGCCGCCAACGCAGTCCTGGATATCATCGAACAGGAACGTCTTCTGGAACAGGTACAGACCAACAGCGCCGTCTGGCACAATGAGATCGAGGCGTTGGTACAAAAACACGAACAACACATCGCTGGCATGCGGGGTGCTGGCTACATGGTGGGCCTCTCCCTCAAAGAGGAAGGCCTCAACTTAAAAATCGCCGCCACCGCTCGCGAGAAAGGTCTTCTCATCGTTCCCGCCGGCCACAACACCATCCGTATGCTCCCGGCCCTCACCGCCAAATCCGAACAACTCAGCGAAGCCGTCCGCATACTGGACACAGTTTTTACAAACCTTTCCTGACTTCTTTCTTCCAACTTCTGACTCTTTAGAAAATGCACCATTTTATCAAAGAAACCGACTTCACCCTCCAGCAAGCGCAGGAGGTCTTCTCGCTGGCCAGGAAGTTCAAGGCCAACCGGCTCAACAGTCCGCAGCCCCTCAACATGCAGTCTTGGGGCCTGCTCTTCTACAAGAGCAGCACGCGGACACGTATTTCCTTCGAGGTGGGCGTGAATGAACTCGGCGGCTTTCCCATCGTACTCAATTCGCAGAGCACCCAGATCGGCCGGGGCGAGACCATTGCCGACACCGCCAAGGTCATGTCACGGTATCTCCACGGTCTCGTCATCCGGACCTTCGGTCACGAAATTATGGAAGGCTTTGCCGCGGATGCCACCATTCCGGTGATCAACGGGCTGACCGACTTCAACCACCCCTGCCAACTCTATACCGATATCTTCACTGTGCTTGAACGGATCTCCCCCGAGGAGATGGATATCAACACACTCAAGGGCAAGAAAGTCGCCTTCTTCGGCGACTGCGCCAGTAACATGGCCAACTCCTGGATCACGACCGCCGCCATGTTCGGCATGGAGATCACCCTGGCGGGTCCGGAAAAGTTTGCGCCCAAGCAAGTCATCACCGATGCCCTCAAGGCCGACGGCCTGCCTGTTGAGTTCAAGTTCACCACAGATCCCGCCGAAGCTGCCGGTGGCGCCGACATTCTCTACACCGATGTCTGGGTCTCGATGGGCGACGAGGACGAAGCCGCTGAGCGCAAGGCCCAGATGCTGCCCTACCAGGTCACTTCCGAGCTGATGGCGCTCGCCCACAAGGACGCACTCTTCATGCACTGCCTGCCCGCTCACGCCGGTGAGGAAGTCTCGCAGGAGGTTCTCGACAGCCCGCAGAGCATCATCTTCGACGAAGCGGAAAACCGGCTCCACGCGCAAAAAGCCATCATGGCGGAGCTGGTGGGATTGAACGCATAAAAAAACCGCCGTCACCACTTGGGCGAACGGCGGTTAGCAAAATGACTATGCCCGGCCTCTAGAAATCGTAGCTGAAGAAGATTTCAAAGAGGCTGACTCCGACGCTGTCGAATTCGATATCGCTATCTGCCGTAGTCGTCGCACCCGTATCAACGGTTCCCGAGGAGCTCGTATCTTCAGTGACGACGTAACGGTAGGAAAGTCCCAGGCTTGCGCGTTCGTTAAGTGCGTAGCTCCCGCGGATGATACCTTGGTAGATCAACACCGTCTCATCGATATCGTCGACCAAAGTGAAATCATTCACGTCGACCATTGAACTGTACTCCACCTTGCTCGCACCGATACCAGCACCGAGCGAGAGCGTGAGCGGAATGTTATCGAAATCGAAATCAAACAGTCCGTTAATCATGAGGCTATTGCTCTCAAAATCGCTGTCCACGTCTGCGTCGCCGGTGTCCAGTTCCAAGGTATCGATATCACCCGTGATGTGGGAGAATTCACCTTCGAGACGGAAGGTGCCGAAGTCGTAACCGAGCAGGAGACCTGCGCTGTAACCAGATTCAATTTCGAAATCGGTTTCACCGGAAGGATTCGCCGCCACGTCGACAGAACCATCGCCAAATACTGCGAAGCCGCCAAATACATTTCCGTAAAAAGCACCTTCGGAGGTTGCAGCCGATTCCTCGGCTAAGGAAAAGTTCCATACCAGGAGAGCAGGAACGAGTGTCAGGATTTGTTTTTTCATGATTTGCTTAGGTTGTTTAACTAGAGGAACAGTTATAACTGTAGATTACGGTTCGACAACTTCAATCAAACGGTAGAACCGCTGAGTCGTTTCCGACGGATGTGTCGCCGTGTAGAGTCCATCATCGATAATTGTAATTTCACGATCAAAATCGCTGACGGGTAGCACCAGATCCCAGGTCACCCAGGGACCATCCACCGTTTCAGCCGATTGGATGGCATAGGTTTTGCCTGCTTCGATCGTAAAGGTCATGAAGACCTCTCCCGTATCCGGATCCGGAATCGCAATGATTGCAGGATCACCGGTCGGTGTCTTTGTCGTCAATTCGACTTCAATGATCGGGTCGATATCCAGGAGACTCAGGGATGAGGCTCGGTAGGTAAGATGCACGATGATCGACTCACCCGGTTCGAGGGGCTGGTCGTACTTAACGGAATATTCGTAAGTGCCCTGCTGAAGAATCTCAACCCCCTCAGATGAGCGGGTATCATCCGCAAAGAAGTCAGGCGTGCCGTTATCGTCCGATGTGTATTGTGCACGGTGGAGACTGATTCCTTCCACGGGTTGGTCCAATCCGCTAACATGAAGGATAAAGGCTTCCGCGGGCAACACCCCGGTATTAGTAACCACAAACGACTGTAGGTAGTCTCTTCGAGAACCGCTTTGTGAGCCCTGAACAAAGGTAGGGGAATCCGGATTCTCCTGACCTTCCTCCAACTCGATGACGGGAGGACCATCCACCGTTACAGTGAAGGTATCTTCTACAAACAGCCCACCGCGGTCGGTACCGCGCACCGTAATTTCGGCCACACCGAATTGATCCGGTGCCAGCGTAATGACGAGCAACTGTTTCGCCTGGTCCACGGCCACACTGCTGAACAAGCCAGGATTCGTGTTGCCTGAAACCGTCCAGGTAAGCTCACCGCCGGGAACATCGTCATCCACATCGTCGAAGTACGGTGTCAGCAGGATAGCACGTGGTAAGGCATTCACCTTGAGGAACAGATCATTGAGATTATCAACGAGCGTAGGCGTGTCGTTAATCGGCTCGATATTGATCGTAACCACATCCACCACAGGCGCATCCGCACTATCCCCGAGCACCGGACCCAGGTTCAGGTCGTCGAGGCTCAATGTGAAGTCAAGATCACCGACACTGTTATCCGCACCCCACTCGATGTAATCGATGACGTTTTCGAATGGCGTAAAGACGATCTCGCGGAGGGCGGCCTGAACTTCAGCCGGTGTGCCGGTCATGCCGTAAGTTCCCGGGCCAATTTGAGTGAACGCCGGCGCGGAGATCGACCCGAGTGATGAATCGAAGCTGAGTCTCGTGATTTGGTCCTGCTGGTCATCTTCATCCAAATCACTGATAGTCACACTTGGGAAGGGCTTCACCGAGAGCTTGTCTGTCGTGCTGCCATCCGGCGTGCTACCGATCTGGGTAATATCGTTGATACCGGTCAGCGTGACAACGAAGTCCGCAAAGTCGCGGTCGCCGTTCTCTTCAATGACGAGAACGGTCACCGTCTCGGTAAGCTCGGCACCGGTATTGTCGATCACGGTATAGCTGAAGCTTTCCTCACCCACGAAGTCTTGCGCAGGCGTGTAAAGCAGCTGGTTGTCCGGTCCACTGCCGTCGATGGAAACAGAGCCACCCTGATCGGGAGAGCTGAAGTCACTTATGGTGTAATCAGCCGGGAAACGCTCGAGGATGTCGTCATTGACGAGAACCGTGAAGTCGTTGTCCGAGCTGTTCTCCAGAACGACGTAGGTGTCGGGTTCCGTTAGCTGTGAACCGACGGTAACCGTCACTGTGGCCTGGGCGGTATCGCCGAAGGCGTCCTCAATCGTGTAGGTGAAGCTTTCCACACCGTAGAAGCCCTCGGCCGGTGTATAGTCTATGGCCGTGCCCGAGTCGACGGAGGCCACCCCACCCTGAGTCGGTGCGGAGACCGAGCTGATTGTCCAGTCCCAGCCGGCATCAGGAAGCGGGATATCATTGAGCAGGACATCAAGACTGTGCGGGCCACTGTTCTTGGCGACATGATAGTCGTCGTCCAGCGGGTTGGTCGGCGCGGGCAGGCTATCGACCACAACAATCGTTATGAGACCCTCGCGGCGGGGGTCTGTCCCGAGACCGTTGAGAATTTCATAGGTGAAGCTTTCCGTGGTGGCAGCAGCCGGTGCGGTGTAGGTCACAACCGAATACGTATTATCGACGCGTGTCCGGTCCGGCGGTGCCTGAGTATCGAGCCCGAGGTCTTCGATAATCAGGTCGTTTGCGGCAGATCCGCTTACGCCATCGTTGATCAGCACATCGAGATTATAATCTCCCGACCCGGCAACGATGATGTACGTGTCGTTGCGGGCGTAGAAATCGTCCACATCAGGCACTACTTCCACCGTGACCGTTTCGGTCACATTACCGCCGCTGGCATCACGAATGGTGTACGTGAAGCTATCCGTCCCGGTAAAGGCAGCGTTCGGCGTGTAGCTGACCTGACCGTTGTCAAGGGATGCGACACCCGACGTCGGGGTACTTACCGCGACCACCTCGAAGGTAACGGGGAAGCTCGGCAGGGTGATATCGTTGGCCGCAACATCAAGAAGGTTGTTGGTGGAATCCTCGATCACGAAGAATGCATCAGGTGCGGAACGCAGGTAGCCTTCACGGTCGATCACCTCGAATGTGACCGTTGCCTGGGTACTGGAGCTGCCCCCGCCAGAGACATCATAGGTGAAGGTCTCACTTCCGGTGAAGTCTCCGTCAACCGGGCTGTAGGCCACCCCATCGCTGCTTCCGTTGATCACCAGAGAACCACCGGCACTTCCCGCTGATACTGCCGTGATGGTAAAGTCCGTACCGGCTGCCGGCAGGACGTTGTCGTTGGCCAGTACGTCCACTTCCACGGAGGTCTCGCCCTTACCGATCTGGTAACGGTCGTCACTGGCGGAGAGCACGGTATTCAGCGGTGCCTGTAGGACAGTGAGCTCGACCACGGCCACATCCTGACCACCCACACCATCCATGATGGTGTATTCAAATTGCTCACTGCCATAGAAGGAGGCGACCGGCGTGTAGAGGATCGATTGACCATCTTCGCTAATTTCGAGGACGGCTTCCTGATCCGCCTCGGTCACCGCGGTAATTTCGAACCACGGGCGCCATGTGCCCAGAGAAGTATCGTTACCGTCGACAAACGGGACGGCGACACTGAAGTGGTCGCGATCGACCACGGAGATGGGATACACGCCATTGTAGTCGCCATCCCCCGCGTAGCCTTGAATCTTGACCAGCATACCCTCGCGGAGCGGATGCTCAAAGCTTTCGACGATCACACGCTGGCTGTCGCCGGCATCCTCGCTGAAGCCTTCGATCGCAACCGGAACACTTCCGGCCACATCGTCATTGGCCAGCACGGGCAGAACGACCTCCGTACTGTCGGCGAGGACCTTGAAGCGGTCGTCTGCCGCAGAAAGCCTGCTGTTGTCAATGATCACGTAAGGGAAGGTCTCCACGGCAATCTCCCCTTCGAAGAGACTGTCGATGGCACGGGAGTTGGCATCATAACTGTAGCTGCCATCCGACTCGATGGTGAATGCGGCTCCGAGCGGGGAGATTTGCTCACGCTGGGGCAGGATCCAGGGATCATCGTTCGGATCACCACCGTTGAAGTTAATCCCCATGTCGACATCGGAGTCATTGGAGATGAGCCCGTTGGCACGATCGCGGGTTTGCGTATCGTTCTCATCGATTGCCAGGGCATCGTCTTCGGCGACCGGAGCGTCGTTAATACCTTCGATCAGGAATTCGATGATCGCCTGTGAGGTGCCACCGTTTTCATCACTTATCGTGTAGGTGAAGGAGTCCGGAAGGAATTCGTTACGGGCCAGCGACTCGTACTGCTCCATATCGTCCGGATCGTAGGTAATATCCGTGCCATCAAAGCTGAGGGCCGCACCCAAGTCACTGAACGGGGGAACGCTGGAGATAATCGGGGCGTCATCCGGGCCGTTGCCATCCTGATCGGGATCGGTGTCGTTGGACAGGATATCCGCACCGCTCACAATAATGGTGCCGTCCTCTGTCAAGTTGTACCCACCATCGCCGTTGGCTGTGGGCACGTCATTCACACCGGTCACAGTGATCGAAACGAGCACTTGTTCGTCAGCGCCATGCTGATCGACAACGGTATAATAAAAGGAGTCCACGATCGTCTCACCGGCGGCAAGCGCATTGAGGATCGACGAACCACGCGGGTCGTAGAGGATGCCGGTTTCCGCTCGAACGGCGCGCACATCCAGGACCACCGAAGCACCCAGGGCACTGGTCGCCGTGATCTGGTTCACCCGTGTCGCGGTCGTGTGGACATTGACGATCTCGATGGTGGTATTGTCGTCATCGATATCGACGTCGTCGTCGTTGATCAGAAGATTCACATTCTGCAGTTCCGGCAGGTAGGTCTGTTGATTGCCGTTGGCATCAAAGTCCTGATATTCGGCCGGAAGGTCTCCGAAATCGAATACGGCTGGAGGCAAGAGTGTCGTGTCCGCCAGTAGACGAATTGTCTGGTTCTCCTCGGTTGCGTAACTGTCGTCTCCTCCGTCAGGCGGATCGTTCACCGCAAACACGCGAACGGTCGTCTGGTCTGTAATGACCGGGCTGATATACCCGTCGTCGATCGTCAAAGTAAAGATCACGTCGAAGTATCCCGGATTCAGAAGCGGGATCAGGTTTTCGAAGGGCGTAAACTCGATTGTACGAAGCGCTGCCTGCACGTCGGCTGGAGTGCCCACGATGGTGTAAGTGATGGTATCACCGACAGTCGCATTGGATACTGAAGTGCCCCCTTCTGTCAGAGTAATTACCCCAAGTGTCGAATCAAAGCTGACGGTCGCAGTTTGGATTTGATCACCGCCTGCATCGACATCGGAGAGTGTAACCGTGTCGAAGGGGAAAGTGGATTCCTTGTCGGTGATTTCGTCATCTTCCGTGCCGCCAAGGACCGGAGCGTCGTTCACACCGGTCAAGGTGACGACGAGATCGGCAAAGCCGCGATCGCTTTCTTCCGCAATCACTT
The DNA here is from genome assembly GCF_003185655.1 of Coraliomargarita sinensis. Classification (NCBI taxonomy): domain Bacteria; kingdom Pseudomonadati; phylum Verrucomicrobiota; class Opitutia; order Puniceicoccales; family Coraliomargaritaceae; genus Coraliomargarita; species Coraliomargarita sinensis. The sequence continues at coordinate 311,841 of NZ_QHJQ01000002.1, read as the reverse complement.
CGACCGTGACGGTTTCTGTCCGTGTTCCCCCGGTCAAATTAGTCACCGTGTAAGTAAAGCTCTCCTCACCGACGAAATCCGCTGCAGGAGTGTAGAGTAGATAATTGTTCGGCGCATCACCGGCGAGGGCCACGACGCCACCGGCATCTGGTGTACCGACCTCGCTGATTTCGTAATCCGCAGCATAACGGTTGATCCAGTCATCGTTCAGGAGCACGCGGAATTGATTGTCTCCGCTGTTTTCCAGCACGATGTAGCTGTCCGGACCGGTAACCAGACTACCGACCAAAATGGTCACGGTCGCTGTATCCGTTTGCCCGAAGGCATCCTCAACCGTGTAGCTGAACGTATCGACCCCGAAGAAACCTTCGGCCGGAGTGAACGTCAGCGTGTCATCGCTCTCGATTACGACAGTACCACCCTCGGCCGGTTGTGTGACCGATTCGACTGAAAGATCCCAGCCGATCAGAGGCAAGGTGGCATCGTTTCCGAGGACATCAAGGCTCACACCGCTGCTGTCTCGGGCGACGTCATAGTTGTCGTCGATCGCATCGAGCACAGGATAATTTTGCACCACCGTAATCTGGATCAAAGCCTCCCGACGCTCCGAACTGCCATCGCTGATTTCGTATTTGAAGTCTTCGACAACGGTTGCCGATCCGATGGTGGAAGGCGGACGATAACTGATGGAAGTGCCGTCGAAGGAGACCCGTTCCAGAACCTCCGGCGCGTCATCGTCCAGACCGTAGTTGGTGATTCCGAGTTCACCGGCATTATCACCGGTCAGGATATCATTTTCCAGAACCGGGAATGTCACCGCAGGTGCGCCCGCCCAGACGATGTAGTGATCCCCCACTGCATGGAAGTCCCCGTCATCTGCGACGATCTCGACAGTCACATCTTTGACGATCTCGTTGCCGAGTTCATCGGTGATTGTGTAAGTGAATGATTCGCTGCTGCCAGCCGGGGCAACAGGTGTGTAAACGACGTTGCCGTTACCGACAATCGCCGCACCTCCGGCGTCGGGCGTACCGACGGCCGTAATCTCCAGGCTTACCGGGAAGTTCGGCAGCGTGGCGTCGTTGCCCAATACGTCCAGTTCGACATTCGTGGCGCCTTCGGCAACGAAGAACAGGTCATCCTCACCACTGGCATTGGTGACGAACTCTTCCACATCCACAACCTCGATGCTGAGGCTTGCAGTCGCGTTCGATGTTGCGCCGCCGGAAACCGTGTAGGTAAAGGTCTCTGTGCCGGTAAAGGCATCGCTGTCCGGAGTGTATTGCAGGGATTTGCCGTTATTCACGACCTCGATCGTACCGAGTGCGCTATCCGCTTCCGCCGACAGGATAAACAGGTCGGCTCCGGCAGAGGGCAGCGTGTTGTCGTTGGCGAGGACATCGACCAGCTGGGCACCCTGCCCCGCATAGAGTTTGAAACTGTCGTCGTTCGCCGCGATTTGAGAATTGAGTGGCGCCTCGATGATCAGCACTTCAACCACACAGACATCCTGTCCACCGACACCATCTTCGATCGTGTAAGTGAAGCGATCCGTCCCGTAGAAATCGACGCGTGGCGCGAAGAGTATACTTTGTTCATCGTCACTGATGCTGACCAAACCATTGTTCTCGGCCGCGGTAAAGGCGGTGATCTTGAACCACGGGCGCCATGTGCCGCGCGTGCCATCAGGATCATCGGCGAATGCGGCGGGGATGCTGAAGTGGTCGCGGTCAATCACGGTGACCGGATAAACTCCGTTGTAATCGCCACTGCCTTCGTATTCTTCCACCTTGATCAATTTGCCGTCGCGCAATTCGTGATTCGCGGACTCGATGATGACGATATTACTGTTATCGCCGTCTTCGGTGTACGCTTCGATGGCGGACGGCGTGCCGCCGGCGACAGAATCGTTGGCCAGAACCGGCAACACCACCTCGGGACTGTTGACCACGAGTTTAAAGTTATCGGCACCCGCATTCATCCGGCTGTTGTCCGTCAGAATATAGGGGAATGTTTCCACGACAACTTCGCCCTCGATCAGGCTCTCGATCGCGGCCGAGTTGGCATCGTAACCATAGCTGCCGTCTGTCTCGATGTAGAAAGCGGCGCCGAATGGCGTTGTCACCCCGCGCTGTGGAATCACCCAAGGATCATCGTCCGGATCGCTGCCGTTGATGTCGAGGTCCGTATCATTGTCGATCAGGCCGGCAGCTGCGTCGATCTCGGTGACTTCGTTTTCATTGATAGCCAAAGCGTCATCCTCGGCTACGGGTGCATCATTCACGCCGACGAACTCAATGAAGGCGGTCGCCGTCGAGGTACCGCCGTTGGAATCGGTGGCCGTGTATTGGAATTGGTCTACGATTACTTCGTTACGCGCAAGTTCCTCGTAGATCTCGAGTCCGACAGGATCGAATATGATTCCGTCGCCGCCGCCATTCGGACTGAGCGAGCCGCCCAGCTGGGTTGTCACATCGAAGCTGTCGATAGTGAGAACATCATCGTCCACACCATCCTGGTCGGGATCGGTATCATTGGACAGGAGTTCCGAATCAAGGATCTCCAGGGTCACGTCCTCGCTGGAGAAAAAGTCCGGATCGTTGTTGGCCGTAGGTACATCATTGACTCCGCTCACGGTGATGGTGACTTCAGCGACGTCGATGGCACCGTGCACGTCACGGACCGTGTAGAAGAATCGGTCTGACGTCGTCTCTCCGGCTTGAAGTGCATTCAGAATCGCCGAACTGCGGGGGTCGTAAATGATGCTGGTCTCGTTACGGTTCGCCCGCAGGTCGAGGCGAACAGTCGCGCCGAGCTCACTTTGTGTCGTGGTCAATGCACCGGAGACATCCGTCGTATGTACGGAAATGATTTCGATGGTCGTGTTGTCATCGTCGTTATCCGCATCGTCGTCATTCCCAAGAAGAGCCTCGCTATCGAGTATTGGCAGATAAGCCGTTTCCACTCCGGAAGCGTCGAAATCGAGATAGTTGGCTTCGATATCCTCGAAGTCGAAATCGGGATCGTTCGCGAGGATAAAGTCATCCTGAAGGAAACGGATGGCTTGATTTTCAGTCGTGGCACCCGAATCGTCGCCCGCAACCGGGGCCTCGTTGATACCGGTGATTTCAACCGTGAAGTAAGTGGTGGCCTGGATGATATTCTCCGCCCGCTTGGTATCATCGTCCCCGCGGGAGTTTTGCGCCAGCGGGTCACCGGAGAAGTCGGCGATCGTGTAGCCGAGGATATCCACCAGCTTCTCGCCCAGCGAGAGCGCGACGACGGTCGGTGAAGTGGAGGGGTCGTAATCAATCGAAGCGCCGTCAACGGCGATCGTGGCGGTCACCCCGGGGACCGATGTGTCGATACCGGCCGGCAGTTCGGTCAGTGTTATGTTACCGTCTTCCAAAGGCAGCGCCGCCAATTCGAGATTATTCACGATACCGGTAGCCACCGTCATAACTTCGGTAACCTTCAGGACATCCGTACGGTCAAACTCGATGTCGTTATCCAATACGTCGAGAGACAGGCTGGCGTCATCCGAAACAAAGAAGACCGGTGCGTTCGCCGGAGTCGAATCTTCGTCGACATCCTTGATCGCGATGGGGGGAGCATTACCACCGCCAAAATCGGAACCGTCGATCTCGGTGCCCTCGGAAGTGAGGGAGGCACTGGGAACAACGAGAGTGATCCGCTCGCTGGCCAGTTTATGAGGTAGGAACCCACCTTCGTAGGTCGGGTAACGTGTGATTGACTCACCGACGATCGGGAACGCCACATTCGACTTCGCAAATGCCGCGACATAGTTGACGCTGTTCAAAACCTGCCCATTAACGCGGCGGATTTCGATTGTCCCCTTCTCACTGTCGAGGTCGAGATCTGTAATCTCGGGAACAAAGCCGTCACCGGGAACGAGCGGGTTCGAAACGAAGGTATGAACCTCCACGCCATCCACGAAAAGTTTGAATCCGTCCAGATCGAGATTTTCGGAATCACGGGGGTTGTAGATTTCAATGTAATCTTCCGTCGTTGATTGAACGTATAGTTCGTTCATATTCACACGGCTGAAACTCTCCGCCTCGAAGGCACCGACGTCCGGAGTGCCGTCACGCCACATACCACGTTGATCGTAGCCGACCGCATCGCTGATCGGTGTCACGGGATTGCCGTTATCGAGACCGATACTGTTTTCACCGATCGAGAAAGTTGGCGTAGGCCCGCCATTGTCCGCGAGCGCTTGCAGTTCAATGTCCGCGATCTCCACATCGAGGAAATCGATTTCGGCATCGAGCAAGAAGACGTTCTGCGCACCGCCTTGAGTGAAAGTCGTCTGGGTCGAATCCGTTGCAATGTTCCCGCCGAGGGACTGGAAGGCACCGCCGTTAAGAACGTCGATAACCGGTTGGTAATCCGGGAAATCATTTCCTTCGGACTGCGCGACCGTATCCGCGGATACAATGTTATTCAGCATCCGCACGATCATACCGGAGTTTTTACTCAGAATGGTGCCTCCGTTGAATCCGGCATCGAAATTATCCACGAAGGTGTTGTGCACGACGTCCAGGTAGAAGAACTGCTCGATGTCGCCGTTCTCTGCAAAAATCGCACCACCACCGAAAACTTCGCCGGGGTTGTCGCGACGATTCTCGAGGAAAGTGGAATTACGGATAAGTGATGTACCGGTGCCATAGACGGAAATAGCGCCACCGCCCTGAGCTTGTGAGCCATCAATCACGTTCTGGTAAAAATAACAGCTATCGACCGTCAATTCACCAAGGAAGACGTCAACCGCACCACCGTATTGCCCGGCCCGGTTGTTCTCAAAAGCACAGAAACGTGCGATCAAAGCACCGCCCTCGTCAACGGCCACCGCACCGCCATAGGAAGGAGCCGAGCCGTCGCGAAGCGTCAACTGCTCCAGTGTCAGTGTCGCTCCGTTCGCGACAAGGAATAGACCGACATCACCGACATCATCACCGTCGCTGTCTCCACTGATCGTAAGCTGGTTCACGCCGGAACCCATAATCGTAACATCGCTTGTTACCGTAAGTGTGTCCTGCAGGCGCAAGGTCACGGGGAAATCGGCAACCGGGAAGTCAAACACGATAAAGTCGCCGTCCTGGGCAAAGCCGAGGGCCTCCCTCAGAGTTCCCGTGCCGCTATCAGCCGTGCTGTCGACGATGTGGGCGACATTCCGGCTGCGGATTGTCACCGCAAAATCAACGGTCGTGGTATTTGTGGAGTCCGCAGCAGCCAAAGTGAAGGTGGTCAAACCGGGCTGACCGTCAGGGAAGGTATACCCGGAATCGATGCTGTAGGTCAGCGCCTGTAGAGCTGTGGTAATTTCAGCCGGCGTACCACTGAGAGTGTACTCACCTGTCGTGCTGTTGTAGGCAAAGTCTGTCGTATCAAGCGTACCCTTGTCGTCGTCATCCAGGGTAATCGTAAAGGTAAGGCTCTCCTCGTCCTCAACCGAGAGGCCGACGAATGGAATAATTTCTCCGGGAGCTGAGGCCGGAACAGGGAAAGGCTGGTCTGCCGGTGCGGGCACTCCGATGATATCCGGCGCGCCGTTGATCGCGGTCACCGTGACGATCCGTTCGGAGTTGGTCACGGACTGCCCGCTGCCATCTTCTACCGTAACGGTGAAGGTCACGTTTTCACGTTGTCCCACTTGGTTACGGACGGGGTCCGGGCGAAATTTAAGACTGCGCAACCAGTCCTGTGCCTCGGCAGGTGTGCCGGTAAAGGTATAGGGCGGTGTTTGCAGTACCTCTTCAGTTGTCTCCTCTGTGGGCGGCTCGGCATCCGGATCCGCCGGAGTCGTGATATCACGGTAGATTTCGCCACCGCCGGCAAGCGGTTCACCTGTGGCGGGATCTTCGCCGATGAACGTGACCGTCACGGTCACTTCGTCTTCGCCGGCTTCGTCGGGATCGGAAACGATGGTTGTTTCAAAGGGGTTGGTCACCTCGTCATCATCAATCCGGAAATTGGCATTGTCTCCCCCGAGAGTGATGGCAGGCAGATCATTGACCGGGAAGATGGTAATCGTGAGAAAGTCTTCGCTCAGCTGTGAGCCACCGGAAGCTTTGACCTGAATACGGAATGTAACCGTCTCACTGGCACCCACAATACGGTTGGGAGTCGGGCGGAAGCGGAGGTTTTGCAGCGCATCGGTGGCGTTGACGGCATTACCGGTAAATGAATAGATATCCGGATTACCGCTGCTGTTTTTCCCGAACGGCCCGAGTATATCAAACGCACCGCGCTCGTCCATGCTCGGTGTCTGCGCTGTCAGCTCGGAAGGTGATTTGACCAGTGTGATTTCAACCGTTTTGTTGCCCGATCCGAAGCTGTTGAATACGGCAGTCAGGAAAGGCAGGATTGTGCTGTTGTCGTTAACCGTCTGCCCAGGTTGGAGGCCTGTCATGCCGGGTGTCGGTTGGGTCACCTCGGTGGACGCGATCACCGTATTGGAATCCTGGGTGGCGGCATCGCCACTGGAATCACGTACCGTCAGCTTGGCCACAAAGGTACCCGTGGAATCGGGAGCCTGGTAGAGCGCTTCGCGGATGGCCGACTCGACCGCCTGCCGGTTCGAGGTATAGGTGTAGAGGTTCGCGTTCGAACCATCGACCTGGAACAAGCTGGAGCTGATCGAACCATAAGCACCTTCGGTGGTCCCGTCGGAAGCATCCGTCAGCAGGATCGAAGCGGTAAACTCATCCGTTGGAGTACCTCCGCCGATATCACCGGAACCTTCGGAAGTGGTTGTTTCAAAATCGGCGTCGGTTAAGGAGATGCGATCGTAGATTGCGAAAACGCCCCCAGCCCCGAGGCTGACGATAGGCAGGGGCCCGGCCGGACTGAGAACAGGGCTGTCATTGACGGATGTCACAGTGATTGTCGTGCTGCCGGTGGCGGGTGTCGACCCCTGGTCCGCAAAAGAGACACTCAGGGTGTGCGAGTTCGTATCATCTACGGCGACAAGGTTCTCGATCGGATCGTAAACAAGACCGAGTAATGCGGTTCTGACCGCGGATTCCGTCCCCGAGATGGTCAAGGTCGAACTGGAGCCCGATCCTGCCGCGGTGAATGAGGAACTTGATGCCGAGGTGAATCCGCCGATTGTTTGATCATAGGTGACGACCACGGTGTAGGTATCCTGAACGTCGACATCCTGAAGGGTGAAATTCGCCGCGCCACTACCGTTCGCGAAGACCGTAAGTGTCTCGTCGTCGTCCATCGCGATCGCGTTATCGCCTACTGTCAGGGTCGGGTTGTCGTTAATCGATGTGACCGTTACCGTCAGGCTATCCGAATCGGAAAGATCACCATCACTCACCGTCACACTCAAATCTACAGTATAGGTGGTCGTGGGCTGGACAGTGTTTTCTGCCGGATCGAAAACCAACCCACGCAGCGCTGCCTGCGCGGCGGAAGCTGATCCGGTAAATGTATATTCACCGGGAGTGGTGCCGGAGTTATCGGTGAACCCAGCTAGCGTGGAAAAGGAACCCTCGTCAGCATCCGTTATTTGAACGGTCACGGTAAGCTCTTCGCCCGTATCCAGATCGGTGATGGTTTCGTTCTCGAATGGCTGGGTGGTCGCGTTGTCGTTTACGGAATCGTTGTTCAGGGTGGAGAGAACCGGGGCGTCGTTCACTCCTGTCACTTGGACCGTCACCGTAGCCTGTTCATCGCCGGCAGTGTCCGGGGCTTCGTCGCCATCGATCGTGTAATCGAAGGTGTCGTTTTGGGTGTCGCCACTGTCGAGGGACTGGAAAGCGTTGCCGGGGTCATAGGTAATCGAACCGCCGGCGGCAGTCACACGGGTCACCGTAACACCTGAGGTCACTGTGGCCTGAACGACCGTATCCACATCGATTCCGTCGCCGGTATCGTTGGCCAGAAGCGTCGCATCCGAGATGGACAGCGAATTATCCGCCGCAACGGTCAGCGACGGAATCGTCGGGAAAGTGTCGTCGTTGGCCACCGGCGCCACCTGTGCGTGCACGGACTGAGCGGCGAGCAGTACTGTCGGCAGAATTAAACTGAATCGAATTTTAAGTGAATCAGGGATCGTCATGGTCAAAAGGTCGTTCGAAAAGTTTGGCGTATCGCGACAACTCGGGGTGTCCGCTTAGTTTGTTGTGGTGGAAGGTGTTGGAAAATTTATCTCGGAGATCACAGCCGGATGGAGTTTCAATTCGGTACTCTCCATCCATTTGCGCTCCAGTTGCTCGCGCAGCTCAGCTTTCTTTTGCTGCAGAAGTTCCCGCTGAAGGCTCGCTTGAAGGTATTTATCGAGCGGGCGAACAACGGCGCCCCGGCTGTCGGTCTTTTTGAGCAAGTAAACGCCGTCCTCAGTCTCGATCACGTCGCTGAGCTCATCCGGCTCCAGGGCAAAGGCCGCATTCATCACAGCCTCGGGCCAGCGGTACTTGGGCAGCCCGGCCTGGAGCCAACCGATATCGCCCCCCTTGAAACGGCTGGTCGCTTCTTCGGAATAGGTCATCGCGAGCGCACCAAAGCCGCGCGTATCGTCAGGAAGTTCTGCCACGGCGGCTTTTGCTTTTTCCATGCGCTCAATCAATGCCTCGCTATCCGTGACCTTGCCTTTTTCCAGGTAAAGCAAGGCCAGGCGGATTTGAGCGGGCTTCGTAAAACTGTCCAGCTGCTCCGTGTAGCGCGCTTCAACTTCCTGGTCGGTCACGGAGACCGATGCCAGGGCCCGGTCCATCTCGACTTTTTTCAGCCGTCCGATGAGTAGATTTTCCCACTGGATGCGAAGCTCCATGTCCTGATCGAGCCCCATCTCGCGGGCCCGCTCCAAGGCCACACTTCGCTCGACGAGGCGGTCGATGAATTCATCCGAATTGCCGGCAGCAAGGCTGCCTCGCTCACGCATGAAGTCGACTTTTGCCTGAAGCTCACTTTGCGTGATCGTACGACGACCCACCTCGATGGCCACGGGATCTTCGATCTCCGGCTCTGACGAACAGCCTCCAAAGAAACAAACTGCACCCGCACAGCCCAGCACAGGCATCTGCTTGAGGCAGGCCTTCATCAATCGTGCTAGGGTCGCGTCAGTCATGGCTTCGGAACCATCAAGGCTCAGTCAACAAGTTCGATTCGGACGCGGATGAAGCACTGGGTAGAACTGTCCTCCGAACCGACAACACGGTAACGCACCCGACCGGCGTTTTCCGCTTCTTCAGAAAGCTCCACCGCCTCAAAGTACTCGGCACCGCTGTGCCACTGATTGAGGTCAGGTGAACATTCCACGATGTAGCGGATACTCGGATCATTGAGGCGCTGAGTGAACCCGAAGTGGATACCATCGGCCTCTTTGGAGATTTGAGGCACGATCTGTTGGCGCTCATCCCCATCAATGCCGTCCTCGAGATCGACTCCGTAAGAGAGCGCGTACTCCAAAAGGGCTTGCATCCCGGTACGCGGCGAAGTGGACTCCTGCAGTTCTTCCCCGCTCAGAGTGTCCGAATCGGGAATCGCTTCACTGGCCCAGGCGTCGAAAGCCGCCATGTTGGAAAGCAGGCGCATGGAAGCCTCACTTTCGTGGGTCAATCCATACTCCCCGGTGATCGATTCGTCGATCGCGACCTTCAGGACACGGCTGGCTTCGGACACGCCGAGTGCACCGTTCCCCAGAGCCGAGACGGGGATCAACTTACTGGCCTGATTGTTATTGAAGGTGACCAGACGGTTGATTGCGGTGTAATCCGTACCGCTTTCGGCAGTGCCACCCATGCTCAGGAGCAACTCCACGTAGCTGTCACGCGGTCCCTGGCGGACGATCTGGAAGTAAGCATCGCCCTCGCCGACAACCGCGTAGGCATCGTAGGCAATGATGCCGAAGCGCTGCTTGGCATCCGTAATGTTGATCTGCCCGGCCGCGGTCGCATCAAGCACGTAGCCACTGCCGGCCGCGATCTCGACAATCACCTGTTCGATAAACTCGGAACTTCCGTCCAGAAGCGGATCAATCACAAGCGAAGCTTCGCTTTGATCAGCGGCAAAGTTAACCGTCGTGGCAACGGAACGATAATCCACTCCGTTCACCGCGCTCCCTGAAAGCAGCAACTGCACGCTGAGCGGTTGATTGTTCGGGCCGTTACGACGGAGCGTCAGTTCGGCTTTGCTGTAGCCCTCCTCGATGGCGGCATCGGGCCAGCCATCGATCGAGATGGAAACGAGTCCGCGAAGCTCACCCGCAAGCAGTTGCCCCTGCGACCAGAGTACATGCAGGCCGCTTTCGGAAAGGTTGACTCCCTGTAGGATGATGACGGCATCCGTGTAGCCACTGCCGTCACCGTCGCGGTCCACGCCGATCTGGCTATCCACGCCGTTCGAACTGACCGAGAGGAAGGCATCCAGGCTGCCCGTCTGGCCCACAAGTAGATCGCTCAAATCAAGCACATCTTCGGCGGGGTTGAAATCGGTAATGGTTTCGGTGCCTGCATCGCCGACGATGAACAGGTCGATGGCCGCGCCACCGGTAAGAATATCACTACCCGCGCCACCGGAAATAATATCAGGCTGGGCGCTGCCGCTGAGAACGTCGTCCGCCGCTCCACCGAGGATGAATTGCGAACCGGCTCCCGTCGCGGCCAGCGTCACCGGCAGTGTCTCCGCACGCTGATCCCAGAGGGTGTAGCCGTATTCGCTACCCAGGAGGTAAAGCAGAGCAGATTCCACAAGGTCTCCGCTGATCACGTTCTCGCGCAGGCTCCAGTAAGCTTCGAAAATGACATTTTCTTCGCGCCACCAGAACGGAATCGGGTCGGTCGACTCGTCGAGTGCCAGCAGAGGGCTTGGCGGGAACACATCGATAAGTACTTCGGCTTCTTCCGAGGTGCTGGTTCCGTCACCGATTGTCAGACGAAATTGTGTCTCTGTCGTCTGGGGATCGGTATGACGGTAGGCGATTTGCCCGAGATTGAGCTGGGCCTGGGTAAAGGTCGCTCCCACGACGAGCACGGTCTCGGCCCCCTCTTCACCGGGCGCGGGCACAAAGTGCAGATAGCCGCCGTCCGGCAGACTCGTCAGCGTGTAGGTCAGTTCTTCCTCGGTGGAGTTGGAATCGACCGCACGCAACCAAACCCCGTTGTCCGACTCACCGTAGGCGAAAAGGTTCAAGGTCTGCAGCGAAGGCGAGCGGTTGTCGACCAGCGGATTGGTGCCACGGAGATACTCCTCCAGGTTGGTCCATCCATCGCCGTCGGTGTCAAGGCCGGCATCCGGCGTCTGCCAGTCGAGACCGTAGAATTTCTCCCACCAGTCGGGCATACCGTCGCCGTCAGTATCAAGCAGGTCAAAGGAAACGACCAAATCAATACGGTAGGTCGCAGCACGGTCTTCCTGGATCAGGCTAAGGAAATCGATTTCCGACCAGAGAATGGCAGCCGGATAGCCGTCCACCTCGATCGAGACGAACTCGTAAGTCTTTTCGCCGACTCCCAGCGGAATGACCGAGCTATCCACATTCAGTCCGGTTGAGAGTGCCTGATGAGGAATCGGAAGTTTGTAAGAGAACTCTCCTCCGATGTCGGTCAACTCGGTCTCGTATTGGTACTCCTGGCCGTTTTGATCCTCCAGCGTCCAGGTCAGTGTGCCCTGCATGAGTTGGTGCTCATTGCCATTTGCGCGGTGGAGCACTTTACCGTAGAGCAAGGTGTCCGGCTCGGGGATTGCGGCGAGGGCTTGGCTGGCGCTCAGGATCAAACCGAGCGTGAACGAGGCGAAAAACTTGGTTGTAGCTTTCATATGGCTGTCGCTTAGTGAGCTGGAAGTGACTTAGTTCCCGGAGAAACCGTA